>JBBIIS010000070.1:0-14965 GCA_037446375.1 Bacteroidota bacterium | reverse complement strand
CCGTAGAAGAAAAGGTTCAGATCAAATCCTGCATATCCGAGATCAATGTTCAAGCCACCGGTGAATTTCGGGTGAGGACTTCCTATCCAGGTACGGTCCTTAGTTGTAATGGCTGTGTCACCATTTATGTCAGCAAATTTGAAGTGACCCGGCTGGTTGTAATTGGTTCCGAAAGCTTTAGGATATCCTGTAGTATCTGATCCCTGGAAAATGCCTAAGACCTTGTATCCGTAAAATTCAGGGAATGAATGTCCAACAGTAGCTGCAGTATAGTCAACCTGCCTTGTGTTCCAGTAGATGATTTCATTAGGATTATTTGACAGCTTGGTAACCTCATTTTTATAATGTGATCCGGTAAGGTTAACCGAGTAGGTAAGTTTCCCATCAAGAGCTGTATTATTATAGCCGAGGGTAATATCATAACCTGTATTCTTCATGTCACCTATATTTACATAAGGCGGTGTAGCTAATCCAAGAACTTCAGGAACGGACAACTGATAAAGCATGTCTGTTGTTTTCCTCTGCCATATATCAACAGAGAAAGTGAGTGTATTGTTCAAAAACCTTGAGTCGATACCAAAGTCCAGAGTTTTCGTTGCTTCCCATCCTACATCGTTTGAACCCCTTGTATTGGGAATAAAGCCCGAAACAACACCGGAAGTAACACCATTAAGGTCATAAGATGCGGTATAACCGTTTGTTGCGTAGGTAGAGAATCCGTTGTAGTTTCCTATCCTGTCGTTACCTGAGGTACCGTAACCTGCTCTGAGCTTAAGCTGATTAAGCCAGCTGGAGGTAGATTTCATGAAGTCTTCCTGTGAGATAACCCATGCGGCCGAAGCAGCAGGGAATACGCCATAACGTTTGGCGGTACCAAATCTTGAAGAACCGTCGCGGCGTACTGTAGCTTCAATCATGTATTTGCCCATAAGGTCGTAGTTAACACGACCGAATTGTGAAAACATTGAATTTGCTGATCCGCTGCCGTAGTTGTCCTTGTTCGATTCACCTGAGCTCAGGTACATATAATCAGGAGATTCGTTAAAATAAACGCTTCTGCTTGCTCCGAACTCCTGATAGCTGTCTTTGTAAGCTTCAGTTCCTGCTACTATACTGAGTTTATGAACGCCTGCGATAGTAACATTGTAGTTAACAGTATTAGACCAGTTCCAGAAAATATCATAATTCATATACTGAGCAAATCCATTGATTTTGTTAGGCTCAGATGATTCATATGTAGGAAGTGTATAGGTCTTTGAGTTCCAGATACCGATATTGTATCCGAACAGAGTTTTTACTGTTAAACCCTTGATAATAGTGGCTTCTGCAAATATGTTGCCGAGTCCGCGCATCCATTTGCCATCGTTGTCTTTTGCACGATACAACTGTGCGACAGGGTTTCCGGCGTTACCCATTGTTTTGGCCTTTGAACCTGCAAAGTTACCTTCGATATCATAAACAGGTATGATAGGCTGCATACGGTATGCCATGGAAATTGCATCACCTTCACCGTTGTTTCCAAAATCACCTTTCTGATCAATGAAAACTGCCTGAAGTGACTGACCAACTTTAAGCCAGTCTGTAATTGTTGATTCTGTGTTCAGACGGAAGTTGTAACGTTTGAAATCGGTATATTTCAGGATACCCTGCTCATCATAGTAGCTTGTTGAGAAAGAATAGTTTGTGTTGTTTCCGCCACCTGAAAGCTGAAGGCTGTAATCCTGAACGACACCGTTCTGGTAGATCTCATTGTACCAGTTGGTACCTGGCTTGCTGGCTTTGAAGATTACATAGTCAGGATATTTATAAAGCGATGGATCTGTTCCAGCGGCTCCGTTCATTGCGCCTGCCGGTAAAATATAGTCAGGAACAACAGGTGCTGCTCCGTATCCGTACTGGTCATTGCCAGGGACTACACTACCAGGATTAATCCTGTTAAGGTTATTGCCATAAAGAAATACAGCCTGGCCATATTCCTCTGTATTCAGCAAGCTGTACTGGTTGGTTGCCTGTTTGATACCATATCTTGCAGAAAAGGTAACATTGGCTTTCTGATTCTTGACACCTTTTTTAGTAGTGATGAGGATAACACCGTTAGCACCCCTTGATCCGTAAATAGCGGCTGATGAGGCGTCTTTCAGTACTGAAATTGATTCGATATCATCAGGGTTCAGGTTATTGCCCGGACCAACAGGAACACCGTCTATTACATAAAGAGGGTTCGGGTCGTTGATGGTACCGACACCACGGATGAGGATAGTAGGCTCACCACCAGGAGTGTTCGGAGTTGTGATCGTAACCCCTGCAACCTTACCCTGCAAGCGGGTAATTGCACTTGGAGCAGATGTAACCTTCAACTCTTTGTCTGTAACTGAAGATACTGCACCAGTAAGTTGTTCCTTCATTCTGGTACCATAACCAACAACTACAACTTCCTGAAGAGCTTTTGTATCGGAAACAAGTACTACGTCTATCGTAGTCTGTGTTCCAACAGTGACTGGCTGGGTGACGTAGCCGATTGATGAAAACACAAGTACAGCCTGTGGGCCCGGTACTTTTAATGTGTATACACCATTCACATCGGTTATCTGACCGATCGTCGTCCCCTGAACAGTAACGTTTACGCCGGGTAAAGGTCCCTCGCCCTCGGCGGTTACCTTACCGGTAATGGTTTTTTCCTGTGCAGTGATCATGCCTACAGAAAGAACCAGGCTGAGTACAAACAGCGCAATGCGCCGTAGATTCGTAAAAATTTGCATAGTCAATCGTTTTTATGAACAGGTTAGTTAGTTTGTTAATAAAAGGTTTTTTGAGTGAGTTATCACTTATATCAAAGAAAGAAAGAAATATTGATATAAACAAAGAACTATTTCACATTTTTATTGTCGTCCTGAATAAAAAAAACCTGATTGCACATATCTATCTGTAAATCTGCACTTTTACGGCTACATGAAAGAAACAGTTATTCCAGTTAACCATGAAAAAAAATTTAACATCTACCCTGAGTGTACCTATAACACCTTTTACCCCCATATAAGTCTGCGATTTTTCTAAATTATTCCTAAATATTTTTATACCATATATAATATAGGCTCATTATTCAATCGATTTCTGACAGGTATCGGTTTCTTTCTGCTTTTAACAAAATAATTCCGGAACAGGATGAAAGGAATCACAGCAGATTTTAATCCGGAAGTTGCTCCTTAATAAAAAAAGGACCGGGGGAGAGCCGGTGCGGTTCTGAAAGAGCAATTTGCAAATGAGACCAGCTTCAGGATAATGAGCGCCTCCACTCCTTCAGCCCTGCAAAAGACATAAGGCAGTATATAGCGTAAAGTATAACTGTCGGATAGAGACCCCTGAAAAGGAAAAGACCTGTTGCGGCTGAATTGACAACGATCCAGAGGTACCAGTGCTCATAGATCTTTCTTGCAAGCATCCAGGTGGCTACAATCGACAGAGAGGTGAGAAATGCATCAAAGCCCGGCACCGGAGAATCTGTAAGCCTGCTTAATACGAGAAACATTATTCCGTAAAGCATTATAAAAACAACAAGCAGGACCAGCGCAAGCCTGAGCCTTATCCTCGTAACTTTCAATGATCCCTTCTCTCCTCTCTCCTCTCTCCTCTCACCGTTATTAATCTCCCCGCCGCCCTGAGCCCTGCTCCCTGCGCCCCTCACCCACCACCACCATCCGGCAACACTTATTACCAGGTAGTATCCCTGCAGGCTCATATCCGCATAAAGCTTCCCGTGGAAAAAGACCCAGATATAGACAGCGGAAGTTACTATACCAACCGGCCATAGCCAGAGATTCTGGCGTATTTCAAGAAAGACATAGAAAATGCCAGTTATGGCGCCAAAAATCTCGATCCAGTTATGTGAGAGCCACGCTGATAGAGTCATCCTTTGAAAAATAATTAAAACCGAAACCCCACTTTAACCAGAAAGTTTGTCCCCGCCTGAGGAAAGTAGTATGCCCAGGTCTTCTCTTTTCCGTCTTCATACCAGAAACCGCCATAACCATTGCTTACGTAGCCGGAATTCAACAGATTATTTATATAAAGTGAAGCATGAAATTCTTTTACTTTCCCTATCGGCGTATTGAAATTCACAATGAGGTTATTTACAAAATATGGATCTACTTTTCTGTTATTGCTCATTGTATTGTCAAAGTATTGTTTTCCCACATACTTGCTCATCAGGTGAATATTGAATTTCTCAGAAAGAAGAAATCCGAGATCACCAGATGAAATGATGGAAGGCGAATATGCGAGATCGACCTTTCCGTAATTCATGCTTTTATATACAGAGCTTTGGTCGCTTGTATTGTAGTCGGTGTAATAACCGGTGAAATCCGGGATCTTATTCATGCTCCCTGTAACGCTGATCTTCCAGTCGATAGTCTTTACCGGCCTGAGTTCAAAAGAGAGCTCAATTCCATTCCTGCTGCTTCTTTTTACATTTGTCATTATAGGGTAACCGACATCGCTCAGCTGACCGGTAGGTATCAGCTGATCGTTATAATACATACTGTAAACGTTTATGCCGGCTGTGACCCTGCCGGATCTTACAATGTACCCGGCCTCTGCATCATAAAGGGTCTCAGCCTTTGGTGTTGCTGAGGGATCGCCGGTAGCTTGCTGGAAATCGGAACGGGTAGGCTCGCGGTGAGCCACCGAAAATGATATGTAAGCATCCTGGGAAGATGAAATTGTATAGAAAAGGCCGCCTTTGGGATTGAAAAAGCTGTAATTATGTGATTGGGTAAGATCCTTCAGGTCATCATCGGTCCCGCTCAGGTCGTACGAAATATGCCTTAACTGAAGATCGGCAAATCCTGTAAACTGGCTGCTGAACCTGTAATTTATCCTCCCGTAGATACTGATTTCTCCCTTTTTGGACCTGTTAAAGTTCCACTGGTAATCCTTTTCGGTATTCCCTGCAATCCTCATCCAGATTATATTGCCGTAATATCTGCCATTGTACATATTTGCCCCGCCGCCAATTACGGCATCAATCTTACCTTTGTTATAGCCCAGTGACCAGACAGTGCCATAAAAGTCGTTTGACATCCATTTGCGCCTTATAAGATCCGTTGAATTAAAAGTGGAATCCCCCGCTGTCACATTTGGCAATCCATAATCAGAATAAAGCTGATCTTCGCAATACTCCTCGTAGTATCCTTTACCGGTAGTATAATGCACCGCCGTATGCAGATTGAAATACTTTCCGAAGTTTAAAGAATATATCAGCTGGTAATGATTCTGCCAGTAATTATCACTTTCGTTGTTGTAAAACTGAATGTTCCCGCTCTGATCGGTGTACATCCCGGCAGGATTGAAGCGCCTGTCGGTTGCAAGAGAATCCGCCGGAACTCCCCACCAGCTTATGCCTGTATGCTCCTCACCGATGATAACATTTGCCTTAAGAAGGGAATGTTCGGTTTTATAAATCCCGGATATTGCCTCTGACCTGTTGTTTGTGCCGGTCCTTTTTATATAGCCGTCACTCATGATATCAGAATACCTCATCGTCAGTGCAAATTTTCCGGAGATCAGTCCCGTTCCTGCCATTATTGTATTCTTGAGTGTGTTATAGGAGCCGGCAGTTGAATTTACTTCGGCAAATGGAACGTTCTCAGGAGATTTTGTCAGGATATTCACTGATGCGCCGAAGGCACCGGCTCCGTTGGAAGAGGTCCCAACACCTCTCTGGACCTGCATATTTTCAACGGATGAGGCAAGATCGGGCAGGTCGACCCAGAAAACCTGCTGCGATTCGGCATCATTGATCGGGATCCCGTCAACTGTAACATTTATCCTGTTTGCGTCTGTTCCCCTGATTCGAAGATTCGTGTATCCGATACCTGTACCGGCTTCGGAGGTCTCTACAAGCGATGGAGTAAATCCCAGCAGGAAAGGGATATCCTGTCCGTTATTCTGTTTTCGCAAGGCATCACCCGAAACATCCGACCAGGCAACAGGAGTTTTATTTCCTGCCCTTGTTGCATTAACGATTACCTCATCCGCCATAAGAAGCGCCGGGGTCATACTCACGTTTAAAGTAACAACCGATGTAACAATCACATCCCTTGTTATCTTTTCAAAACCAAGGAATGAGAATACAAGCCTGTACGGGCCGGGTTCCCTTACTTTAAGAACATACATTCCGTCACTGCCGGTATATGTCCCGAGGAGAGTATTCTGAACTGATATACCGGCACCGGGCAGTGCATTTCCCTTTTCATCGGAAACAATTCCACTGATCTCAAGTGCTTTGTTCTGTGCCAGACCACTTACAACTGATGAGATCAGAAGCAAAATCAGGATAATATATTTTTTCATGATATTCAGCAAATAGTTTACATCATCTACCGGGGTGCAAACTGCGCTGAATTAGTTGATACTCTCTTTTCCCTCCGCCGGCATTACCCGGATCAGGTTTAAGGGTATGATCTCAGCCCGTAATATTAAGGCACCCCAATTAATGACAATACAAATGTATAATCTTTTTATTAATCATGATTCGAATGCGAGATAAAAGGATCATAATATTTTTGATAACTTAGCCTTATCAAATGTGACTGAAATGGAGAAACTGCTTGCGAAGCTTAATTACAAAGGGCATAATAGAATAGCGGTCATTAATCCGGGCACCGAATTCCTTGATTCATTAAAAAAAACCTTACCTGATCTGGTAATTGACCCCGAAATTGACCCCCGTTATCCTTATCCCTTCATGCTCCTTTTTGTAAAGATGGTATCGGAGATCGAAACATATGCCCCGCTTGCATTGCATAATCTGATCTCCGACGGAATTCTGTGGTTTGCATATCCTAAGAAAACTTCAAGAAAATTCTGTTCCGACATAGACAGGGACCATGGATGGGAAATTCTTATTAACAGCTCGTTTTATCCTGTAAGGATGGTCGCAATTGACGACGACTGGTCGGCATTAAGATTCAGAAATGCAAGATTTATTAAATCAGACCTTTCGAGATTTAACAAATGATCCTTACAAAAATTATAGAAACTCCCATTGGGGATATGGTCGCCGGCTCCACGGAAGATGGAATATGTCTTCTTGAATTCGCCGACCGCAGGATGCTGAATACCGAATACAAGATCCTGTCGAGGTATCTTAAGGATGATATAGGTGATGGTCACACATTTTTTATTGAGAATATTACAAAAGAACTCAGTGAATATTTTGAAGGAAAAAGAAGATCTTTCTCAGTGCCGCTTGTCTTCACAGGGACCGATTTTCAGATATCGGTATGGGGTGAGCTGCTTCGTATCCCCTACGGCACAACAAGGTCATACTCAAGGCAGGCTGAGGCTATTGGAGGCATAAGCTCCGTCAGGGCTGTCGCAAATGCCAATGGCATGAACAAGATCTCAATTGTTGTGCCCTGTCACAGGGTGATAGGTGAAAACGGCAATCTTACCGGTTACGGAGGAGGTCTGTGGAGAAAAAAATGGCTTATAGAACATGAGAAAAAGTTTTCCGGTCAGCCTGTTTCTCTTACAATGTTCTGAAAGATTAAAGTTCTTTAATTAGTATATAAATTTCAATTATGAAAACAAAGTTCAGAATACCACCTGCTTATTTTTTGATCGGATTTTTTGCGTTGCTTCTTCTGAGCGGCTGTGCCCAGCGAGAAAATGTCGACCTGTGTCTGAAGGGCCATACCTACGGTTTTTTTGGCGGTCTGTGGCACGGCTTCATTGCTCCTTTCGATTTTGTCGCAATGCTGTTCTACGATAAGGTAACTATGTATGCCCAGAACAACAATGGCGGACTCTACGCATTGGGATTTCTACTCGGAAGCGGCGGCTGGGGATTTTTCGGTGGAAAAGGTGTGAAAAGGGTAAGACACACCCAGGTGCAGGTAAATAATGACAAATTCGATCATGCAGAAATCATAGAATAAGAACGGATCTCCTCTGTGGCTCCCCGTGTAAATTCTTTGGTTTCAGGGTGTGCCACAGAGTTCACAGAGAGTGATACAGAGTCATGATTTTAAATTAGCATCAGTACCGTCCAAAGGCAGATACATACGCAATACATGGCCATTGATATTGAAAAAGCCATCAGGGGAAGCGACAACAAGTTTCTGAGAGCGTTACCTCATTTCGTCATCCGGTTCATGAAAAAAATCGTGCATGAGGATGAAATGAATGCCACTATCCTTAGAAGCAGTCATCTCCAGGGAGTCGAATTCGTGAAGGATGTCCTTGAAGGCTGGCATGTAACTGTATTATTAAAAGGCATTGAGAATATACCGAAAGAGGGCAGATTCATTTTTGCATCAAACCATCCTGTTGGCGGTATTGATGCCTTGTCATTTTTTGATGCTGTAGGGAGCCATTTCCCCGATATAATTTCCCCGGCAAATGAACTTCTTTACTATATTCCCAATTTGCGGCCAATTATATTCGGGTTGAATGTATTCGGGAAAACTTCAAGGGAAAGAGCTATCCGGCTTATTGAGCTTTACGATTCAGAAAGGCAGATCTTTATTTTTCCGGCCGGCGAAGTTTCAAGAAGGAACAAGGGGAAAATTTCAGATAATTCATGGCAAAAATCTTTTATAACAAAGGCGGTCGGACACAACAGAGATATTATTCCCGTCCATATAAGCGGCCGAAACTCAAATCTCTTCTATAATGTCGCCCGTCTGAGAACATTTTTCGGAATAAAGATGTTTATAGAGACAATGCTGCTGCCCGGGGAAATGATGAGACAGAGGAATTCGACTGTCACCTTAACTGTCGGAAAGGTAATGCCATGGCAGACCTTTACCGATGGAAAGAGTCATTTTGAATGGGCACAGCAGGTTAAATCAATTGTTTATTCATTACCTGAAAATCAAAAATAAAATGAAAGCACCTTACCGTAAAATTAAGGTCATTCTTCCCCCGCCACCACCGCATATGGTCGGGGACGGATTCAGGGTGCATAACTTCTTCCCCCATTACGACGAAATAGGAATGACAGGAATGAGCCCATTTTTTCTTCTGGATTATGGATCAAAGTTTCTTTTTCCTCCTTCCGGCACTCCACGAGGAGTAGGTGTTCATCCACACAGGGGATTTGAGACGGTGACAATAGCATATCATGGCAGTGTTGCCCATCACGACTCTGCAGGTAACAGCGGTGTAATAAACGAAGGGGACGTACAATGGATGACTGCCGGCGCCGGTGTGCTTCATAAGGAGTATCACGAAAAGGAGTTTTCGAAAAAGGGCGGAATGCTCCAGATGGTACAGTTATGGGTCAATCTTCCTGCAGAATATAAGATGACTCCTGCAAAATATCAGGCGATCGAAAACAGGTCGATGGGAAGAGTCAGCCTTGGTGATATGAATGGTGAAGCTGAGATAATAGCCGGTGAATACAAGGGAGTCAGAGGTCCAGCAACAACTTTTTCCCCTCTGAGCGTGTTCAATCTGATACTGAAGGAAGGAGGTAAAGCTGATCTGGCATTTCCGTCGGATCAGAATACCTGCCTTCTTGTTATCGATGGAGACATAAAGCTTAATGAGGAAAAAACTGTCCCTGAAAACTCACTGGCGCTGTTTTCACCCGAAGGAGAATCAATACTTGTAGAAGGACTGAAGGAGAGTAAAATACTTGTTCTCAGCGGCATGCCCATAAAAGAGCCCATCTCGGCATACGGTCCCTTTGTAATGAATACCAAATCTGAGATTCAGGAGGCGTTCGACGATTTTTACAACGGTAAGTTCGGGTATCTTGAAGATTAATCTATTTAAAAACATTATAAACTGATAATGAGCAAAGTAATAAAGAGTCCTTCTGTTATAAAGGCAGCAGGATCAGGTGAAAAAATCATAAGGGAATATTTTGGCCATGTAAACAGCGGTACAACTGAGGTCAGCATCGCAAAAATGGAGAGTCCCCAGGGATGGGAAGAACCCGGACAGTGCCCCGAATTCAATGAATATACAGTTGTCCTGAAAGGATCTATTAGTGTTAAAACCAGGGAAAAGGAGTTCAGGGTAAACGAAGGGGAAGCTATTGTGACTTATGCAAATGAATGGGTCAAGTACAGTTCACCTTACCCTGGTGGTGCTGAATATGTTGCAGTCTGCCTGCCGGCATTTTCACCCCAGATCGTGCATAGAGATAATGAATAAATTTTTTACCCCCTTTCCTGTTTCCCAAAAGGGAGGGCCGGGCGTTAAGTCAAGACATGTAATGCCGGGATGTGGGTCAGATAATCTAAAAGAACATCTAGTACTTACACATAATATATCATGAGATACCTTGATAAAAACGAGCGTCCGAAGATAAAGCTGCCACTCTCTTCACACGATCAGGTGATAGAGTTTATCGCAATCGCATTTCTTTTGTTTCTGTTTATACTTCCCATCCGTTACTACGGCGATATTCCCGACCGGATACCAACACACTTCAATGCGGCAGGGACTCCTGACGGATTCGGAAGCAGGACATCTCTTTGGATTCTTCCGCTTACCGGCCTTGGACTTTGGCTTCTGATGACTATAGTAAACAGGTTCCCTGATAAATTTAATTTCCCGGTTAAGATCACCAGGGAGAATGCCCAGGTACAATATCGGTTTGCGACCCGGATGGTAAGGATCCTTAAGTGTGTGATCCTCATAATGTTTTCATTTATAAGCTATAGGACGATCCAGACTGCACTCGGGAAAGAGGCCGGTCTCGGTAGAATATTTCTCCCGGTGTTCCTGATACTGACTTTCGGAGTTGTGATTATTTACCTTTTTAAGGCAAATACAACAAGCGATCAGAGCTGATCCTGTAATCTGTTTTTCTTTTTCTTTTTGTCCCTGATTATAAGGAAAGCTACAAAGCCTGCGCCAAGAGCCAGTAGTATGTAGCCCAGATATGGAAATATCTGCTCCCTGACAGCATAAAGGTAATAGCCGATTATTGCAAGTATCATATTCCAGATCCCGGCGCCGATAAAGGTATAAAGTACGAAATTACGCAGATCCATTTTCGCAAGTCCTGCCGGAATAGATATCAGGTGGCGCACCCCGGGAACAAGCCTTCCGATGAATGTGGATGATTTGCCATTTCTTACAAAATAGTCTTCGGCATGCTGCACCTTCTCTTTAGAAAGGAGAAACAGCTTTCCTACTGAAGAATCGGCAAAAGAGTACACAATCGGTCTTCCGAGGTAGCGTGCCAGAAAATAATTGATCATCGATCCGCACAACGCGCCAAAGGTTCCGAAGATCACAACAAGAAAAACATTCAGGTCTCCCTGAGCTGCTTTATATGCTGCAAAAGGAATAACTACTTCAGATGGAAGGGGAAGAAATGTACTTTCTATCGCCATAAGAAGTGCAATGGTAAGATATGTGAGATTAGCCATATACCAGTCGAACAGCGATTGAAACAGCTCCATAGCAGGATTTTAAAATGAGGAATCAAAGATAGCCAAGATTTTGAATTGCCAAAGCCGGATCATTTTAAAACAATTGTCATGATTACAAGCCTCACTTTTTATTATCTTTATGGTAAGCAAAAGAGTATAAACTGATCATAAATACAATAAGATGACTGAATTACAAACCTCCTATCTCGGGCTTCAGCTTAAAAATCCTCTTATCGCCGGAAGCTGCGGTCTTACAAATTCAATTCACAATATAAAGGAGATAGCAAATCACGGGGCCGGAGCCGTTGTTGTAAAATCTGTTTTCGAGGAACAGATCAACGTGGAAACAAATAAAGTTATTAAATCGGAGGAGGGCAATATGAAGACATTCACCCGTGCCCCCTCAAATATCCTCGGACGAAGGGTTCACGATTATGATGAGGCATACGATTACATCTTCGACTTTGCCAAAACCCATACCCTGAACAGATACCTCGACTTCCTGAGAGAGGCAAAGAAATCTGTTGATATTCCGGTCATAGCAAGCATAAACTGCGTTTCGAATAACAACTGGCACTCATTTTCAAAAAGGATCGAGGAGACCGGAGTTGACGCACTCGAATTGAATATTTATATTCTTCCTTCGGACTGGAGAAGAAACTCCGAAGACAATGAGAAGATATATTATGATATAATCAGCGAGGTCAAAAATTATATAAACATCCCTCTTTCGGTCAAGATCGGATTCTATTTCTCTTCACTCGCACAGTCAGTTCAGAAACTTTCTAACTCAGGGATAAAGGGAGTTGTTCTTTTCAACAGACCTTACAACACCGATATTGATATTGACAGGATCGAAGTAAGTAATGGCAGCATTTACAGCAATGATACTGAATATAACCACACGCTAAGGTGGGTTTCAATACTTTCGGGCAACCTCGGCTGCGATATATCTGCCTCCACCGGAGTTCACTCATGGGAGGCCTTTGTAAAACAATTGCTTGCCGGAGCAACTACGGTGCAGGTGGCATCGGCTCTGTATACTGAAGGATTCAGCGTCATACCCACAATTATTGAAGAGACAAAGGCATGGATGAGAATTCATGGTTTCGACACTGTTGATAACTTCAGAGGGAAGCTTGGTAAATCAAAGCTTGAAAACCCTGCCGCTATTGAGAGGGTTCAGTTCATGAAGCTTTATTCCGGAATAGAATAGTAAGCCAGGGATCTGGATATTAAGTGCGGAATTGGTGAAAAATATTCGGATTTTAGTACCCCGAAATTGAACTTTATTCCGATTTCCCGGTTTAACATTAAGAGAATAACTGTGAAATAATTAACAGCTTCAGGAACAGATGGAAAAGGAATTTCTTCCGGGTGATTATCTGCCCATAATGCTGCAAACAGCCGTCGCATTGGGATTTGTCGTTATAGTTATGTTTGCTACCCATTTCATGGGAAGCAAAAGGAAGAAAATAAGAACTCTGCATAAGGACGAGAATTTTGAATGCGGCATTGAAGTGAAGGGCAACGCACGCTTCCCCTTCACTGTACGCTATTTCCTTACTGCCATCCTGTTTGTACTTTTCGATGTGGAGGTGATCTTCCTCTATCCCTGGGCATCCAATTTCAAGGGAATGAACTGGGATGGATTCAATGATATGCTTATATTCCTCGCACTGTTCCTTATCGGTTTTTACTACATCACTAAAAAAGGAGCCTTCGAGTGGGATTAGAAAATGGAAAGCAAGTCCTTATTTAACAAAGTTGATCCCCCTGATGGATATTCGGCGCCGGGACTGTTCGCAACAAGGCTCGATAAAGTAGTCGGTCTTGCACGTAGTAACTCGATCTGGCCTTTGCCTTTTGCCACATCATGCTGCGGCATTGAGTTCATGGCGACTATGGGGGCACATTACGATCTGGGCCGGTTCGGATCGGAAAGACTCAGCTTTTCACCAAGGCAGGCCGATCTCCTTATGGTAATGGGAACGATCGCCAAGAAGATGGGACCCATAGTTCATCAGATCTATGAACAGATGGCAGAACCCAGGTGGGTCATTGCCGTGGGTGCATGCGCATCGTCGGGCGGAATATTCGACACATACAGTGTATTGCAGGGCATTGACAAAGTTGTGCCTGTGGATGTTTACGTTCCAGGCTGCCCTCCCCGGCCCGAACAGATCATCGACGGCTTTATGAAGATCCAGGAGCTGGTATCAAATGAGACACTCAGACGCAGATATTCAACTGAATACAGGGAACTGCTTCTTAAATATGGAATTAAGTAGTTATCGGATAAATGGCAGAAGACAAGGATATACTCGAGGCGATAAAAGGAAAATTCGGATCTGAAATCACAGGCTCTGATCTGTCAGGCGACATGCTGGCTATAACGGTCAGCAGCAGATCGGTTCTGGAGCTTATCGGATTCCTGAAAAATGATCCCTCAATGGATTTTGGCTTTCTTACATCACTCTGCGGCATCCACTACCCCGACAGGGACCTTCCTCTCGGAGTTATTTATCATCTTCACAACATGAGGGTGAACAGACGGATAAGGGTTAAAACCTTTGTCCCTCTTGCAAATCCTGAACTTCCAACCCTCACCGATCTTTTTAAGGCGGCAAACTGGATGGAGAGGGAAGCCTATGATTTTTACGGGATAACCTTCGCAGGCCATCCCAATCTTAAAAGAATTCTCAACGTGGAATATCTCGATTTCTTTCCGATGAGGAAAGAGTATCCCCTGGAAGATCCGACGAGGGAGGATAAGGATAACCGCTATTTCGGAAGATAAAAGACAAAAGTAAAAGATAAAAATATAATAGCTGGCGCCGAGCACCTGTAACAAGCAGAAACTAAAACAACATCTGAAAATATTTAATGGAGAAGCACGATCCGCATATTATAATTCATCCCGAGGATACTGATAAGATCTATACCACGCTGAACCTGGGTCCGACCCATCCTGCAACACATGGGATCTTTCAGAATGTTCTCAAAATGGATGGCGAGATCATAATAGATGCTGAACAAACTATCGGCTACATACACAGAGCCTTCGAGAAAATCGCGGAGCACCGGCCCTATTATCAGATTAAAGCCCTGACCGACAGGATGAACTACTGCTCCTCTCCCATCAACAACATAGGATGGGATATGACTGTTGAGAAACTCCTTGGCATTACTACAAACAAGAAGATCGATTATATGCGGATAATAATAATGGAGCTGGCCCGCATTACCGATCATCTCATATGCAACAGTGTTATAGGCGTCGACAGCGGAGCTCTTACAGGGTTTACATATGTATTCCAGGAGAGAGAGGCAATTTATGAGATCTACGAAGAGATGTGCGGTGCCCGTCTCACAACAAACATGGGCCGGATAGGCGGATTCGAAAGGGATTTCTCGACCCTCGCCATAAAAAAGCTGAGGGATCTTCTCAGGCGAATGCCAAAGGTTCTACGTGAATTCGAAAAGCTTCTGATGAGGAACAGGATATTCATGGACCGTACAATAAATGTTGGCGGCATATCTGCTGACCTCGCTCTTAATTATGGCTTTAC
>JBBIIS010000069.1:0-14976 GCA_037446375.1 Bacteroidota bacterium | reverse complement strand
TTCCATGGATAAAATTCGTGGTCCCGTCAAGTGGATCGACAACCCAGCAGTATCTCTCACCGGAAGCCTCCGACGTCTTTTCCTCAACAAGGAAACCGGCCGACGGTATGAGCCTGCCGAGCTTTGAAACAATCAGCTTCTCAGCACCCCTGTCAACATGGGTCACAAAATCATTCGATCCCTTCAGCTCTGTAGTGGATATATCAAAGCGTTCAGATTCGGACATAATATACTTGCCTGCCTCAATGGCTACTTCCTCAATTGCAAGGGTGATATCTATTAAATTCATTGTCGGTCTGTTAATTTAACTGTCATATTGCCTGAGGATGAGATTCCCTCTAAAAGCACCCTTCTTATTGTACCGGAGAGACCCGGAATGCGAGGATGTTCCGCTCTGATATAATTCTCAGTAAAACCTGCCGCTATGCCTTCCGGACCATCATGCTCAAAAAGGACCATTGCCTCCCTTCCTTCATTCTCCCTGCAGAAGGCGGCAGTTTTATCATCTGAAAGCCCTGACAGCGTTTTACTTCGGATATCCTTTTCGTAAGCCGGGACTTTATTGTCCATTTTCGCGGCGGCAGTACCTGGACGCTCTGAGTAGGAGAATACATGGAGGTACGAAAGAGGCAATCCGTTTAGAAAGCCTAATGTGTCTTCAAATTCAGCCATTGTCTCACCCGGGAAGCCGGTAATAATATCTGCACCTATCCCTGCGTACGGCAATATCTCCTTTATCCTCTCAACCCGACCAGCGAAGGCCTCCCGTTTGTATCTTCTTCGCATAAGCCCGAGTATTCTGTTATTGCCGCTTTGGAGAGGTATATGGAAGTGAGGCAGAATTTTACTGTTTGACGCTGCGAAATCGATTAAATCATCGGTCAGCAGGTTCGGCTCAACGGAGGAGAGCCTTATTCTTTCTATCCCTTCGGTCTTAACGATTTCCCTTAGAAGATCGATGAATGAACCGCCGGTAGATCTTCCGAAATCCCCGATATTCACCCCGGTAAGCACGATCTCCTTTATGCCCCTTTCGGCAATTTTTTCTGCCTCTTCCGTGAGAGCTGCAATTGAAGGGTTCCTGCTTTTGCCTCTTGCCATCGGGATTGTGCAATAGGAGCAGCCATAATCACAGCCATCCTGGATCTTCAGGAATGACCTTGTTCTGTCGCCTATGGACCATGAAGGATAGAAACTGTCAGCTTCCGAAAGCTTACCTGAGTGGATCTCTGGTTTTTGCTTCTTCCCCGGACCCTCGAGCCATGAGGCGAGATCGAACTTTTCATTTGAGCCCAGAACCAGATCAACGCCTGGTATTGATGCTATATCCTGTGGCTTCAGCTGCGAGTAGCATCCCACAACCGCAATAAAAGCGCCGGGTGACCTGTGAATGAATTTTTTTATTGCCTGCCTGCATTTTTTGTCAGCGGAATCTGTTACCGAGCAGGTATTAATTATATAAATATCGGCTCCCTGTTCCGGAGTAACTCTTTCATAGCGGTCTGGAGGGAGCGATCGTGCAATATATGAGGTTTCTGCAAAATTGAGCTTGCAGCCAAGAGTGTGGAAAGCAACTTTTTTCCTTACAGATGTCATACAGATAGGTTATTGTGCAGCTGCATAAACTGAGTCAAAAATGATAAAATAATATAAGATAGCCAGAGTCTCTTCTCCGGCAGCAGCAAATCATAATATTTTACTTGCAAGCTCTGCCAGGAAGCTTCTCTCTCCTTTTACAAGATTTACATGGGCAAAGATATCCTGGCCTTTCATCTTGTCGGAGAGGTAGCTTAGTCCGTTTGAAGCTGTATCGAGGTATGGCGAATCGATCTGTTCAATATCGCCTGTAAAGATCATCTTGGTTCCTTCACCGGCTCTTGTAATTATGGTCTTTATCTCGTGAGGGGTAAGGTTCTGAGCCTCATCAACTATAAAGAAGATATTTGAAAGGCTTCTTCCCCTGATATATGCAAGGGGTGTTATAACAAGCTTCTCTTCCTTTATCATGTCGTTGATGCGGAGGAATTCAGGGCTTTGATGGCTGAACTTATGCTTTATCACCGTTAGGTTGTCGAAGAGGGGCTGCATATAAGGATCCATTTTCTCCTTAACATCGCCGGGAAGATACCCAAGGTCGCGGTTTGCAAGCGGCACTATGGGACGGGCAAGGAAGATCTGCTTGTATCGCTTATGCTGCTGAAGCGCGGCTGCCAGGGCCAGGAGGGTCTTGCCGGTACCTGCCTTCCCTGTAAGGGAAACAAGCTGTACATCTGGATTTGAAAGCGCTTCTAGCGCAAATGTCTGCTCGGCATTTCTCGGATCGATGCCATAGGTTGTTTGCTTAAGGACCCTGTTGAGTACTTTGCTTACAGGATTATAATGAGCAAGGGCACTTGATCCGTTGTTCTTTAAGATGAAAAAATTATGGCCGTTCAACTGCGTATCAAGCTGGAACTCTCCTGCAGTGACCCCATCAGGCAACTCGTACAGCTTATTAATAAGGTTCTGATCAATGCCTTCAATGGTTTTTATTCCCTTGTACAGGTCGTCAATATTTGCAACCTTGTCATTTTCATAGTCCTGGGCGATTATCCCCAGGGATTTTGCCTTCATCCTGAGGTTGATATCCTTTGTTATAAGAACAACTGTTTTATCCTTATTTGCCGTGCAGACATAATCGGCTATTGCAAGGATCCTGTGATCAGGGTTTTTCTCAGGGAAGGACTGATTTACCTTGTCAGAAAACTCCTTCCCGGTTTCAATATGAAGATTGCCAAGATTTTCACCAAGAGGAATGTTTGACGTAAGAAGCATGTCGCCGGAGAGTTTATCAAGCTCCCTTGTGAACTCCCGGGCGTGAAAATTTATCAGGTCATTTCCTCTCTTGAATCTGTCGAGTTCCTCAAGAGCAACTATCGGGATGATGACGTCATTTTCCTCAAAATTATAAATGCATTTATAATCGTGCAACAGAACGTTGGTGTCAATTATAAAAAGTTTCTTGTTTGTTTTCTTCTTCATCTTGTAAATGATTTATAATCAGATATCTGCATTGCAAGAAAAAGTTTACCAGAGACTTTCAAAATTAACTAAAATAAAAGTATAAATTGCCTCACTTTTACAAAATTGTTAAACTGTATTTAAAAGTTAATAACAATGGAACTCTATGAAGGTTTACTGACAAGGAGAAGCATAAGAAAGTATACGGGAGGCAGGATTAAGGAAGATGAAATTGAATCTATCATAAAGGCCGGAATGTATGCGCCTTCTGCAAACAATAAGAGACCCTGGCAATTTATAGTAGTCGACGACAGAAAGCTGATGAATCGCATAATGGAGGTGCATCCATATTCGGCAATGCTTTCCAGGGCCAGCCATGCAATTCTGATTTGTGGTGATGAAAGTCTCCAAAACGGCCCCATGTATTACCCTCTCGATTGCTCTGCAGCCACGCAGAACATCTTGCTTGCCGCTCATGCGATGGGATATGGAGCAGTATGGCTTGCGGTTCATCCGCGGAGGGAGCGGATAGATGCTGTCAGTAAAATTTTTGGATTGCCATCCCAGATCATTCCTGTCTCGATCGCTTCGGTCGGAATTCCCGTACAGTTAACTGACAAACAGCCCGACAGGTTCGAGCCGGAGAAGATTCGACGGAATCACTGGTGATAGCAGGAAGTCGGAAGAACTTACACTGAGAGACACTGAGAACCACAGGGTTACACGGAATGGTATTTTTTGATGACTCCGGACCCAGACTAAAAGACACAAGACCCCAAAACATGAATTACGAAGAGACTATAGAATATCTTTA
The DNA here is from genome assembly GCA_037446375.1 of Bacteroidota bacterium. Classification (GTDB taxonomy): domain Bacteria; phylum Bacteroidota; class Bacteroidia; order Bacteroidales; family VadinHA17; genus LD21. The sequence goes on along the minus strand of JBBIIS010000069.1, from coordinate 11,162 downwards.
CAGCCACCTGCCTGTATTTCACAGGATAGGAAAGGCTGCATACAAGGCAAATCTTGACAATACGCTGGCCCTCGACAGATATTTCAGGAATCCTCACAGACAATTCAGTACCGTTCACATAGCGGGTACAAATGGAAAAGGTTCGGTATCTCATATGCTCGCTTCAGTATTCCAGGAGGCTGGCTATAAAACAGGTCTCTATACATCGCCGCACCTGAAAGATTACAGGGAACGGATAAAAATAAACGGTAAAATGATCCCCGGGGAGGTTGTAGTTGACTTCGTGGCAAACAATCTGGGCATAATAAGGGAACTCGGGCCTTCATTCTTCGAAATGTCCGTTGCAATGGCCTTCGATTGTTTTGCAGGAGAAAAGGTCGACATAGCAGTTATTGAGACCGGACTCGGAGGAAGACTTGATTCAACAAATATAATTGACCCTTTGCTTTCAATAATCACAAACATCGGCTATGATCACATGGATCTCCTGGGTGATACCCTTGGGAAGATTGCTATAGAAAAGGCAGGAATAATTAAGAAAAAAGTCCCTGTAGTGATAGGAGAGACAAACCCGGAAACTGAAACAGTATTTATTCAGAAGGCGAGGGAGGCAGGAAGCGCGATTTATTTTGCCGATAAACTATATAAATGCTCCATGGGCGATATGAATTACCTTACGGGCGAAAGAAATTTCACACTTTCGGGCCCGGGAAATAAAAAATGGAGAGAATCAAAAACAGCTCTCGGAGGTGATTACCAGTCATTGAATATCCCTGTAGTTGCCTGTGCCGCGGGTATTCTTAAAGACGAATTTGAAATCTCAGAGCATCATCTTATCAACGGGATTAAAAAAGTAATTCTAAATACAGGGCTTTCTGGCCGCTGGCAGATATTGAATAAAAAGCCACTGGTGATCTGCGATACTGGTCATAACAAAGAGGGGCTAAGCTATGTTATCAGGCAGCTTGCTTCGGTTAATATGAAAAAGATCCATTTTGTAATAGGCTTTGTAAATGATAAGGATCTCTCACTTGTACTTCCGCTTTTCCCCAGGGATGCTGTTTATTATTTTACAAAAGCACAGGTGCCACGAGCCCTGGATCCTCTTATTCTTAAAGAAAGGGCAGGGGAGCTCGGTCTGTGCGGAGAGGCATATGGCAGTGTCGGAGAAGCTTACAGGCATGCTATCTCAAAGGCCTCAGATGATGAAATTGTATTTATCGGCGGCAGTACATTTGTCGTGGCTGAGGTTGTTTAGAGGATTTTCCTAATTTTATATATTCAAAAATAAAAGGATGAAAAAGCTTTCGGCAGCATTTACACTTCTTCTTCTGGTTACTTTACCTGTAAGATCGCAGGATGTGAAACTGACAATTCTGCATACAAATGATTTGCATTCAAGGCTGGCAGGTTTTGCTCCTGAATCTGCATATACTCCGTTAATTATAAACAACGACAGGACTATAGGCGGTTTCGCCAGGATAGCATCAATAATCAAAAATGAAAAACAAAAATCAGGTCAGAATACTCTTGTTATTGACGCGGGGGATTTTCTGATGGGGACCCTTTTTCACACCGTTGAAACCGAGACTGGCTTTCAGCTTCCTCTTATGAAAAGAATGGGTTACGATATTGTGGCGATCGGGAACCATGAGTTTGATTTCGGCCCGGAGGCATTGGCCCGGATAATAACTAACTCTTTAAAGGCTGGCGATATCCCTCAGATACTGCTTGGCAATGCCGTTTTCAGCAGAACGGATGATTCAGACAACTCATTGGAAGATCTTTATAAAAAAGAGGTCATCAGGCGGACAACTATAAGAGATATCGGGGGAATAAAAATAGGCATCTTCTCCCTGCTTGGAGTGGATGCCGTTAAGGTTTCTCCCAAAGCCAGACCGGTTACCTTCCTTAATCCACTGAGTTTTGCTGAAAAGGCAGTAAAAGAATTGAAATCAGCGAACTGCAATATAATTATTTGTGTATCCCATTCTGGAGTCGTAAAGGATAAAAATGGAAAATGGGCAGGAGAGGATATAAGCCTTGCCTCAAAGGTACATGGCATAGATCTGATAATCAGCGGCCATACACATACCGTGCTAAGCAGACCCGAAATTGTGAATGGGGTGCCCGTTGTTCAGGCCGGGGAGCTTGGCGAGTATGTTGGGAAAATAGTACTGTCGGGAAAAAATGGGAGGTACAGTCTCGAAAGCTATAAGCTCATTCCGGTTAACGACAGTATTCCCGGAGATAAAGTGACAGATGATCTTATTAAGGGTCAGCAAAATGTGATAACAGAAAAGATCCTTGAACCGTTGAAACTTGATTATTCAAAGCCTGTTGCCGAGAGTGGCTTCATGCTTGAATGTGATGAACACGGGAACCTCGATGACAGCAATCTTGGCCCTTTTGTTGCCGATGCCATACATTATTTTCTTAACTGCCATGGACTGGGTGGCGATGATGTTTCTATGGTCTCTGCCGGGGTAATCCGCGACCGGATGATGCCCGGGTTTCAGTCGGCTGCAGATATCTTCAGGATAGTTCCGCTGGGTTCAGGCTCCGATGGCATTCCGGGCTATGCCCTCTCAAGACTTTATGTTACTGGCAGGGAGCTAAAAAACATTCTTGAAGTTCTTCTTGTTGCACAGAGGTCAAATCCCGATTACCACTGTTATTTCTCCGGAGTAAAAGCTGAGTATAACCCTGACAGAAGGCTGCTTAAAAAGATAAGTAAAATAGATATTGAGAAGCCCGGAGGTAAGCTTGTGAATGTTGACCTTTCCAAAAGGAATAAAAAGCTTTACTCCATAGCTGCGAATTCCTATATGCTGCAGTTTGTCAGCATAATTAAAAAGAAAACCCATGGAATAGTAAATGTGGTGCCCAAGGATAAGAATGGCGTAAAGGTAACTGATATGAGCTTGGGAACAGTCGATATCGACGCAAACAGGGATGGGGTCCAGGAGGGAAAGGAGTGGCTGGCTGTTATCGATTACCTAAAACAGATGAAAGATACAAATGGCGACGGGGTACCCAACCTCGACAGCCTGTACTCAAAGCCCGTTAGGACATTTACAGTTGTAAGGAAATAAGCGTGATCTTATGCCTTTAAGCCACCGCGACCGGGTTCTGACTGCTTTGAATAATGAGATACCTGACAGATGTCCGATGCAGATATGCTATACACCTGAATTCAACAGGAGACTGAGAAAATTTTACCAGGAGAAGGGACATCGGTTTATTCAGGAAGCTGAAGGTGAGATAAATACCGAACTTGAGATTTTGTCTGGTCAGGATATGTTCCTTGCCTGGATTGGCTGGACCGACGAGACAAAGGGTTTCTATACACCGGGCGAAGAGTTCTACGATAAATGGGGAGTCCTGCGTCGTGTTGCCGAGTATGAAACCAGGTTCGGAAAGGGAACATATAACGAGCTAGTTTCCCACCCCTTGTCCGACTTTTCAAAAGTCTCATCGTACCGGATGCCTGACCCGGACCAGCCGGAGCTTTATACCGGAGTCGACGGCTTATTGCGGAACTACCGCGATGAGTACTGGATAGCAGGAGTAGCGGTAACAACAATGTTCGAGACCGCCTGGGCACTCAGGGGCTTTGAACAGATGTTCATCGACTTTGCCGAGAATCCTGAAATAGTTGATATTCTCTTTGAAATGACAATAGGCTATCACCTTGCAATTGCCAAAAAGCTTGTGAGGAAGGGAGTCGACATGATATGGATAGGCGATGATGTCGGGGGCCAGAACAGGATGCTTATCTCACCGGCCACCTGGCGGAGATTTTTCAGGGAGAAGATGGCTTCATTCATTTCTTCTCTGAAGGAAATTAATCCTGCTGTAAAAATAGCCTACCATTCTGACGGCAATATCCTTCCCATAATTCCGGAACTTATTGAGATTGGCGTTGATATTCTGAATCCCGTGCAGCCGGCAAGCATGGACCCTGCTGAGGTAAGAAAAATTGCAGGAAGAAAACTATGCCTATGGGGGACTATAGATGAACAGTTCACTCTTCCATTTTCTGATCCGGAAGGTGTCAGAAAAGAGGTGGCTTCAAGAATCTTCAGTGCCGGAAGAGAAGGTGGATTGATCCTTAGCCCGACGCATAATATTCAGCTTGATACACCAATAGAAAATTATCTCTCAATGATTGATACGATCAGAGAGCCATATAGAAAATTCTTATGAAAAAATTTTATTACCTTCTGGCAATTTGCTCATTCTTAGCTATCCAGAACAAGCAGGGTTACTGTCAAATGGCAGTTTCAAGGAATGATTCTATTAACTATAAGTATCTTAATAGTATACTTGTAACTGCTAACAGGATATCTTTGCCCCTGAAACTAAACCCCGGGGCAGTTTCGCTCGTGAGCACTCCCGTACTCCTTAGTATGCCAAGGTCAGTGTCTGTTGATGAGGCTCTGAGGCTGGTTCCTGGCGTAAGAATTGATAACCAGGCAAATGGAGCCCGGGTCCACATGTCCATCAGGGGGCAGGGTATTCTTTCGGAACGGGGATTAAGGGGAATCAAGGTGCTGGTTGATGGGATCCCTGGAAATGACCCAACAGGGTTTGCTCCCGACCTTTACGATATTGACTGGGCAGCCCTGAACAGGATAGAGGTACTCAGAGGTCCTTCCGCTTCACTTTATGGAGGAGGGTCAAATGCAGGGATTCTGAATATAACAACACCTGAAGGAGGAGACCGGAAATTCAACGGAACCTTTTTCTCATCCGCTGGCTCAAACGGCTTTTTCAAACTGATGGGAGAAGCTGACGGTACTGACAGGAATCTTAAATACAGATTCACTTATTCAAATTACGGAGGCAACGGATACAGGGATCACACAGCTTTCCGCGGGTCTGTATTCAGCGATAAAGTGTCCTGGCAGGCAGGGGCAAACGTGAAGATAACACAGGTATTGATCGTTTCTCATTATTTTAATCAGAATGCGGAGGGATTGAACCTGTCGCAGCTTGATAACCCCAGGCAATCAAATCCCGATGCAATCCCATTCAATGAATACCAGGATACAAGAAGGATAACTAACGGTATGCTGGCTGATTTCAGGATATCAGGGAACCAGAACGTTGTTGTTACTGGGTATTTAAAGGTTACCGGCTATAAGGAACCAGGATCTTCCGCCGTGCAATACAGGGATTTTGTAACTCCCGGGACTTCCCTGCAATATAATCTGAATTCAGGTTCGGGCAGGTATAAGAACCATCTCTCGGCGGGAGTTGATCTTCAACTTCAGAGAATTTATGAATACAAGGTTCAGAATATTAAGGACACGACCAGAACAGAGAAGCCAGGTGAGATCAGCTATCATGTGATAGAAGGGAGCACCCTGCTGGCAAACCAGACCATCAGCCAGGGATCTTTCGGTCTCTTCGCTGTTGACCGGATAGAATTGGGACCAAGACTTAATTCTATACTCAGTGTAAGGCATGACAATATATCAAACAGGCTCACGGATAAATTAAACAGTCCTGATCCACTATCGGGTTCAGCTTTATTTAAGAAAGTTACTTCACGGCTTGGGTTCTCCTTTAGTGTGAATGATGCCTTGAGCGTATTTGCAAATATTGGCCAGGGATTCCTGCCTCCGTCAACGGAGGAGCTTATAAACAATCCTGTTGCATTCGGAGGATTCAACAAGGATCTTAAGTCAGCTACTTCTTTTGGAGAAGAGATCGGATTCAGGGGATATCTCCTGAACTCACTTTTCTATGATGTCACGCTGTTTTATCTTGATACAAAAAACGACTTTTACAGGTACAGAGTCCCGTCAAGGCCCCTTGAGACATTTTACGGGAATGCGGGAGCCAGCAAAAGGAAGGGAGTTGAGACGTATCTCAATTGGACTCCGGTCAGCAACATGGAGATCCGGCTCTCCTACACATTCTCAGATTTCAGATATTCTTCTCCCGACAGCATAAGCGGTAACCATCTGCCAAATTCTCCTGCACACCAGCTTTTTGCAGATGCCTCTTATAAGGCCGGGAAACATCTCTCATTCGGGATTAGCTTTGAGATGCAGAGCAGGTGGTATATCTATACCGATGTGGTCCACAGTAATATTTACCAGAAAGGATTCGATCTTCTTCACGCAAGAATGTCATACGATTTTACTTTCGCCGGGGTTAGAGGAACTGTTTCGCTTTATGGCAGGAACCTGACAGATAAGCAGTACATAGCCTTTACTGAACCCGATCCTGACGGGAATTCGTATCAGCCCTCTGCAAGAAGGGAAGTAATTGCGAGTCTGAGAATCCTGTTCTGATAAGGAGATTGACAATTGGTGAAGGAGACTCACTTCCAATTAAATTTTTAATAAAAGGAAAACAGAGCTATCTTTGCCAATCATTTATTTCACGATAACAGTTTTATGGAAATCCGGCTTTTGATTTCGAGCTTAAAATCTGTAAATAAGGTGTAATGGGTGGACACTGGCTATTCTGGGTTGGGTTCAACGCATTTGTTCTTATAATGCTTGCCCTTGACCTGGGCGTATTTCACCGTAATATCCATAAAGTTCCCGTAAAAGAAGCCGTTATCTGGACCTTTATCTGGATAGCGCTGGCCATGGCTTTCATGGGAATTATCTATGTTGATCTGGGTAAGACTAAAGCTCTGGAATTTCTGACAGGTTATGTGATCGAATATTCTCTAAGCGTTGACAATATTTTTGTCTTCATCCTCCTCTTTTCATTTTTTCAGGTAGATGATAAGTATCAGCAGAAGATATTATTCTGGGGGATAATAGGTGCACTTATAATGAGGGGTATTTTCATTTTTGCGGGGGTTGCGCTTATTAACAGGTTTCACTGGATAATTTATATTTTCGGAGGCTTTCTAATTATTACCGGCATCCGGATGCTCTTTAAGGGAGATGAAGAGGTTGAGACTGAGAAAAATCCTGTTGTCTGGTTCTTCAGACGATTTCTGCCTGTGAGCCATGAAACGCATGAGGACAAATTTTTTATTAAAGTTGATAATAGGACACTTGCAACGCCTCTTTTCCTGGTTCTGATCATTATCGAATCATCCGATCTCCTATTTGCTGTGGACAGTATTCCTGCGATACTCGCCATAACAACTGATACATTCATCGTATATACTTCAAATATTTTTGCAATACTCGGGCTCAGGTCGCTGTATTTTGCAATTGCCGGAATTATGGAGTATTTCAGGTTCCTGAAAGTGGGGCTTGCTTTTATACTTTCATTTGTTGGTTTCAAAATGTGTATCTCCGGTGTTCTTGAGATCCCTACTCTGGCATCGCTTCTTGTGATACTGGCTATCCTTATAATTTCTGTCCTGGCATCAATGATTATCAAAAAGAAAATTGAAACACCAGGGCATAAATAGGTTCTTTAATGTATAGATATTATTATGGATATAAGAGTGTTTTATTATTAACACTAAAAAACTTGATATTTACACATATATGGGTTTAATTTGCCCGGCAACCTGTCTGAGGTCATAAAGTCAAAGCTATGGGTTCTAATTTGAACAAACCACCTTTTCCCTGGGCACTGATAGTAATATATGTGACTATATCATCAATTGTATTAATTGTTGGCTTCAGATACTCTTCAGGGATAAGGGAAAAAATGATAAATGCCAGAAGGGAAGAGCTCGGGAGAATCGCTGATCTTCAGATTGATCAGATAGTGCAATGGAAACATGAGAAGCAGATTGACGCTGAGGTTATTGAAGAGAACATTCCTATAATCCGTCAGATAGGCTCGTGCATTTATCACAAGAGAGATGAATCTGAGGCCTTGGCAATAATTTCATGGATGAATTCTTTCGTTAAAAATCTCGATTATCTAAACGCTAATATAATTGATAATAAAGGACGGGTCAGATTTGCTTCTCCGGCAGACGATACGATTATCGGACCGAATATGAGACCCCTGATCCCGAAAGCGTTATTGAGTAAAAAACTGATCTTTACAGATTTTCATCAAATTGCACCTGGACAAATCGTTCATCTTGACCTCATTATACCTCTTTTTCTGACAAATTCCAAAGATACTCTTTTTGTGGGATTGATGGTTTTGAGGATCGATCCTAACAAAAAACTCTATCCGCTGATCTCTAAATGGTCTTCCAAGACAAGATCATCGGAAACGCTCCTCATTAAGAGGGCTGGTGATTCACTTGTGTATCTCAACGATCTGAAGTATCTGAAAGACGCTGCCCTCAGATTGAAAAAACCGGTTAATGAAACAAACCTAATAGGTTCGATGGCTGTGAAAGGCTTTGAGGGAGTTACAACAGGTATTGATTACAGGAATACGCCTGTTATGGCTGCCGTAAGGAAGGTACCGGAAACGGACTGGTTTATGATCTCCAAGGTTGATCTGGCTGAGGTGACTAAAGAAGCATCCGGGGAATTTATTCTGATAAGGATACTCATCTTTATCATTATAGCTTCTTTTAGTGCAATCACAGGATGGACTATCTGGCATTTAAGGGCAAGATTCTATAAGGATAAGTATGAATCCTGGATAGATCATGAGGCACTTTCAAAGCATTTTAGCTATATCCTCAAGCATGCAAATGATATCATTATCCTTATGGATAAAGATTTGAATATTGTTGAAGCCAACGACACGGCATTTGAGTTTTACCAGTATTCAAGAGAGGAGCTTATTGGAATGAGTATTAACAGGTTGCGTCTTCCGGAATCCAAGGCACAACTCGATGGGCTGATTATAGATATGAATGATAAAAAAGCAGTTACGTTCGAGACACATCACAGAAGAAAGGATGGCAGGGTTTTTACTCTGCAGATTTCAGCCCGTCTTTTTGAGATAGAAGGGAAAGAATATTACCAGTCAATAGGCAGAGATATAACAGAGCAGAAGAATGCAGAGATTCAGCTTGAAAATTCTTTCTGGCTGCTTAAGGCTACAATCGAATCGACAGCCGACGGCCTTCTTGTAGTGGACAGTTTTGGTAAAATTGTAACTTATAATTCCAAATTCACCCAGATGTGGTCAATTCCAGAAGAGATTCTTGAAAAAAGGGATGATGAGGTCGCTCTTAAATATGTACTTGGCCAGGTAAAAGACCCTGATAATTTTGCTGCTGCCGTAAATGATCTTTACGCTCTTCCTGAAAAAGTATCATTTGACAATATTGAGCGTGTAGATGGCAAGGTATTTGAACGTTATTCGCAGCCTCAGTGGATAAATGACAGGATCGTTGGAAGAGTGTGGAGTTTCAGGGATGTAACAGATAAGAAAACGGCTGAAAAGCAACTTATCAGAGCCAAAGAGCTGGCTGAAGAGAGTGACAGGCTTAAAACAGCTTTTCTACATAATATTTCACATGAGATAAGAACACCGATGAATGCCATTGTCGGTTTTTCGGCACTTCTTGACGATCCTGCTATTGATGACACAACAAGAAGAAATTATACCGGGATCATTACCCAGAGCACAAATCAGCTCCTTTCCCTGATATCAGATATTGTTGAAATCTCAAATATAGAGGCAGGGCAGGTTAAACTCTCATTCAACGAGGTGAATATTAATATTATATTAAATGATATTTATAATCAGTTCACGCAGGATGTTAAAAAGCCGGGAATTGAATTTCATTGCCAAACAACCATGCCTGACGAAAGGGCTATTATTATTACTGATAAGACTAAACTCATTCAGATAATTACGAACCTGCTTAACAATGCCTTTAAGTTTACAGAAAAGGGAGATATAAACTTTGGCTACAGGATAGAGGATCACGACCTGATCTTCTTTGTGCGGGATACTGGAATTGGCATATCAGAGAACCTGAATGAGAAGATATTTGAACGGTTTTACCAGGTTGAAAGCGATTCTTCAAGGAAATATGGAGGCGCCGGTTTGGGATTATCAATTTGCAAGGCATATTCAGAGCTCCTTGGTGGAAAGATTAAAGTTATCTCAGTTGAAGGAAAAGGATCTGAATTCTGCTTCGTTCACCCCTTGTGAAATTACTGACTGCATTCGCCGCAGATCACTCGCCTCATTAAAGATACAAGCCCTTTTATTTGGTTTATTGTTAAAAAAAGCCATAATTTTAGATTGATCAAATGATCGCTACCAGCGTTTAAGGGTTGATTTAAAATCATGTATTATGGAGATAAATGACAAGGCAGTCAGTTATCCTTCGGCGGAGAGGATAACCTCAGTTGATTTTTTCCGGGGCTTTACAATGTTTCTTCTTGCCGGCGAATCAACAGAACTTTACGGATATCTGCTTAAATCAGACAATGGCGCTGTAAAGTTTCTGGGGACCCAGCTTAGCCATCACGACTGGCATGGGCTGCATTTCTGGGACCTTATTCAGCCTTTTTTTATGTTTATTGTGGGGGTTGCCATTCCGTTTGCTGTCGCGAACAGGCTAAAAAAAGGTGAAAGTGAAGGGAAAATAACTCTGCACGCCTTCCGGCGGGCATTGTTGCTGCTATTCTTTGGCTGGGCCTTATATTTTGTGGAGGCTGGAGGACCGCTTGTTTTTCACCTTCAGAACGTTCTGGCTCAGCTCTCAGTTACATATATTGTTGCATTTCTTATCCGTAAAAAGAGTTTCAGATTTCAGATCCTCTTCACTCTGGTATTGCTTTTAATTATTGATCTGGCATATAGATTTTTCCCCGTAAGCGGGTTTAATGATCCGTGGGTCAGGGACCAGGATCTGGGTGCCTGGTTTAATCAGGTTCTTGAGGGTCAGAAAGACAGGACTGACTGGGCAACTCTTAATTTCATTTCAACTACTGCCCATACTGTCTGGGGTGTTATGTGCGGCAGGCTCCTGATGAGCGAAAAGACACCGGCAAAAAAGATAAAGACTCTTCTTATAGCAGGATTTATCTCACTCGCTGTGGGTTATTCTCTGGATCTTCTTAATATTACTCCTATAATTAAAAGGATTGCTACAGCTTCATTCATATTTGCAAGCGGTGGCTGGGCTGTACTTATACTTTGTTTCTGCTACTGGCTTATTGATGTGAGAAAGCTCTTTCTTAAAGGATCGAGGTTCTTTATTATAGTCGGGATGAACAGTATCTTCATCTACCTGTTTTTCTCTGTAGGAGGTTCAAGGCTTATGACTGAAATAGCTGAGCCTTTCAGCAAGC
>JBBIIS010000068.1:0-15148 GCA_037446375.1 Bacteroidota bacterium | reverse complement strand
AAAGAATTAGTAAGATGCCGTCCATGCGGATATGTTATGGAGGCGGATAAGCTTGGAGATGTATGCCCGGCGTGCGGTCTGCCACGAAAGGTATTCGAGCCTTACAGGGAAAGAGTATCTCTTAACAGACTCAGGCTTCTCAACCTCGATCTGCACCCGATCGTGATCCATCTGTCCCAGGCACTTGTTATTGCAATTCCACTTCTTACCTTACTTGCACATTTTGTTCCATCACTTCAGCCGGAGATTTTAAAGCATGTGCTTACTTTTGCAGTTTTCATGTTTCCCTTTACACTTGTTCTTGCTATCATGACTGGCATAATTGACGGTCTCACACGCTTTAAAACACTTAAGACACCTCTCCTGAGGGTTAAGATCGTTTTCAGCTTTATAATACTTTTCCTCTCTATTCTTCTCTTTCACTTTTCGAAAAATGAAAGTAACTATATAATCTCACTTATTCTCAGTATATTAAGTCTGGGTGCCGGCGTACAGCTTGGCCTTTGGGGCAAGAAGCTTATAAATGTTATACTTCCCGGAACCTATCCGCAGAAAAAGGGGTCAAAGGAGGCTAAAACAAATACCACAGAGGCCACTGCTTCTGAAAATAAACCGGAATAATAAATCGTGATTAGGCGGGATTGGAGAAATGGAGAATTCTATTTATTCGAAATCCCTGGCTTCTGATGAATAAATTCTCCCTTCTCGATACAATCGAGTATAAAATGAGCAACTGCATTGCGGCTTATGGCTGATCCGATTTTTGGTTCACTCTTAATGTTATGAATTACTTTCAGTTCATCATCCTTATCTGTAAGCATCACGGGGCGTACAACCGTCCAGTCGAGCTTTGAATCCTCAAGTATTTTTTCCTGCCTTGCATGATCGATGTAGGCATATTTAATATTTGATATCTTCATTACGAATCTGAAGAAACCTGGTATATCGCCCGATGAGTCGCCAACCCCCAGAGCAGTCATTACTACTATTCGCTTAATGCCTTTCTCCTCCATTTGCCCAACGACATTACCGACGCTCACCGACATGAAATCAAGGGGACTTTTGATTTTTGAAAATAACCCCTGTGAAGCAGGGAAAGCGCTTAGAGTGCTCACAGCTGCATCACAGCCTTCAATTGCTTTCCTTACAGTATCTTCATCATAGGGAGAGCCAATTGCTATTTCAGCTCCGGGCACCGATACCCTGCTTTTGTCACGGGCGATTCCAATTACCTTATGGCCTCTTTTCAGGGCTTCAATGGCAACTAGTTTACCGGTTCTTCCGGTAATGCCTAATACAAGTATTTTCATGTTTTATAGTTTATCTCAAAGTTATCAATTTAACAGAATTCATTCGGAATTGTTCAAAATGATTTTTCACCACCCGCTCCCGGGAAAAGGGTGGGTAGACCCACGAACTGTTAAAGAAATAAGTGAGAAAGTGCTTGGTATTTAGCGATTTACTTTTATCTTTGGGTATAGGGGTGCCAATGCCTCAAATGCCGGCCTCAAAGATTAAAACTATGAGTCCATCCAAACAGTACACAATAATAGTACTGAACCGGTTTCTCCTGAAAAAGGCCTGGCATTACTTATCAGGTCCCGGAACTATATATTCCGGCAGGCTGAACAAGATGCGCTCAAATGTTTTGAGCAACCAGATAAACTTTGTCCTTTTCGGCACTATGTTCATTCTACTTCTGATTACAGTTGTCATAAATAACATTTCTCACCTCAGGATAGTAATGTAAAAGTTTGAGGACAGGCTCAACGAGAAGAACCATATCCTTGATGTGCAGAACAGGGAGCTGAAGAACCAGAGGGAAAAGATCACCAGGCAGAAAGATCTTAGTGTTATTTGGTGAAATATTACGATTCAGGGAACATGGTTCGTTTGTATATTTTGGATTTCGGAATTTTAAAGAAAGAGAATGAATTATAAATCCGAAATCCCAGATCCGGATTCCGAAATTATAAATGAGTAAATTGCATTATAAAATTATTACACCATTGATATTGTCAGTTTGTGGATTGAAATGCGATGAATGTGAGTTCTTCAACAAGAGCTGCACAGGATGTGTAAATGTTAAGGGCTCAACCTTCTGGGCCAAAGAAATGATGCCTTCAAAAGTATGCCCGATGTACGATTGTGCGGTAAATAAGAGGGGATTCAGAAATTGCGGAGATTGCGGCGAGCTTCCGTGCCAGCTCTTCCTCAATATGAAAGATCCAAACAGTACAGATGAAGAGCATCAGGCGTCAATAGGGAAAAGAGTGGCATTATTAAAGAGCTGAAGAATAAGCATTCGGGTTATGCATATTTTTGCACTGAACTACAGAATGTTTCCTTCCATGTTGCTCTGTGTGAGTTCATAAATTTTGCTTCATCGTTTCCATTAGACAGCATTAAATAAATTCTTTGCAGCTTTTATATGAATCAACGGTTAATAAAAACTAATATCAAAAAATAATGAAAAGGTTTTTCATTTTAGTCATGATTCTTGTTTCAACTGTAATAATGCAGCAGGAAATATCTGCCCAGAAAAACAGTGAAACTGTACCTCCGGGAATAGGTTCAACACTTCTCACTCCTGGCTATGTGATCCTTGGTAGTGGCGATACAGTCACTGGCAAGCTGCGGTGGAGCATGAAATATGTTGAGAATAATCCTGTCGAGATAAAATTTGTTGCGGACAATGGTAATTCCAGGTCTTTTAATGCAGCAAATATTAAGGGGTTTGGGAATGAGGTTCAGGTATTCCTTGAAAATGACCAAGTTCCGGTTTCTGTCGACATGGAGCATTATGTAAGCCTTCCCTCAATGAAGAAGGGAGTGCCGGTCTTCTATCACAGGCTGATCGGAGGTAAGCTGACAGTCTATCAGAACAGGAGTGCCATAATCATAGGAAGCAGTGAACTGAAAGAAGTGAGCAGGTTTGATGGCATAAGGTTTACATTTACCCCCGGGGAGGGCTTGTCGATAGGTCCTTCGTACAGGACAGATTACAAAATAATAAAGGCGAGGTCAAGATTCTCAAGCTATTATGTGAGCAAGGATAACGGACTGCTTGAAAAGGTCGACAAGGATGACTATGATAGTCATTTAAAGAACCTTTTCGGTGATTGCCAGGCGATTACCGATGAAATTACAAAAAATCCATCACTGACAAAATTCAAAAACTTCATGGTACTTACGGAAGTTTACAATAAGCTTTGCGGAAATTAGGATTACACAGTCACAGAGCCGTGCTCATTGACCGGTGGGTGATAAGCACTCTCTGAGCCGATGTGGCAATCTTCATGTTTCTTGGTGGTTAAATCTAACTAATTGAACCGCAAAGGTTCATAGAGTACTAAACAAAGACAGGCAAAGGGGAAATTCAAAAAATGCTTCTTTTTCGACAGCTTTCTGATTCCTGAGCATCAAAGCATTGATCGTTTTTATTACGGGCTAGTCCACCCCGTCTGGCGACAGGCTGGCTTTAGGACGATTCAGCCCATTGTTTATGCTGGGGTCGGGGGGGGCGTTTGAACCTTGTCGCGAGTTAGGCGTTATTATCATAACAGTAACAAATTAAGAAATATGAAGAACTATAAATTATTTTCTACTTATAAGCTTGGAAAAACGGAATTGCAGAACAGGATTGTGATGGCGCCTATGACACGGTCAAGAGCCATAGGAAATATTCCAAATGACCTTCTTGCCGAATTTTACGGTCAGAGATCCTCAGCCGGACTTTTAATAACCGAAGGAACCTCTCCTTCGCCAAACGGATTGGGATATTCACGGATTCCCGGTATTTTCAGCAGGGAACAGGTAGAGGGATGGAAGAAAGTTACAGGGTCGGCTCACAGAGGAGGGGCCAAAATATTTGTACAGCTTATGCACTCTGGCAGGATAGGTCATGAGCTTAATCTCCCAACAGGGGCTAAAGTGTTGGCACCCTCAGCCGTTAAGGCAGCAGGACAGATGTGGACAAATCAGAAACAGATGGTTGACCTTCCGGTACCAGTGGCAATGAGTGCCGCTGAAACTGCATCTGCAATCAGGGAGTATACAATGGCATCGAGAAATGGGATAGAGGCTGGTTTTGACGGTGTTGAACTGCATGGTGCAAATGGATATCTTCTTGAACAGTTTCTCTCACCGGTATCAAACATAAGAACTGACAATTATGGGGGAAGCTTTGAAAAGCGCTGCCGGTTTGTCCTCGAGGTCGTAGAGGCTGTTTCTGAGGAAATTGGTAAGGACAGGACGGGAATACGTCTTTCACCGTATGGAGTTGCCAGTGATATGCCCCACTATCCGGAGATTGAAAAAACATATCATTACCTGGCAGAAAAGCTTAATAAGCTTGGCATCCGGTATATACACCTTGTTGATCATTCGCCGATGGGAGCGCCTCCTGTTCCGGATTCGATCAAAAAGGATATCAGGAGGATATTTAAGAATACCCTTATTCTCTCAGGCGGTTATGATCTGAAGAGGGCAGAGGCTGACCTGCTTTGCGGGGCCGCTGACCTGATAGCTTTCGGTAAACCGTTTATCAGCAATCCGGATCTTGTTTCGAGATTTAAAAATGGCTATCCGCTTTCTGACAAGCTTGATTTCAACACCTTCTATACACCTGGTGAGAGGGGATACACGGACTACCCTGTATTTAAATAAGAATGAACAACAGCCTGCACAGATTTATCGGGGGAATGACACAGATAAACTTTATCTGGAACCTGCGCATGCCCCTCCCCGGAGGGGATTATGATTAATAAGCCTTTGCCTTAATAAAGTATTCTGGCCTTTATCGTATGTGCGATATTTTTCAGGTCGCGCAATACGGATGAGTCGAGATCACTTTCGGTTTCAATTATTACATAGCCCAGATCGGGATCGGTCTGGAGGTACTCAGCGGAGATATTTATATTTCTTGAAGCGAAGAAATTGTTTATCTCCTTAAGGACTCCGGGAACATTCTCATGGATATGCAGGAACCTCTGCTTTGACATGTTTGGCTGAAGTGATATCTCAACAAAATTGACAGCACCTATCGTTGATCCGGTATCGCTGTAATGGACAAGCTTCTCAGCAACCTCGAAGCCAATATTAGCCTGGGCTTCAAGTGTGCTCCCCCCGATATGAGGTGTTAAAATCACATTCTGAAACTCCTGAAGCTCATTTTCAAACGGCTCGCTGTCAGAAGAAGGTTCAGCAGGAAAGACATCTGCGGCCACACCGCCAAGATGACACGACCTGAGTCCTTCAGCTACCGCTCTATAGTCAACCACGTCTCCTCTCGAGGCATTTATCAGGCATGATCCTTTTTTCATAATGGCAATCTGCGATTCCGCTATCATGTTCCTCGTGAGCTGGGTTGAAGGAACATGTATGGTCACAGTGTCTGAAACTTTAAGGAGCTCCTCAAGTGAAGATACAGGTCTGGCATTGCCAAGGCTAAGCTTCTTCACTATATCGTAATAGCAGATATTCATGCCAAGCGCCTCAGCAAGTATTGATACCTGCGAACCAATATGGCCATATCCGACGATGCCAAGTGTTTTTCCCCTGACTTCAACAGAGCCTTTTACTGACTTCAGCCAGATCTTGTTATGGGCAAGCGCATTCTTTTCAGGTATGCCTCTCATAAGCATAATGCATTCTGCGATTACCAGCTCGGCGACTGACCTGGTATTTGAGAATGGCGCATTGAAGACGGGTATTCCAAGCATCTTGGCATCCTGAATATCTACCTGGTTGGTTCCAATGCTGAAGCAGCCGATTGCAAGCAGTTTGTGCGTTTTTAACAGGATATCACGCCGGAGTTCGGTCCGGCTTCTTATTCCAACGATGTGAGTCTGCTGAAGCTTATCTACAAGTTCCTCGCCCGAGAGAGATTCCTTCAGACACTCAATATCGGTATAGCCATTATCGGTGAAGTACTTAACTGCATTCTCGTGGATCCCTTCAAGTAAAAGGACCCTGATCTTGCTTTTATCGAGGGAATATTTTTTCATAAGATAGAACAAATCGAGATTTAGAGTATAAATATAATATGAGAAGGCGGAGTTGATTCATAATTGTCAAAAAAAAGAGCCGGATTGTGAAAATCTTTAAATTCATTGAATTCAGAACATTCATATCCGGCTTACTGCAGTTGCAGGTATTATTTTGTGATCTAATGTCCTCTTGTGACGTACTTGTATACGAGTGTCTCTTCTGAAGTTGAAAGTGAAGTTCTTGGTGCCATTGAGTTTAATATTGAGCTCCAGCCACTTGACGTATAATCATCGGGATTCGGAAGATTATGGCATGCCTGGCAATTGCTTACAAAGAGTGATCGCCCCTGCTGAAGCTGGGCTAGCGTTGCATTTGCAGTTGCATCTGCTGCTGTAGGTACATATGCTCCTGAAGAGCCTGAAGTCTTACTGCATGAAATGAGTAAAACTGATATACACAATGAGATGACGCTAAAAATCTTTTTCATATTCATCGTTTTAATTAGATTATTATGAAAACGGTCTCTAGCGCCCTAATGTTCTCGGAGGAGGCAGGAATTAAGAAAAGTTTAACGTTTTCTTTCCATTTTAACCTCCTGTCCGGAGACTGAGATTGTCATTGAAGTTACTTCCCCCTTGTCGTTGAGGTTGAATTCAATCTTATAATCATCCATAAGCTTGATAATGAAACCGGTTTTGCTTGTAGCCAGCAGTTCCATATCGGGTTGATCGGGAAAGGTTAAAAACAGTGTCTTTTCGTTTTTGAGAGAGACCTTGTAAACAGAATTATTATAAGTGTAGTCACCTGCATATTTCTGGAGCACATCAACAGGAACAACAAAAGCCTGAGTTACACTGTCAGATTTGGGAGCCATCTTTGCCTTAACATAATCCGCCTGTGCTGTCAGTCCTGCCGATTGTTTGGCAGATGCAATTCCGTTTAGTATCATTCCGTTTATATAGCTGACCACCTGCTGTCCATACTCTGCCGGGACCGAATCGCGGAAATTAGTTATCATATTGATGCCTTTCCTGAAATTCGTGTCGTCTTTTATTCGCTTAAGGTAACCTGCAAAAGGCTGAAGGATGGAAAATTTATTATTACCGAAAGGCAACTTTTCAAACTGCGATGACAGGGCATCGAAATCGCTCTCGCCCGCATAATTATACAAAATCGTATTTACTGATCTTGACAATCTTGCTCTCAGCTTCTGCTTTGATAATGTCCTTGCGATATCCAGTGCAGCGGTGCTGTCGATGTTACCAAGCGCTGTCAGTCCGCTTCCGGCTACAGAATATGATGAATCGGAAATTGCTTTTAAAAACATCTCCCTGTATTCCGGCTTTTTAAATTTTCCGAGCGTCTCAAGCGCCGCGGCACGCACCAGGGAAGAGGGATCATTCTTTGCCAATGCCACAATAATGGGCTCCGCCATGGTTCTGACCTCTTCATTTGAGACATTGAGTCTCTGCATGGTATAAAGCCTCAGTCCTTTGTATTTATCATTTAAGGCAATCTTGATAAGTTCCCGGGCTGCAGGATCATCCTTTTGCCTGTTTGTAGCGAAGTCGATAGCCTCACGCCTGTCGAGGTACAGGCCGGCATTTTTATATTGAAAGGCATAATTCTCAATAGTCTTATGATCTGTCTTTTCGCATACAAGCATCTTATCTCCATCGAAGTTTATAAGGTCAGGCTTTGTGGCACATGGGAATGAGAATGTGTCGGCCTGATGATCGACCCATACATTATATCTTTTTTTGCCACCGCCCTGATAGACGTCAATTGCAACCGGAAGCCTGAAAACCTTGTCTTTCTGGTTCTGCTTTACAAAAACCTTTGCTGTTTTGTCAGCCTCATTATAATCGTAGCTGATGTCAAGCTTTGGATGACCGCTTCCGTAATACCACTGGTTAAAGAACCAGTTCAGGTCTTTACCGGTGACCTCCTCAAATGCCAGCCTGAGCTGCTGGGCCTCTGCTGCCTTGAATTTATTTGTTGTGAGAAAGACCTTCATGGAATTATTGAAGGCGCTGTCGCCGACAAAGTTTCTGAGCATATAAAGTATGCATCCGCCTTTCTGATAGCTGACAGCATCAAACATATCCTCCCTGTCGCGGTAGTAGAACCTTACAAGATCCTTGTTTGAGCCTCCGCTGTAAAGATAAGTCTGAAGTGCATTGAACCATTGCTCGCCGAAAGAATCCTTACCATGCTTGTATTCCTCCCATGCGAATGCGCCATAAACAGCAAAGGATTCATTGATCGTAAGGTTACTCCAGCTTTCTGTTGTAACGTAATCGCCGAACCACATATGAAAAAGCTCATGGGCAATTGTCTCTTCCCAGTTATTCCCGTCAATAAGTTCCCTTGCGTCCTGCTGTACATTTTCTGCATGAACCGTGGCTGTTGTGTTTTCCATTGCACCGCTTACATAGTTCCTTACGGCAATCTGAGAATACTTTTGCCACGGATATTCAACACCAGTGATGGACGAATAAAATCTGATCATCTCAGGCGTCAGACCGAATATCTTCCCTGCAACCGGCTGATATTCCTTTTCTACATAATAATTTACCTCTTTGCCTTTATAAGTGTCTTTTGTCACAGAATAGTCACCAGCTGCCATCATAAGCAGATACGGTGCATGCGGAAGGTCCATCTTCCAGGTGTCGGTACGGGTGCCGTCGCTGTTTTTTTTCTGCTTTATCAACAGCCCGTTCGAAAGCGTAACAAATTTTTCGGGAACTGTCATGCTTATCTCATCAGTTGTTTTCTGATCAGGCTTATCAATTGTCGGGAACCACCCTGAATTTGATTCCGTTTCACCCTGTGTCCATATCTCGACCGGCTTATTTGGTTCCTTGCCGAGCGGGTTTATGAAATAAAGCCCTTTGGCATCATTTATTGCGGCACTTCCCTTCGCCTTGATATTGTTTGGTTTAGCTATATAATCGATATATACGACATAATCTTCTCCCTTCTTATATGTTTTATCCAGAGTTATGAAAAGATTGAGGCTGTCATATCGGTATTTCAAAGGAATATGCTTTCCGTTTTTTATTACAGAAATCTCGTTTATAGCCATAGAGTGTGCATCGAGGTTAAGTGAGTCGGTAGGATAGAAATGGGGGTGAAGAGTAATCCATTCTTTTCCTGGCATCCACGATCTTGTAAAATCAAAGCTCACTTCCAGCTTTGTATTTACGAGGTCATTTATCTTTTCAGGGGTGGACCTGTAAATTGTTTTCCAGGTTTCATCCTTAGAATTGCCTGGTTTCTGAGCAAAAGCTGAAATTGTGACAAGCAGGATAACTGCTGTGAAGAAATTTTTCATGGCAAAATTAGTTAAATATGCATCAAAGTTAGTTCAAATTCCCTTAGAGAGGACAAATTATTCGACAGCAGACGATAATTAAATTAAAGTTAACAATGAATTAAAAACCATCAAAGTTTTATTTTAATCAAAACCTGAGGCGGATATTTAAGCCGCCGGGAGTGGCAGTCATAAGCCACTGTCCAGATGGAGCCCCAGGTCCGGCAAGCTTTCCCTTGCTGTGCAGCTGTACAATTTTTTTGTAATCCTTTACGGCCCTGATCGGCTGGCTCCAGATCTGAGCCTCAGTGATAACGGTATTTATTGCAAATGTAACCATGCCCTCTCCGAACGATCTTTTAAAGCCCAGCCATGTAACAAGGCCGCTTCCAATATTGACAACACAGGTAACGGCATGTACCTTCCATGATCGTCCGAATTGCTCACGCCGTGCGATCTCTTTAAGCATTGCCTCTGAGAAATCTGCCCGTGTAAATAAGTGATCAGCATCCTTTCCTTCATACATTAGCCTGTTGATATCTGATTCTTTTGGTACAAGCGGAGTGGCAAGGATACCGGCCACACCAAGAAAAGTTGTCGCAGCCCCATTCCACATATCCTGCCTGGTCTTAATCTTCGGTGAAGTGACAGCTATCCCTGTCTGGACAACTGTTGCAGCACCGTAGCCGGCAAGCCAGCTGTACCACCATGTGTTTGCTGAGTGACGGTTTTCTGAAACAAGCTCTTTTATTTCTGTATTGATCCTGTTATCTAGCGAATCTCTATTTGCAGTCTGACAGCTTATGCTATTTATTCCTATTATTGAAAAAAGAGATAAGAAGATAATTACAGATATCTGATTTGACCTTTTACTTTTCATCTTTATGGGTTACCGTTTCCTGAATTCTTATTCAGATAATTTACCTCCTGGCGAAATTAGTTTTGATTCCTTCAGCCATAAGGAGACGGCAACACTGGCGATCATCAGGAATATAAGGACAATCAGAGGCCTTGTCATTGAACCTGTTCCGGCTGCCTTGAAGCTATCCATTGCAAAAATGAAAAGTATTCCGGATGCCTGTCCCATAAGGATCAGGAATCCGTTTGAAGTGCCTTCAGAAATAGGGTAGGTGATTTCCGCACCATACTGGAAGCCGATTGGTCCGGAGCTGAGAAGAAAGAATCCGAAACCTGCACCTGAAATAAGCAGCAGAGGATAATTTGTTGCAAATGTAACGCCGATGAGGCTTATTGTGGATCCGGCAAGAGCTATAATAATGAATATTGTACGTTTTCTGTAATGATCTGAGAGCAGAGGTATAACAAGGGCGCCAAGCACACCGCCAAATATCATAAGTCCGCCTGTGAGACCTGCCTGCACTGCCGTAAAACCGTTTGGTGATAGGATCTGTTCGATCCAGGTTGTAACCGCATTAAAGACCCCAAGACCTATAAAGAAGATTATCATTAGCCTGTTGAAGTCCCTTTTTTTGAATATGAGCTTCAGTCCGTCAATTACAAGCGCTCTTTCCTCCTGGTCGGCGCTGCATGGAGGTGTTACAGGTTTTTCCCTTACGAATATGAAGAATGTGACTGCAGCTATAACTGAAATTATTCCGTTTATGTAGAGCATTCCGCTTATACCTCCTGAAAGGACCAGGTAGGGGGTAAGTATCATTCCGAGAAGTATCCCTATATACATTGAGAGTGTCCCAAGTCCGGATGCAGTGGCTCTCTCATTGAACGGGAACCATCTTGCGGCGACTTTTGTTATTGCATTAAGAAGGAAAGGCTGTCCGATGGCAATACCGATCTGGGAAATAAGAACAAGTGTGTAGTTATCAGAAACGAGTCCGCGCATCATGCCAAAAAAGCCTGTAAGAATGGCACCGAATCCCACACCCCTGCGGATGCCGTATGTATCTATTGCCCATGAAGCAGGAATCGAGATTATTAAATAAACTATCATGAATATCATTGACAGAAGACCGATCTTGAGGTCGGAGACGTTATAGAATTTTACAGCATCCGTCGTGATGGGAGCAAATGTAATCCACATCATCTGGTTAACAGAAGTAATAAGCATGTAAACCATTAGTATTACCCATCGGTAGCCGTATACCTTATAGCCTGAGTTCTGAACTGAGTTTTTCATCAATATATGATATTCTGTTTTTAAAATGTTTGAAAATAGGGCCGGGAACCATTATTGAAAGGTCTCAGCTCTGCGCAAACATAATATAAAAATCGGGAAGATGGATATAATTTGATATGAGAAATTCATCGACCTGAGGGACGCTTCCTCACAGGCACTGATGAGAATTAAAACCAGTTTGTCTATGGCAAAGAATTAAAGAAAAAGGGGAATGTTGTTTACTGATCGTCTTAAGATCTAAAGCCCGCTTATTATGCGTGCCTTAATAGATTCATATTCAGAATCGGTAATAAGCTTTTTTTCAAGCATCTGCCTGGCTTGTTCAAGCTTTGAAGCAGCATCTTGCGTTACATTGCCGGCCATCGGGGTTCCGGGGTTATTTCCTATTGTAATGCCTCCCGACTTTGCTCTTAATTCCTCCAGCTCACGAATACGTCTTTTCTCCCTCCACGATTGATCCTGGGCCTGTGCAAGCCGGTATATTTTTTCAGCCTGTTCCTTTCTGAAGCCTGACAAAACTAAGACCTGGTTCGCATCTTTTGAAATAGCAAGGTCGGTAGAGCCAAATATTTTCATAAATATATCCGCACCAAAGATGCCAACCTTTATTTTGGCATCGCCAAGATCCTGCCAGCGAAAATCAGTCATGTCAAAACCACCCAGTAATCCTCTTTTGATCTGAATAAATCGCCCGGAAGTTGATGCGATGATAATTCTTCTGTGACTCAGGGCAAATAGTCTTCTTTGTATTGCCCATGCCTCAATTGATTCTCCCGTTACGAGCACTGAATTGAGGTGTTCAAGAGCTTTTCTCAGGTGGGAATCTTCGATTGAAATGTCATTTTGTTCCATAATAATTAAGTATTTAGAGACTGTTGTTTTGCATAGTCAATATTAAACAAAAAGTCTGAGTATTTGTTTCTGTGACATTGTAATTACTACTTTGTATTAAAAGCCTTTCATCGATCAACGTTTGTTTACCGGCAACAACCTATCAAAACATACTTTTAAGTGTTCAAATAATGAGGTATGTGCAACTTTCTGTCACCCGCCCGATTAACACTTTTCCAGATTTCTGTAAAAATTAGCCTAGCCACCCTGTTTATAGTACGAAAAATCTACACTATATTAGTACAACGAAACCTGACAACTAAAAGGAGGTAAAAATGTCATTCAAATGTAATATTGGTCTTCATAACTGGGACGGCTGTAAATGCACCGGGTGCGGAGCAGTAAGGGATAAGGAACATGATAATAAAGCTGATTGCGGTAAATGTGCCCGGTGCGGGAAGGAGCTCGGAGATCTGCATAACTGGTCGGCCGACTGCGAAAAATGCTCGGTTTGCGGGGCGACTCGTTCAAACCAGCATGCATGGCTTAAAAACTGCGAAAGATGTTCAAAATGCGGTGCCGTTAGAACAGGAACGCACCATATGGAGAACGGTGTCTGTCAGATTTGCGGTCATGGTTCATATCACGATGAGAGTGACGGCACGATATATAAAGTTATAAAGGCGGGAAACCAGATAATTATGGCTGATAATTACAGGCGCAAGCCTGCAAAGGGGGGCTGCTGGATATATGATGATAAAGAGGTCAACCTCGCAAAATTCGGGTATCTCTACGACTGGGAAACTGCAAAATCTTTGGCACCAGGTGGCTGGCATCTGCCAACAAAGGATGAATGGGAGGAGCTTATAACTTTCCTTGGCAACGAGAGCAGGAAGGTCTATGCTCAGCTCAGGCCAGGCGGTGAGACCGGATTTGAAAGCCTTTTCGGTGGCGAGAGATATTCAAGAGGAGCTTTTAACAGCCTCAATGCAAGTGCACATTATTGGTCAGCAACAAGAGACGCCGATGACCAGGTGTGGCAGTTTAAGCTTGGTGCATATACCGAATCGGCCGTCATTGAAAAGGTTGACCCGGGCTTTGGCCTAAGTATAAGGTATTTCAAAGACAAACAGGACCGGACAGAACCTTTTTTAAAAAATTAAACACATGAGGTAGTTCAAAGCTGAACTACCTCTTCTTCTCCTGTATAGATTACCGATTTATCGGGATCGCTGGTGACCTCAGCACCCTTACCCCTGCCCTTCGATACGAGGACTATATTGAACGTCCGTTTCCCGACCATTCCCGGAAACGAACCTGTCCTTTTTCCTATTACCAGCCGTTTTTCTGCATCATCCCATTTAAGGGATATTGTAGAATAAAGTCCCTTCTCATAGTTATAGCCATCATTCTCGTCTTCATACAGCACGAAGCCGGCATTGGCACCTCTGTATATCCTTAACTCAAGAGGGTCTTCAGCTTTTTCGGTCGCATATTGAAGAAATGGCCCCATCGGGATTATAGAGCCGGCCTTTACATAAAGTGGCAGGATTGAGAGCAGTGCCTCTGCATTAACCGATCTGCCTCCCTCAAGAAATTCACCGGTCCAGAAATTATACCATTTTGATCTTCCCGGAAGATAAACGGGACGAGTCATGACCGACCGGGCATTATTTGTACTATACATCGGTTCTGTCACGGGGTTAACAAGGAAGGCCGGTCCGAACATATACTGGTCGGGTATTGAATAAACTCCGGCATCATCCTTAAAATCAAAAGCAAGCGAGCGCATTATGGTGTATCCTTCATTTGTGACTTTCCAGGATAGTGAATATATGTACGGGAGAAGCCGGTACCTCAGATTGTCAAAATTAAGGAGGATCGATTTGGTTTTGGCGTCCCAGTTACCGGAGAATAATGCCCGCTCCCCTTTGCCGTGTATTCTGAAGACCGGACAGAATGTCCCGAACTGGAACCAGCGTATGAAGAGCTCTCTGTTATCAGGAGTTGACCAGTCGGGCGGAGCCCAGTGAAAATGGTACCCGCCTATATCGGAAGTCCAGTAAGGAATGCCTGATGCACACGCGCTTATACCCTGGGGTACCTGACTTTTAAATGATCTCCATGTACATGTGATGTCTGATGACCACAGGGTTGCCGCGTTTCTCTGCTCACCGGCAAATGACTGGCGCACAAGAAAAAAAGCCCTTTTATCTTTAATATCCTTTCTCCAGTTATTGTACAATCCGGTCGTATGCATAAGAGAATAGGTATTGAAATAATCGATGCCTTTTCCTATGGAAAACATGCAATTTCTCCTTTCATCAAGAAGGGCTCCGTTATCAGGCTCGCACTGGTCAACCCACCAGCCGTCCCATCCCTGCTTTGCTATAAGGCTGTCCCTTGCCTGTTCCCAGTACATGAGCCTGGCCTTTTCACTGTGAGCATCATAATAGTTGTCGAATGTATGAGTCATTACGTTATCCCATGTAATTGAGGTGAGATTACCTGCTTTTTCCATGGCATTGTAATTTGCCGTGCCTTTTGCCATTACTGGCCAGATCGATATCATTGCATGGATATTTGCCCTGTGAAGTTCAGCAACCATTGCTTTGGGATCGGGATATCTTTCAGGCCAGAAGATATGCGATCCTATTACATCAGGTTCCCAGTAGAACCAATCCTGAACAATGCAATCTACCGGAATTTTGTTACTGCGGTATCCCTCCTTTACCGAAATTACCTCGCTCTGGCTTTTATACCGGTCCTGAGACTGGAAAAGTCCGAAGGACCATTTAGGAAACATCGGAGCAGCTCCTGTTATATCACGATATGCTGCAATGATCCTGTCGAAA
>JBBIIS010000067.1:0-15362 GCA_037446375.1 Bacteroidota bacterium | reverse complement strand
GACAGCTCTCTCTACCAGAAGCCAACGATCATGACTGTTGTGGAATTCCCGTATACCGATTCCACAGGAAAGAACATCTATAAGAGGGACTCCATTTCAATGAGATACTCAGCACCTTCACGGCAGGGCAGGGGAAAACAGCAATCTTCATTCAAGATAAAGGAAAATGTCTCTCCGTCAGGCATCAGGCCCGGACAAAGGATAATGTTCTCATCAACAACTCCGCTGAGACCGCCCGATACTTCAAAAATCAGGCTTTACAGAATTCATGATAAAGTCAGGACAAAAGAGCCTGTGTTCTTCCGGGCCGACAGTACAAACTCCAGGAACTATTTTCTGGTCAATAATTTTGAGGAAGGAGATAAATTTCTGTTTATAAGAGACAAAGGCTCATTTGGTAATATATATGGGGAAGTGTCAGATTCCTCGGGTTTTTATATTAATGTAAGGGAGCCGAACTCGTACGGCCATCTCACAATGGATATAAGGAACGGGAATGGCAATCTGATAGTACAGCTTATGAGCCAAAAGGAGGCCGTTCTTGAAGAGCGTTTTCTGAAAAATTCGGGGATAGCCGATTTCCCCCTTCTCGAGCCCGGAATATACAGGGTGAGGGTTGTATATGATATTAACGGAGACGGCAAATGGACAACAGGTGATTTCAGCAAACAGAGGCAGCCCGAGCCTGTTTCATATTTTCACCAGGAGTATCAGGTAAAGGCCGACTGGGATTATACCGAGATATGGGATATCGGAGAATTGCATACCAAGCCTGAAGCGCTTAAAGAGAAGAAGGACCAGTAAGTGCCCTGTCTATCGTGTTCTGGTTCGTTTTATTCTGAACCTATCGCAATCTGAAATTAGTTTTTTACATTTGTTCCAAAGCAGTTATGCTGTTTTTAGTTCTCGGAGTTCAGAACAAAGAGGTTTGCCGGGAACAAAAATTAATTCAGGATCATAATCTATAATGTATATGGAAAAGTTAAAGGGAAATGCAATAATCGGACAATCGGGAGGCCCCACCTCGGTTATCAACTCGAGCCTGGCAGGCGTTATTGAAGCGGGACTTAAATCATCTTTTATTGATAATATTTTTGGAATGCACTGGGGCATTGAAGGGTTTATGCGGGAGAATATATTTGACCTTGGCAAGCAGCCGGCTTCTGTAATTAAAGGACTGAGAACAACGCCCTCCTCTGCTCTCGGCTCCTCGCGCCATAAGCTAAAAGATCACGAGCTGGACCAGGTTCTTGCCATACTCAGAAAATACAATATAAGATACCTCTTTATGATCGGCGGAAACGATACGATGGATACTATCCACAGGGTCGAGGAATATTGCCGGACAATGAAATATGATCTCAGGGGTATCGGAATTCCGAAGACTGTCGACAACGACCTTTTCGGTACCGACCATACTCCAGGGTTCCCTTCCGCTGCCCGATCGAATATACTTAATGTCATGCAGGCCGGGGTTCTTGCACGCGACATGAAGAAGGTCGACCAGTATGTTGTTTACCAGACAATAGGCAGGGATGCAGGATGGCTGGCCGCCGCAACGGCAATGGCTAAGAAGAATGAAGATGATGCCCCGCATCTCATCTATGCGCCCGAGTTTTCATTCGATAAGGCAAAATTCCTCTCCGACGTTGAGAAGTGCTTCAAAAAATATGGATGGATCTCTGTCGTTTGCGGAGAGGGCATAAAATATGCCGATGGCACCCCGGTCAGCGCGTCAACGACCGTAGACAAGTTCAATAATACCGAGTTTGGTGCAATGGGCGGAGCAAGTGTTGGCCTTAACCTCCATAAGATGATAAGCAGCGAGTTCGGATTCAGGGGGGAATTCCAGATTACGGAATCACTAATTATGAGCGATTATGTACGGGCGGTGAAGAGAGACCTTGAAGAGGCTTATGGCTGTGGCAAAGAGGCAGTCAGACTTGCCGGGACAGGCGTCACGGGATTCATGGTCAGCCTTAAAAGGGTCTCCGACAAGCCATATAAGGTCGAATTTGACAGGGTGCCACTGAAGAATGTTGCAGTAGCTGCAAAACCGATGCCGCTTGATTACTTTAACGCAGAGGGGAACTTTGTATCACCAAAATTCTATGATTACATGACACCCCTTGCAGGTGACATTCCCGATTTTATTCAGCTTGAAGACATTTTTGTGAAGAAATAATACTGACACTTTAAAAGGATGAAAGAATTCAACAAGACCGTGCTCTCTATAAATGCTCATCCCGATGATGCTGAGGCATGGAATGCCGGAACCCTTAAGCTTCTTAAGAATAAAGGGTACAAAATTGTTATCGCAACAATGACAGGCGGCGATCTGGGAGGATGCAACATGAACATGGAGGAGACAGCTAAGGTCCGCTTCGAAGAGGCAAAGAAAGCGGCATCTGTTCTGGAGGCGGAATACTACACCCTCGGCGGAACTGATGGATTCCTCTACGATACAAAGGAGATGAGGCTAAAGACAATTTCGCTTATCCGGAAAGTGAAAGCTGGGATCATTTTCACTCATCTTCCAATTGATTACCATTCCGATCACCGAACCACCTGCAACATAGTTGAAGCGGCTGCAATGGTCTCCTCTCTTGGCACGGTACCGGTCAGCGAAGAACCTGTAGAAATAACTCCCCTGCTCTATCATTCCTCACCTCTTTCTTTGTCCGATCCGCTGGGCTCTGAGATCGCTCCTCCCCATTTTCTTGTAAATGTCGCGAGTGTAATTGATACAAAGAAGGAGATGCTTGGATATCATATTTCCCAGATCGAGCTTATGAAGCATATGCATAAGATGGACGATTTTTTCGGGTTTGTCCTCGAGGGTAATAAAAATTACGGAAGGATGGCAGGCGTTGAGTATGCGGAGGTATACTGGCAGCACCTGGGCGGCGGGTTCCAGAAGGAGCCCCAGGTACAAAGGGATCTAAAGGAATTCATTATAAATAAAAATTATCTTTAAGTTAAATTCAGACTAACCTTAATTAGACAAATATGAACACAACTGATCAGAAATACAACAGGTATGCCCTTGTAAGGGAGATGATGGAAACTCCTGAAATAGTCAGGAAATTCAATCATGACGATATTCACAACTTCGCTAAAAAGATCAAGTCGAAGAAGGGACTTTTTCTTACAGGCGAGGGAAGCAGCAGGATCTTTCCGGCTAAAAGGGCTATCTATTCGATGCTTAAATCCGGATTTTCATTCCCTGTGATCACAGAAGGATCAACCCAGGCAACCGAATACCCGCTTCAGGATTTTGCAGTTTTTGCCGCATCAAACTCAGGTCAGACAAAGGAGGTGATAAGACTAGTCTCAACGCTCAAAAAAAGGAACCACGATTCAATATTCGGTCTCACGGCAAACCACAATACAAAACTTCAGGAGCTTGTCCACGACACACGCATACTTTCATGCGGGAAGGAAGATGCAGTTGCTGCAACAAAGTCTGTTATTGAGCAGGGACTTTTCTATGATGCACTTCTTCGCTCAATTACAGGACAGGAGCTTAACGGACTAAGGGAGACAGGAGACAAGATCGAACAGGCACTGACAATGACAATTGATCCTTCAATAATTGATAAGATCAAAAAGGCTGATGTCATTTATTTTGCCGGCAGGAATAACGGCGTTGCAGAAGAGCTTGCGCTCAAAACGAATGAAATAACAAGAAAGAAATCGGCTTTTCTTGAAGGTACATTTGCCGTTCATGGCATAGAGGAGGTAATGGATAAGAATGAGGTCGTTATCTGGATCGAGCCATTTACGGAGGAGGTGGATAAGTTCAACGAATGCCTTGTTAAAGGAGTCGGCATGAATGTAGTAGCGATATCTTGCTCAAATGCAATATTTCCGCAGATGCACATACCTTACGGAGGGCAGTATTCCGAGTATGTACAACTTGCTGCCGGATGGAACATTCTCGTGGAAACCGGAATTGCTCTTGGAATTGACCTCGACAAGCCGGTAAGGGCAAGGAAGGTAGGAAACGAGTTTATAGGCAGCTGAGGTATTTCAAAATGCCATTTTGATTTCCTTTGATATTTTATTGATACATTTGTGACTGTCAGTGATACATTTATTTATAATTATTGATTGATGGAAAGAAAAAAGGTTGTTGCAGGGGTAGATATTGGAGGTACGAACACAATTATAGGTTTCGTTGACAGGGAAGGCAACATTCTGATTGAGGATCGTTTAAAGACAAATCATTATCCGGTTTTTGAAGACTTCGTTGCAGCTCTGTACGAACAGATAGAAGCGAATTATAAAAAAGCTGAGACTGATATTGACCTTATCGGAATAGGTATCGGAGCCCCAATGGGAAACATAAACAAGGGAACAATAGAATACCCGGCCGACCTTCCATGGAAAGGCATAATGCCGCTTGCCGATGTTATGCTGAAACACACCCCACTTCCCGTTATTGTTACAAATGACGCTAATGCTGCCGCTGTGGGAGAGATGATCTACGGCGGTGCAAAAGGGATGAAGAATTTTGTTGTCATTACTCTTGGAACCGGACTGGGAAGCGGATTTGTCGTTGATGGCAAGCTTGTTTATGGTCATGACGGATTCGCGGGCGAGATAGGACATACATCTATCAGACCGGGCAGTTCGAACCGCGATTGCGGCTGCGGGAAAAAGGGATGTATCGAGACATATGCTTCTGCAACAGGACTCAAAAGGACTCTCTTAAAAGTTATGGCTGATAGTATCGAGCCAAGCCCTTTGAGGAAATTCAGCTTCGAAGAGCTCGATGCTAAATTAATACACGATGCAGCCCTGCATGGGGACCGTATTGCTATCGAAGCTTTTGAACATACAGGAATGATGCTTGGATTCAAGCTTGCCGATGTTGTTGCAACTACAAACCCGGAGGCAATTTTTCTATTTGGCGGACTAGCCCTGGCAAAGGACCTTATTTTTGAACCAACGAAACGGTATATGGAAGAGAATCTTCTTTATATCTACAGGGGAAAGGTGAAGTTGCTTGAATCGAACCTGAGCACACAGAACGCCGCAGTTCTTGGTGCAAGCTCTCTGATCTGGTCAGTTAAGGAACAACAATAATACTTTGTACAATGGGGGTCGCCAACTTTGACAGTATACTCAGCTATATACTTGGAGTGGTATTCATAATCATAGTATTTTCTATAGCCTATGCCTATCTTAAGCCACATCAGCTGCACAAAAGAAGACCTGTTTCGACACTCCTTCTTAAGGGTAGCTATCTTCTCTACCTGCTCGTGCTGCTTGTTGTGGTTTACTTTTCAGCTCTCGTACGCGGCGGACTCGAAAAGGTATTTATGGGGATAGAGTTTTTTGCCTTCCTTATTGTTCTTTTTGTTCCTACTATTGGGATCTTTGCAAGAAAGCTGGGGCAGTTCAGCAAGAGAAGGGAGAATTACAACTACTTTTTCACACTTGTGAATTCAATTTGTATCATAGCTCTCCTGCTGATGTATTTTATTTAAACAGTGGAAATAAGGGTATTTGGCCTCACAGATTAAAATTTGAATTTAAAATATTACCTAACGTCAAATTTAAACCAGACGGTATGATTAAGGAACGCTTGATAAGGTATATAGAACAGAGTATAAAATTCAACTGGGAGATTGAAGCCCTGTCAAATTACAGGGAACCCGGATATTCTTACAAGAATATCGCTGAAAGGATCCTTAAAATACACATGTTCTTCAGGGATGCGGCCATCAGGGAGGGAGACAAAGTCGCCATGATAGGCAGGAACTCAGCCAACTGGTGCGTGGTCTATCTTGCAACTGTATCGTACGGGGCGGTTATCGTTCCCATACTTCCCGATTTCAAGGCCGAGGATCTTACGAACATTATCAACCATTCCGATTCAGTTTTGCTTTATGTTGATGATAAAATATGGGAGTCGCTCGATCTCGGAAAACTGGAGCAGATAAAGTCGGTTGTCTCACTCGATAACTTCTCCTTGATAAATGCCCTCGACACAAAGCCTGGGAATGATTATGCCACTGTAGAAGAGAGATTTAACAAGCAGTACCCTGTCCTGAAGCCTGAACATGTAAGCTTTTCGGAGATATCGAACGACAAGCTTGCCGTCATAAGCTATACCTCGGGAACAACAGGTTTTTCAAAAGGAGTTATGATAACCCATAACAGCCTGGCTGCCAATGTAAGGTTTGCTCAGAATAACATGCCGCTTAAGCCAGGTGATCCTGTGGTATCATTTCTACCGCTGGCTCATACTTATGGTTGCGCCTTCGAGTTCCTCTTTCCGTTCACATACGGGTGCCACATCACAATTCTCACAAAAACTCCTTCGCCGCAGATAGTTCTTCAGGCTTTCGGTGAAATAAAACCGAGGCTGATCCTTTCCGTTCCGCTTGTAATAGAGAAAATATACAAGAAGCAGTTGCTTCCGGTAATAACAAAGCCCGCAATGAAGATAATGCTTGCAATCCCTGGTATCAACAGGATATTGTTCGCGAAGATCAGGGAAAAGCTTACAAGCTCATTCGGCGGACGTTTCATGGAGATAGTCATAGGCGGCGCTGCATTCAACGCCGACACTGAAAAATTCTTCAGGAGGATAGGATTTAAATTCACTGTGGGGTACGGTATGACAGAATGCGGGCCTCTGATAAGCTACGCCTCATGGAATACCACAAAGCTCGGAGCATCAGGCCGTGCAGTTGACACTCTCGAGGTCAGGATCGATTCTTCAGACCAGGAAAATCAGGTTGGGGAGATCATACTGAGAGGCGAGAACGTAATGACCGGTTACTATAAGAATCCTGAAGCTACAAAAGCAGTCATTGACCAAGAGGGCTGGCTCCATACCGGCGACCTTGGAGTTATCGACAAAGAGGGTAATATCTATATAAAGGGAAGAAGCAAAAGCATGATACTCGGTCCGTCTGGAAAGAATATCTATCCGGAAGAGATCGAATCACTTTTCAATAACAAACAGTTTGTAACAGAATCCGTCGTCATTTCCGAGGATAACAAGCTTATCATTCTGATATTCCCCGATTATGATCAGATTAAGAATGCGAACCTCAGCGATGATCAGGTAATGGCGGTGCTTGAACAGACAAAAAAGGAAGTGAACGAAAAACTGCCCGATTATATGTCGGTGAGCAAAGTCCGCATCCATCCCGAAGAATTCATTAAGACTCCCAAAAGGAGCATAAAAAGATACTTATATACAAAAGAATGAAAGGGCGACCGGGAGAGTGGGAGATGGGGTGATATTTCTTCCCCGCTCCGTTTCACCCCTTCCCCATTCTATATAAAAGAAATCATATTTTTATTTAATATTGGGCATGGATTTGTATGTAGTGATAGTGGCCGGAGGTAGTGGCAAGCGGATGGGGATCGAAACGCCAAAGCAATTCCTTGAGCTTGCCGGGAGGCCCGTCCTTATGCACACTATTGAACGTTTCTATAAGTTTAATTCATCAATTGAGATCATCACCGTTCTTCCCGAGAACCAGCTAAGGCACTGGTGCGAGCTCAGAAATA
Organism: Bacteroidota bacterium; assembly: GCA_037446375.1. Classification (GTDB taxonomy): domain Bacteria; phylum Bacteroidota; class Bacteroidia; order Bacteroidales; family VadinHA17; genus LD21. The sequence goes on along the minus strand of JBBIIS010000067.1, from coordinate 7,826 downwards.
AATATTCATTCGATATTCCCCATACCCTTGTTAAGGGTGGTGCCCACAGGTTTAACTCAGTACAACGCGGCCTTGAGTTTGTCGGAATCCAGGGGCTTGTGGCAATTCATGATGGGGTCAGACCTCTTGTAAGTCCTGAAACTATAAAAAGATGTTTCGATGCAGCAGGGGAATTCGGGAACGCGATACCAGTAGTCAGCCCTGCCGATTCACTCAGATTCCTCGACGATCGCAGGAATGAACCCATAAACCGCTTGAATGTCAAGCAGGTTCAGACACCCCAGGTATTTGAAGCCGAACTATTGAAGAAGGCATATAGCCAGGACTACGATGTGTCATTTACCGACGACGCCACTGTTGTTGAAAGGACAGGAGCGAGTATTCACCTTGTTGATGGCAACAGGGAAAACATCAAGATCACAAATCCTGAAGATCTGTTTATAGCTCAGACCCTGCTGCCGTTTATTTCCTGACTCTTATAGTCCTTATCCCCCAGGCAGGAATCGGGGTTCCGTTAACGAAATCCTCTGTTTTGTTTCCGTCAAAATCACAAAAGAAGAGAGCTTTTGGAGTTTCTTTAAGCTCGATATCAATCACAGAAGGACTTCCTCCGGCATTGAAGATGTGGATAATATATCCATCTGTCTGTGGAACAAGTGATGTGATCTGGATGCCTCTGCTCCTGATATCCAGAAGAGGTTCAACTGGTTTTTTATCTGAAGGAGCAGGAGCTACGATCAGCGGTTCACTCTCCTGTGCAGCAAGGCGTTCTGCATCGGATGAGATGAACATCCCGTGAGGATGTATAACATACCGGAAGGTTACCTTCCCCTCCTGCGCTGCCTTGTAATTTGTTCCCCAATAATTATTCATTACATAGGAGAGGATAGTCTGTGACTGCCTGGTCTCCTGGATCCATCCGTAGGCGTTTGCATCGGTTGTTATATCCCCCGTCTCTATAAGCGGGGCGTCGTCTGTCACAAATGTGACCCCATAGTCCTGGTCCGAAATATCGACCCATTTTTCAGGAGTAAAATAGTTCCTGCAGGCCCCTTTAAGCTGATCCGCTTCGGGTCTGTATATCCCGTATCCGAGGTCAATATGCATAACCCCACCGGGAACATTGAACGGGAATCCGAGGTATACAGCCTCCGGCGTATATATCTTTTCCTTATCGATCTCACTCGTGATAACTACCTTATCGAGCCCGTTTATGAGCTGGTAATATGATGTGATCCCTTTTGATCCTTTACCGGTAGCGCTTGTCTTTAAAATAGTCGTAACACGGCCGCTGTCAATAATCTCTGATTTTGCATTACCGGCATAGAACCTGCTTAGAGGCATCCTGCCCTCAACATAAATGTACGAGTTCAGCCCTCCGCGCACTGACCCGTCGGCAAGCTCAATATTTCCTTTCCTGAATACCAGGCTTTCGGCCGAACCTGTCGTGTCATTTATCCTGAGGGTAAAGAGGTCATTTTCAATTCTGTCGGATTTTGTATACGGGCCGGCTGAATATGAGCTTTCAGCTTCTAGTGTATATATTTGTGATCCGAAGGCGGGTACATTCCTGGCTATAAAAACCAGGTCCCCGGAGCTCAGTTTCTGGGAAGGTATTATCCGTCCGTCAGCGCTTGATACCTTGGTACCGGTAATATGCATCGATGCCGGGATCTTTACCATGTCGGTTATTTCCCATGAGTGGGTATTTATTATCTCGATCTTATTTACGAGCGAGCCGGCAAGAATTTTTTTAGGCTCTGATGCATCTGTAACCAGATCGTTGCCCAGCCTCAGGGCATCAACGGCAAATTGTCTTTTATTTGCCCACTGGCTCAGTGTAAACGGATTTTCCGGATCGCTTATACTGTTCCAGGAGCCCCATGTGTGCTCATCATAAAGGAGAACATTCCTCCATGCATCATCAAATCTGACCTGGTCGAATCCCTTGTTATTGTTCATGACTGTAAGGTTTCCTGCAGAGTTAAGTTCGGAGGCAGCTTTCCTGTTCCACGATGTCTCGAGTGCTGTTGAGGCAGCGCCATCTTCCCAGTATCCTGTGAATGCTCCGGAGACTGACGGGATCTGATCACCGTATCTGTTCTCAAATTCGGAGAATGACTCGGAGACAGTCATTATTTTTACCTCCGGCGTGACATACTTTTTATTCCATTCCCTTACGGCATCGCATATTGTAGGATCAGTGGGACCGTTATCGGATCCGATGTTGTATCTGAGAGGGACAATATCGTATGGATAATTATTATAGTAAAGTTCATTCATGTAGCTGAATATCTTTCCTTCGTCGAGCCTGAACTTGAGCTCATCGTACTTTAGTCCTGTATGGAAAAATGAATAGCCTTTCTGATGGATCCAGCACAGCACTTTCTCCTCGCCCGAAGGAGAGACCCACCAGAAGGGCCTGTCGCCCCACTCCTTAATTATGCTTCCGATCCTGTCTCCGCTGTTTGTCCCGAGCGAAAGGTACCTGACCCCGCTTCTTGCAAGAACCGGGACTATGCCCCACGACCAGCCGGGGATGTCGGAAATCATTGCGGCTTTCGGCTTCTTACCGCAGTCGGCAGTTATTCTTCTTGCATCGGCTGTCAGTCTGACAAGCTCTGCAGAAGAGCATAATTCTGTGAGAGTGTTGGCATAAAATGCATCAAGCTCTATCCAGCCCTTCGAGATTGCCTCCTTCATTATCCTGACCTTTTCCGGATCATTTTCGCGAAGGTATGATTCTATGGGCCACATGACCTCCGAATTCCATTTGAACCTTGCACCATCGGGATAGTTTTGTGTTTCCGAGGCAAGCTTTACAGCGCTTTCAAGGTTTTGCCACTGTATTTTTTTCACCTCGTCCTGTACATGAGTGTAGCCTATGTCGACATGAGAGTGATGAAGAAGATGAATAGTCCTTGGAATTACAGGATCGAGCTTGAAGTCCTTGCTTGCCAGTACCTGTCCTCCCTTTTTAAGGCCAATTGACACCGGGAAGGATTTTGAAGAAGTGACAACAGGCAGTTTAGCTCTGATGGTGTTGTAGCCAAAGCTGAGCCTGACATCAGTTTTGATCTCTCCCGATGTGATAACGGCATCTGCAGGGTCACCCATAAATACATATTCGATCCTTACCTGCTGGAACTGTTTTGCCCCTTCTCTTGTCACAGCCTGCTCTTCAACCAGATTCAGGTCGGGCTGCATTCCGTACTTAAATATTATGAACCACGTCTGACTGTTTGCCGATTCGCCTTCTGCTTTAAGAGTAAGCGGCTTTCCTCTCTCAAATTTTCCTTCCGGGGCAGTGAGGATCATATACCCGTGCTGATCACCAAACTGGTCCGTCATTGTCACCCTGAATTCAAGAGAATAGCCATCGGGGCCTGTCCAGCTATAGCTCTTTTTGTTGTTGTCGCGGGGAGTATTTATTGTAAATTCCTTATTGTTGTTGACATAAAAATCCCACTTATGAGCATCTTCAGGATGTACATCTATTGCTGCGAGGAAGATGAATCTGGCATTACCTTTCTTCAGATCTGCAGGTACCGGCTCAGTTTCCCATTCTCCATAGAGATTCTTCTCCATCGATCTTATAAGAATGGAGTTTGAAACGTTCGGCTGCGGCGAATGATAGCTGAAATCTGTTCCGTGCAGAGTCTTTTCATAACCCTTGAGATAGCCGTTTGGATTTCCCGGATCCTGTGCAAACAAACAGCTGACCGAAAGCAGGAAAACTGAGGAAAGCAGAATTACAGATAAGCGTTTCATTCTTCAAAGTTTTTTTTAATTTGATCAATAAATCCTTTAACAGCAGATGCATAATCTAAGAGGGGAGATTGGGAGATGATAATACTTCCAATTTCAGATTTTTCAATTCACCACCTCTCCGTTTCTCCCGCTCTCCCACTCTTTTTTTTTCTTCTCCGCGTTCAATTTAATTTAAAAGAGTTACATACTAAGAATACCCCAAAGAGTATCTATTTTTTTTAATTTGTATCTTGCAATATATTTAAAAAAAACGAGTATGAAGACAAAGATACTTCAGGCATTGGCAGTGCTCCTGATTCTTTCGGGATGTGCCGAACTGACTAAAGTGCTTGACAGTGCCGGAATTTCCGCACCGCTTACAGAGACTGAAGTAATAAGCGGACTCAAAGAGGCCCTTACCACTGGCGCAAAAAACTCGGCTCATATACTGGCAGCGGAAAATGGCTATTACGGAGACCAGGCTGTAAAGATACTCCTGCCTGATGAAGCCAAAATGATAATCGACAATATATCAAAATTACCCGGCGGACAAAAAATGGTTGAGGACGTCATCCTGCGTATTAACAGGGCGGCCGAGGATGCCGCAAAAGAGGCAGCTCCCATCTTTGTCAACAGCATTACCCAGATGACAATTGCCGATGCTTTCAATATCCTTAAGGGAAGTGATAATGCTGCAACCCAATATCTGAGAAGCACCACGTACAGTCAGCTTTATTCACTTTATAAACCCAAGATCCAGACATCGACTGAGAAGAAGATAATCGGAGGAATGTCGACAAAGGATTCCTGGAACCTGCTTACCGGCAAGTGGAACACTCTTGCAAACTCGATCGCAGGCAGAGTGGCTGGTCTTAAAGCAGTTAACACCGATCTTGACGATTATCTTACCAATAAGGCGCTTAACGGGATGTTTATGAAGGTTGAACAGGAGGAGTACAGAATCAGAAAGGATGTCTCAGCCAGGATATCACCGCTTCTTCAGAAGGTTTTCGGAAGCCTTGACGCTAAATAATAACTGATAACAAGTCTGCTTATATGTTTGAAAAAATAGTCTCGCAATACAGAGACCTTGAAGTCAGAGTATCCGATCATGCAAACGAGGAGATCACTTATCTTCTCGACCATACTATCCAGGGGTCCGAGGGAGGAATGAGATATTCGCTTCAGAACGTAACTCCGAGAATACTTGCCTATGGCAGCAGGATCAGGTTTGTTTCTCTCTTTAAGAAAAGCCAGGTTACAGGAACTATAGGCTCATGCTTCAGGATCTCCGGGCAGGGACGGCTAAAATACCCGTCTTCTTACCTTAGATATCTTTCAATACAATCTGTCTATCAGCTCTCGGCAGGCTGGAGAAAAAGAAAAAGAGAAGCCGCTAGGACCGACAGGGACGACTCATTCAAGCAAAAGGTTCTCGATATCTTCAGCAGGCCGCACCTGCTCGAGCTCGACGATGTGAAAGAGGGAGATAAGCATATTATGTATGCCTTTATCGAAAGCATGAACGAGAGATCAAAAAACCTGGTGACCCAGGCGGGATACGAATATGTAAGGTCCTTCCTTACTGTTGCATTTTCCCGCTTCTCACCGAAAGTTCATCCGCAGATGTCAAGGCTTGGAGAAGATGAGAAAGCCGGGATGAAGGAACTGCTTGAAAGTTATTACCGAGAATATTCATTGTTTACGGCCGATTATGCTTTTTATGGCGACAAATATTATGTACTGAAGGAGAATGGAGAGATCATAGCAGGAACATCAGCAATTCCGGGGGTTCACAAGATCTACGATATTCCGGGTATCTGGGGCTGGGTTATGATGAAGCTGCTGCCAAAGATACCCTTTTACCGCAGGCTCTTCAGGCCAGGTGAATTCAGGTACATTGTCTTTGACGCAATATACTGTAAAAAGGGCGAAGAGAAGAGGCTCGCGACACTTTTTGAATCGGTTTGTGCCGCCGAAGGTTATTATACCGGTCTTACCTGGCTCGACGACAGAAGCAGTCTTTATGATCTGATGCGGACCAGCGGCAGGATGGGCGCCCTCAACAGGATGCTCAACGCCAAGCCCGGACTGGTCTTTATCAGCTTTGTCAATTTCGACGATAAGGAGAAAGAGCCTTTTTTCGAGGCTCCTGCATATATCTCTGGATTTGATTTTTCTTAATTCATTTAGCTTGGTGTGACTTTGTGTCTTTGTGGCAAAAAAGAAAATGCAATAAATGCACTAAGCACAAAAGTTCACAAAGGGTTTAACATATTATATTTATCTTAATGAAAAGAAATAAAATACTGCTTGCATTTATTGTTCTGGTGACCCTCTTCTCAGGTGCGGCGGCACAGGAAACACCTGCCGCGAAGGCAGAGAGAATGCAATGGTTCAAAGATGCAAAGCTTGGAATATTCATACACTGGGGAGTTTACTCCGTTAATGGCATCGACGAATCATGGTCATTCTATAACGGATATATCTCATACCCCGATTACCTGAAGCAGCTTAATGGTTTCACAGCTTCAGGATACGATCCTGCCGAATGGGCATCACTGATAAAGGAGAGCGGAGCGAAATATGCCGTTCTCACCTCAAAGCATCACGACGGTATCGCCCTCTGGGATTCAAAGGCAAGCGATATGAATGTTGTGAAAAAGAGTCCCGCTGCAAGAGATCTGGTGGGCCCTTTCTGTTCCGGGCTAAGAAAAAGCGGTGTTAAGGTGGGATTATATTATTCACTTCTCGACTGGTCAAATCCTGATTATCCCAACTTCACAAAAAAGACGAAAAAGTATGAGAATGACAGTCTCAGATGGAAGCGTTTCACGGAATATAATTTTACCCAGCTAAGGGAGATAGGAAAGAACTTCAATCCCGACCTCTGGTGGTTCGACGGTGACTGGGAGCAGAGCGCAGAGAAGTGGAGGGCACCAGAAATAAGAGAAATGATAATGAAGAATAATCCAGGGGCGATAATAAATTCCCGCCTCCAGGGATATGGCGATTATGCCACGCCCGAACAAGGGCTGCCGCTGACACGTCCGGCTGAAAAGTACTGGGAACTCTGCATGACTATAAACGATTCGTGGGGATATCAGCAGAATGACAGGAATTTCAAATCGGCAAAGCAGATAATAAAGATATTTTCAGAATGTCTCTCAAATGGAGGGAATATGCTTCTCGATATTGGCCCGAAAGCAGATGGAACAATTCCAGCCGAGGATGTAAATGTTCTTAAAATCCTCGGAGCCTGGACTAAAAAGAACGCTGAGGCAATATACGGAACCGAAGGCGGACTTCCCGGCAGATATTTTAACGGACCTTCAACAATCAGCAGCGACAGCACAATGCTTTATCTCTTCTTCCCTGGCAATCCCGGGGGGGAAGTAATGCTTGAAGGTGTGAAAAATAAGATCGGCAGGGTCTATGTTGTTGGAAATGGGACCAAGCTGGATTTTAAAGAGTATCTGAAGCCTTACTGGAGCGAAAGCTCCGGTGTGGTTTTCATCCAGGTGCCCGATAACGTCCTCGATGAAAACATGACGGTACTTGCCGTTGTTCTCGATGGCAAATTGAAAATTCAGAAATAAAAAAAAGAGATAAACCACAAAGAACACAGAGAAAAATCTGACTGGTCTGACCCCCTGCGACCTCAGCGATTGCGGGCGAATGGCTGGACTCAGCGTGCTCTGAGGTTACTAAAATATAGTACCTGGTTATTGTTCGAACAGGTTTCCGAGAATAGAGGATTGTTCCTTTCCTGAATTTCTTCCATAAGGGGCAAGCGCCCTTATGAGTTTCCTTATAGGCATTGACTGGAGCCAGACTCTTCCGGTGCCGCGCATTGTTGCAAGGAAAATACCCTCTCCACTGAAGACCATTGATTTGAGGCTTCCCGTGGGCTCAATGTCAAAATCGAGAGTCGGTTCAAAGGCAACAACGCATCCTGTGTCTATCCTGAGCGTCTGATTAACAAGCTGCCTTTCAATAACTGTTCCCCCGGCATGAACGAAAGCCTTTCCGTCACCTTCAAGTTTTTGGAGTATGAACCCTTCTCCGCCGAATAG
>JBBIIS010000066.1:0-15564 GCA_037446375.1 Bacteroidota bacterium | reverse complement strand
ACGGTAAAAAGCATTAACCGGCATTATGACAGGGGTGAGAGAAATGCAAAAGATGTTTTAAGAAACACTTCGGGAAAGAACATCACTACGGCCGGATTTTTTATCAGAAAAGGTAAAATACTTACTGAAAACGAAAGCGGAAGGACAAGCTTATATTTCACAATGAAATACAGTGCTGAAGGAAAATACCTGATCAGCATCAGAAGCAAGACCGGGATGGAGGCTTTCAGAGTATATATTTCCAGCGACACGATACTAATTAACGACAGGCTTAATAAAAAGGTTCTTTACGGAAAGGAAAAAGATTTTGAAAGAATAACTGGAATACCGGCAGCTCTGCTGAAGATAAGCGTTGGAGATTTCTTCTATAATAAGCCGGCTATTTCCGGAACTGAGAACTGTGTAAACGGTGAGATTAAGATTAATGATTATTTCCAGGGCCTGGTTGTTAATTCAACGATTGATTGCAATATTGATAAAATAAAGTCAATTATTGTTTCAGCTGGAGATACTGATAAATATATTACCATCGATTATAAGAAATTCAAAGAAGATAACTATTCTGTTCCAAAAAGAGTCGAAATCAACGATCCCGGAAGAAAAATTAAGATTGTCATTTTGATCGAAAAATACCTTGCACCCTGGGTTGGTGAAATTGAATTTATCCCCGGATCAGGATATAAAAGTAAACCGCTTATATGAGGGTTATATTTTCAACTTTGTTTTTATTTTTATTTCTCTGGCCGGTATCGGCCCAGACCAGAAAAGAGCTTGAAGAGCAAAGAAAGAAAACTCTTGATGAGATCGTATATGTAGATAATATGATAAAAGAAACACAGGTCAAAAAAAGTTCAGGGATTAATGAAATCAGAATAATTGGGAACAGGTTAAATCTTCGTCAAAATGTTATAGAGGGCCTGAAAGAGGAAATTAGCCTGATTGATGAAAGGATTGATCTGAATAAGCTAGCAATAGACCTTATGGAAAAGGACCTTGAAAATGTCAGGGCGGAATATGCAAAGACAATTGTGAAATCATACAAATCCTCAAAAGGATATCCTGATCTGGTGTATATTCTTTCGGCGAAAGATTTCAATCAGGGGTATAAAAGAATTAAGTATCTGCAGCAGATGGCACGGTTCAGAAGAAAAGAAAATGAAGTTATTTCAGAGCTTAAATCGGAAATTGAGGTAACAAAAAGCAAGATGGAGGAGGATCATGCAAATATTGTTGATCTGAAATCAAAGGAAGAAAAACAGAAGGAACTGCTTATGCAGGAGCAGGATAATAAAAGGAATCTAGTAAGTAGTCTTTCAAATAAGGAAAAGCAACTAAAGAAGGAGCTTGAAGAAAAGAAAAAGGCAGCTCAGAGAATAGAGACTGAGATAAGCAGGATAATTGAAGAAGAGAAAAAGAAGTTAAATACTTCGATGACTCCGGAAATGAAGCTTATAGGTGATAATTTTGCTGATAATAAAGGAAGGCTTCCATGGCCAGTAGAAAAGGGAATTATTACCGGAAAGTTCGGACCACAAAAACATCCGGTGCTGGCATACGTGGATGAAAATAATATAGGAATTGAAATAACAAGCATTGGTAAAACGAATGTAAGAAGCGTATTCAAAGGACAAGTTGTTCGGGTTTTCGCGATCCAGGGAGCTAATATGAGCATTATTATTAAACACGGAAAATATTATTCGGTATATCAAAACCTTGTAAATGTTAAGGTGAAAACGGGTGATCAGGTTGATGCCAGGCAGGAACTGGGAGAGATATACTGTGATGTTAACGGGGGTTCAAGCTCGATACTGAAATTCATGATATTTGATGATAAGGAAAAAGTCGACCCGGAGGCCTGGATCACTAAAAAGTGATGTAAATTGCAACATTATGTAATTATTAGAGTATAAGGCTTTGCATAAGTTTGGAATGAGAAAAGAGATCATAATAAATTCAGAAATTAAAAATTTGCGTATTGTCGAAAAGGCTATTGATGAGATATCGGCAGAGATCGGTATTTCAGAAGATAACTATGGTAAGATTATGGTTTCTGCCATGGAAGCAGTTAATAACGCAATTGTTCACGGGAACAAATCTGTAGCTGAGAAAGTAGTCAAAATAGAAATAACTCACAAAGTAAATTTGCTTAAGGTGTGCGTTGAAGATGAAGGAAAGGGATTTAAGCCGAAGGAAATCCCTGATCCGACAAAGCCTGAAAATATCGAGAATATCAGCGGAAGGGGAGTCTTCCTGATGTCACGGCTTGCCGATAAAATTGAGTTTAATGAAAAGGGAAACCGTGTAACCATGTCATTCAAAGATATAAAAACTTGAAAATCAATGTATTCTATGAAAAGATCAGTTTCCGGCTGAAAAACTGGAAGAAAATCAAGGAGCTGATTCAAAAGGTCATTACGGAAGAGGGTAATTTTTCGGGTGACCTTAATTTTATTCTGGCAGACGATGAATTTATAAGAAAGATTAATGTGGAATATCTAAACCATAACTGGTATACGGATGTTATTAGCTTTAACTATGGCAATCATGAAGGGCTAAATGGTGAGGTTTATATAAGCACCGATTCAGTAACGAGAAACGCAGATGAATACCGGGTTAGCAATAACAGGGAATTTCTGCGTGTTATTATTCACGGGTCTCTTCATCTTTGTGGTTATGAAGACAGATCCGTGATGGAGAAGAACATTATGCACGAAAGAGAAGATTTCTGGATGAAAAGGTATGACGAAGACTAATATGGAATTCCAATACGATATAATTGTTGTTGGCGGGGGACATGCCGGTTGTGAAGCGGCACATATTGCAGCAGTTATGGGAGCAAAAACGCTTCTTGTAACTATGGATATGACAAAGCTTGCGCAGATGTCGTGTAATCCAGCAATGGGTGGTATTGCAAAGGGCCAGATAGTGAGGGAGATAGATGCCCTGGGTGGTGCAAGCGGGGTTGTAACTGACAGAAGTATGATACAGTTCCGGATGCTTAATAAATCAAAGGGTCCGGCAATGTGGAGTCCAAGGGCACAATGTGACAGGCAGCTCTTCACGAGAGAATGGAGAAAGATAATTGAAACAACCAGGGATCTTCATATCTGGCAGGAGCAGGCCACTGAAATTATATTGGATCAAAATAAGGCTATCGGAATAAGAACATCTTTTGGAACGGAGTTTAAGGGAAAGGCTATCATTCTTACAAATGGAACATTTCTTAATGGTTTAATGCATATTGGCTTTCAGAATTTCAAAGGAGGAAGATCGGGAGATGCGGCTTCGACGGGACTAAGTGATCAGCTTGATAATATCGGCTTCAGGGTTGAAAGGATGAAAACAGGAACCAGCGCCAGGCTTGACGGAAGATCAATTGATTTTTCAAAGACAATTGAACAGAAGGGAGACAATGAAGGAAAGTGCTTTTCTTACCTAAACAACAAAGTGAATATTAAAAATGAGATGAGTTGTTTTATTACTCATACAAATGAAAATGTTCACGATGAATTGAGAAAGGGACTAGAGTTCAGCCCGCTGTTTACCGGGCGAATTAAGGGAAGAGGTCCGAGATATTGTCCAAGCATAGAAGATAAAATCGTTACTTTCAGAGATAAAAATTCGCATCAGCTTTTTATTGAACCGGAAGGAAGAGATACAAATGAATTCTACATAAATGGATTTTCAAGCTCTTTACCGATGGAGGTTCAGTTGAAAGCCTTAAGGTTGATTCCGGGACTTGAGGAGGTTGAAATTTACAGGCCCGGGTATGCAATTGAATATGATTTTTTCCAGCCGACACAGCTAAAACATACCCTTGAAACAAAAAAAATAAGGAACCTTTTCTTGGCAGGACAAATTAACGGGACTACAGGTTATGAGGAAGCAGCAGCTCAGGGATTAATGGCAGGCATAAACGCCGTACTTGGATCAAGAAGTCAGAAGGGATTAATTCTTGGTAGGGAAGAGGCCTATATTGGTGTTCTGATTGACGACCTCGTAACAAAAGGGGTGGATGAGCCATACAGAATGTTTACTTCAAGGGCAGAATACAGGATTTTACTTCGTCAGGATAATGCTGATGAGAGGCTGACGATGATAGGTCACAAAATTGGAACTGTAGACAGCTTAAGAATTACAAGACTCGAAGAAAAGGAAAGGAAAAGTAAAGAGATAATCGGGTATGTAAATGAGAAAGTTGTTTCTCCGGAAGATGTCAACGATTTTCTTGAGAAAAGGGAGACGGCCGGAATAGCTCAGAAAGTAAAGGCAGTGAACATTGCTCTAAGACCGCAGGTTGAATTAATGGATCTCCTTATACTTATAGGAAAGAAGGAAATTCTGGAGAGGATTGAAAAGGAAAGATTATATGAGATTGTAGAAGCTGCAGAGATCAAGATAAAATATGAAGGTTATATTAAGAGGGAAAAACTTATTGCAGAAAAGATAAAGAGACTTGAAGAGCTAAAAATTCCGGATGATATAATTTATAGTGAGCTTATGTCTATTTCAACGGAAGGAAGACAGAAGCTGAACAGAATTAAACCGGAGAGCATTGGACAAGCGAGCAGGATCAGCGGTGTTTCTCCGTCGGATGTGAATATTCTATTAATGTACCTGGGTAGATAATGTTCCACGTGGAACATATTTTATAAAATAATATTTATGAAAATAAGTGGAAGGGTAATAGATATCCACCAAAGGGAGATCTATTTTGCTGAAGTAATTTTTGAAAATGGCATTATATCTAAGCTTGAAAGGATCGAGTCAGGTGCAGATTTTTTCATTCTCCCGGGATTAATTGATGCACATGTTCATATTGAAAGCTCTATGATCACTCCCGGAGCATTTGCCGAAATAGCTGTTCAGCATGGTACAATCGGCGTTGTATCAGATCCGCATGAGATTGCAAATGTTATGGGATTAAAAGGGATTGAATTCATGCTTGAAGATTCAAAGAAGGCTCCTATATATTTCTGGTTTGGTGCTCCGTCTTGTGTTCCTGCAACAAATTTTGAAACTGCAGGAGGAATACTGGGACCATCTCAGATTCGCGATCTGCTCGAAAGAAGGGAAATAAAATATTTGTCAGAAATGATGAATTATCCGGGCGTGATTCATGATTCAAAGGATGTGCTGGAAAAGCTGCTGATAGCAAAGGAACTTGGTAAACCAGTTGATGGGCATGCCCCTGGATTAACAGGAGAGAATCTTAAGAAATACATCGCTTCAGGTATTTCAACTGACCATGAATGCAGTACATATAAAGAAGCAATTGAAAAGATTGAATTGGGTATGAAGATACTGATAAGAGAGGGAAGCGCTGCAAGGAACCTCGACTCTCTTAAGGAACTGTACTCTTCATATCCTGAAATGTTAATGCTTTGCAGTGATGATATTCATCCTGAAATGCTTCAAAAGGGGCATATTAATAAGCTTATTTCCCGGCTTGTGAAAGAGGGCTACGACCTGTATGATTTATTAAGATCCTGTACGATTAATCCAATTGAACATTATGGCCTTGAAGCCGGCCTACTGAGGCCGGGAGATCCGGCAGATTTTATTATTGTTGATGATCCGTCAGAAATGAATGTTAGTGAAACCTGGATAAAAGGGAAGCAGGTCTATGCAGATGAGGAGGTGAAATTTGAATATGTGAAGGGAGGAATTTTAAACAGATTCAATGCTTCGGAGATAAGGCGTGAAGATATCAGTGTAAAACGAAGCGGAAACAAGTTGAGAGTAATAAAGGCATTTGAGGGTGAGCTTCTCACAAAGGAGCTCACGGAAGATGCAGGGAATGGTAGTTTAGTTACACAGAACCTTGAAAAAGATATTTTAAAAATTGTTGTTAAGGACAGATATACCGATCATCCTCCCTCTGTTGGATTTATATCCGGCTTTGGACTTAAAAAAGGAGCCTTTGCCAGTTCTGTGGCTCACGACAGTCATAACATAATATGTATAGGAGCAGATGATATTTCAATCGTGAACTGTATAAATGAAATTATCCGTCTAAAAGGAGGGCTGGCAGTCTCCTTAGAAAATAGAACAGATTCTCTGAGCCTGAACATTGGCGGAATAATGTCGGATAATAAGTGTGTTGAGGTGGCTGGGGCATATGAAAAGCTAAGCAGCCAGGTAAGGGCCTTTGGCTCTTCGCTCGCCGCTCCGTTTATGACACTCTCATTCATGGCGCTGCTTGTAATCCCGGATCTCAAAATGAGCGATCAGGGATTGTTTAATGCGAAAAATTTCAGCTTCACTTCACTGTTCCCAGAGTAAAAGAAAAATAAAATTGAGCAGATACTATATAACCCGTGAATGATACCAGATTATAAATCAATTATTTCATCACTGCCACAGAAACCGGGTGTTTACCAGTTCTGCGATGAATCGGGGTCAATTATCTATGTGGGAAAGGCATCAAACCTGAGAAAACGGGTCACATCATACTTTTCAAAAAGCCAGACCGGGAAAACCGTTGCGATGCTAAAGAGGACGAACAGCATAAGGCATATTGTCGTGGACAGCGAATCTGACGCCCTTCTGCTTGAGAATAATCTGATCAAAAAGCACCAACCTAGGTATAATATACTTTTAAAGGACGACAAAACGTTCCCATGGATCTGCGTTCGGAATGAACAATTCCCAAGGGTCTTCAGCACGAGAAATGTATTTCCCGATGGCTCGGTTTATTTTGGACCATATACATCAGCGCTGATGGTAAAAACCCTCATTACGCTTATAAGGCAGCTGTTCCAGCTCAGGACATGCAACTACAAGCTTACAAAAGAGAATATTAGTTCAGGTAACCTGAAGGTTTGTCTTGAATATCAGATTGGTAACTGCAATGCTCCCTGTATCGGCAAGCAGAATGAAGAGGATTATGACGATAACATAAGGCAGATAAAAAATATTCTTAAAGGAAACATCTCCTCCGTGATCGATCATTTAAGGGATGCGATGGCCAGGCTGGCCGGCGAATTGCGTTACGAGGAGGCCCAGGCGGTAAAAGATAAGATAGAGCTTCTTTCAAAGTACAGAAGCAAGTCAACTATTGTAAACCCTGCCATTAAAAATGTAGATGTATTCGGATATACAGAGGATCAGGGAGCGGCCTATATAAATTTCATGAAGGTATCGCACGGATCGATTATACAAGCTTACACGCTCGAACTCAGAAGCAGGATGGATGAGGTGAAGGATGCCCTGCTTGCAATGGGTATAGCGGAGATACGCCGGAGATTCGGAAGCGACGCTGCCGAAATAATAGTTCCATTTCCACCTGACATTATGCTCGAAAAAGTAAAGTACACAATACCAGAGATAGGAGATAAGAAAAAGCTTCTCGACCTGGCACTCAGGAATGCCGTATATTACAAGCTTGAAAAAAAGAAAAAGGATAGCGTGAAGAGCGCCGAATCGAGAACCGGCAAAAACCTTGAGAAGCTTAAGAATGATCTTCATATGCCGGCAATGCCGCTCCATATAGAATGTTTTGATAATTCAAACATTATGGGAACAAATCCGGTTGCCGCCTGTGTTGTATTCAGAAACGCAAAGCCATCCAAGAAAGATTACAGGCACTACAATGTAAAATCCGTTTCGGGACCCGATGACTTTTCTTCAATGGAAGAGATTGTCTTCAGGCGCTACAAAAGGATGACAGAAGAGAATCAGTCATTGCCGCAGCTTGTGATAATTGACGGAGGCAAAGGCCAGTTGTCGTCGGCAATGAAGAGCATCGACCTTCTGAAGTTAAGGGATAAGGTTACGGTAATTGGAATTGCAAAAAAGCTTGAAGAGATCTATTTCCCCGGAGACAGTGTTCCTATTTATCTCGATAAAAAATCGTACAGCCTGAAACTAATCCAGCAGCTCAGGAACGAAGCCCATCGTTTTGGAATAAATTTCCATCGCGATAAAAGATCGGCGGGAATGACAAGATCGATACTTGATGAAATTAAGGGAATCGGGCCTTCGACAAAGGAGATACTTTTGAAAAATTATGCTTCGGTTGATGATATAAGAAAAGCTTCAGGGGAGGAGCTTGCAAAACTTATCGGAGTGAAAAAAGCTGAGCTATTAACTGTTTTTTTCAGCGATTGAGCCTGGTTTCACGTGGAACAGCAATATGTCTGTTTTGCATTCAACACGCAGATAATCAGCGCAATATCATGATTTTTCAATTAGTTTAACCCTGCCAGGATATGATATTTCCCTTTTAAAAGCCGGGAGGCTGTAATCAGAAGCTTCTGAGGCACTGAAATTCTGGGTTTTCAGAGCGGCATTGAAATCCCCAGAAATTCCTGAAGCTTTTCCTTCATCGATGAAGGTTCGGAAAGATGTATGACAGAAATCCCAAGTGTCTCTGCCGAAATTGCATTTGCATGCGTATCGTCTATAAAGAGACATTCTTCCGGAAGAAGTGAATAGGTTTCTAAAAGTTTCCTGTAGATTCTCTCATCGGGTTTTGATACTTTTGCTCTTGCCGAGATCAATCCACCTGAAAAAAATCTGAAGAAATCATATCTGGCTTCGACCTCATCAAAAATATCTTCGGGGAAGTTAGATAGATAATATAGCTTAAAACCCTCTTTTTTTAGCCCGGGAAGCATCCGGACGTTTCCTTCGAGGGGAAACAGGATCTTTGTGCGTAAATCGAATACAGCGTAAATTTCGCCCCTGTTCAGGGATGATCGGGATGCAATCCTTTTCACAGCTTCATCAAGAGTAATTTGTCCGTCATCAAGGGCAAGCCACTCAGGACTCCGGAATACTTCACTGAGAATTGTTTCCCGCGACTTTTGAGTAAATCCATTGTTTATGAGATACTCTTCCGGCTTCCAGCTTATCAGGACATTCCCAAGATCGAAAATTATATTCTTTATCATGGATTCTTCATGGTGGATGGCTGACCGGTTGCTTCAAGGACGTTCCACCAGAGCTCTCCGTTTATGTCTATTTTTTTTCGGTGCGCCGTAGTTATCGGAATAGGAAGCAGGGTAAAGAGACTGTTCCAGTTTCCGGTCACAAAATCAGTCTTGCCTGCCATCGCGGCATGCACGGTATTCATTGCAAGCAGGCTGCAGAATTTACTGTCGTTGGGATTTGCCGGTGCACTTCTGATAATATAACTTGGATCGATATATCTAATTGCATGGGGGAGATGCTTGTCAGTAAATTCTTCCGTTATCTTTTCCTTCAGAAAAACGCCGATATCCTTGGGCTTTATATTTCCGGAGGCATCCTTTTCAACCATTGACACGTCAAAGAGATCCTGTCCTGCCCCTTCTGCAACTACCACCACTGCATGATGCCTCTCCTCGAGCCTCTGCCTGAGTATTTTAAGAAAGCCCCTCTGACCGTAAAGATCAAAAGAGATCTCGGGGATCAATACAAAATTCACCTCCTGTATTGCAAGTGCTGCATGAGCAGCGATAAAGCCCGAGTCGCGTCCCATAAGCTTGACAAGAGCGATTCCATTATAAGCACCCGAAGCCTCATTATGAGCATTCCGAATTATATCGTTTGCGATGGAATAAGCTGTTTCAAAGCCGAATGATTTCTCAATGAGGTCAATATCGTTATCGATAGTTTTAGGTATTCCTGCAACGGCAATCTTAAGATTTCTCCTGATAATCTCCTCGTGAATGGCATGGGCGCCTCTCAGAGTACCATCCCCGCCAATGCAGAAGAGGATATTGATGTTCATAACCTCGAGCGTATCAACCATGCTTGTAACATCCTGCAGTCCTCGGGATGAACCAAGAATACTGCCTCCTATAAGATGGAGGTTCGCAACAAATTGAGGAGTAAGTTCCACCAGCGGATGGTTGAAGTTTGAGACAAGCCCTTCATATCCATATTTAAAGCCAAAGATCCGGGTAACACCGTATCTGTAGGAGAGCTCATTGACGAGGCTTCTTATCACATTATTGAGTCCTGGGCAGAGTCCGCCACAGGTAACAATACCCACTTTTGTCTTGGCCGGTTCAAAGTAAATATTTTCCCTCGGGCCAGCCTTTTCAAGGGAAAGAGGTTGTTGTCCCGAACTCATGCATGAATTATAATTATCCAGCGAGACATCGTAAAGTATTCTTTCGCTGTCGTCAATAAACTTGTACAGCGGACTATAATTTCTCACTGAATGGAGGAGGGGAGATTTGATCTTTGGAGTCCCGAGGGATCTGACCTGAAAATCTGAATGGTCCATTTAAACTATATTAAACGTATGAAACAAAATTATCACACGTCCAAAAATAGACAAAATAATCCAACAAGAAAAAATCGGAATACGCAAGGAAAAATCCCGGGATGATCAGATGGTTATTATTTGTTTTACCCGGCCGACAAGTCCGTTCTCCAGCCTGACCTTTATGCCATGGGGATGAATTGGGGCACTCGTGAGAATTTCCAAAACCCTTCCCCCTGTCAGCCTGCCTGTCCTCTTATCTTCTGTCAGTTCCACCATAACGGCAGTTCCTGGTTTAATATCTTCCCTTCTTGTGCCTTCCATCTCGCCGATCATTAAGTTTCGCGTAATTATTTCCATAGGATAAACTTAAGTTTCAAAACGCCGCACAATAATAGAAAATTTTTAATTCCTCCGTCATGCCAAATACAATATCTTATCAGAAATGTTGATAAAAAAAAGATATCCACAGAAACGAAAATTCCATAGACACAATCCATCCTGAAACACAGACATTCTAGGGAAAAAAGGGAAAAGGAGAGACGAGAAATCAGAGATGAGAGGAGAGAGATGAGAGGAGAGAGATGAGAGGAGAGAGATGAGAGGAGAGAGGTGAGATGAGAGATGAGAGATGAGAGATGAGAGAGGTGAGAGGTGAGAGGCGAGAGGTGAGAAGTGAGAAGGAGCGTACACGGCTTGTCACGATCCATCGGGAGGTAGAAACCCTGAATAAACTGGGAAACAATGGCATAAAAGTATGTATAACCAGCACAAAGGACCAGAGAATTATTCTTCAGAATGCCCCCCTGAACTTCATCTTAATCCTGTAGAGGCCTGTGGATGCCGTTATAAAAAGACTTTTATGATCCCTGCCGCCAAAGCAGACATTTGCAGTCCATTTTTCAGGAATTGCAATATTGCCAAGCTTAACACCATCGCTGTTATAGATAGTAACGCCTCTTCCGGTAAGATATACATTCCCTTCCTGATCAAGGGTCATTCCGTCGGATCCGAGTTCGCAGAAGAGTGTTTTGCCGGAGAGTGTGCCATCGGTGCTTATCCTGTACTTCCATGTTGTATTGTCTTCAATGTCAGCGACATAGAGAATTTTTCCGTCGGGAGTTCCTACAATTCCGTTGGGCTTTTTCATATCTTCGATTACTATCGAAACATCTTTATGATCAGGACCGATCATATAGACCCTTTGCTTCTCCTGGGGCATCTCTTTGTGGTTCCACCAGGACCTGAGATAGAATGGATCTGTGATATAAATATAACCTGATGGTGAAACCCACACATCATTTGGCCCATTAAACGGAAGGCCATTGAACTTTGAAGCAACAACCTCCCATTTTTTATCGGGGGCGATTTTCCAGAGCTCATTTTTCTCGTCTGCACACGACCAGAGAAAGCCATTGCTGTCTGTAAACATTCCGTCCGACCTGCCACATGGTTCCATGTATGTCAGAAGTTTTTCAGAAATGGTCCATTCCAAAATCCGGTTGTTCGGCTGATCGGTGAAAAACACATTTCCCGCCGTGTCGGGGGCCGGACCTTCAGTAAATGAAAAACCACCGGCAAGCTTCTCCACAGCAGCTCGTCCGGAAGCCGTCGGGAGTCCGGGCGCTTTCTGTCCGGCGGAATTTCCGGGGAAAAGCAGCAGGAACAGGAGAGAGGGTATAACGATTCTAGTTATCATGCTGAAAGAGACATGTTAAGCTAAAGCTTTTTTTATTCTGATCAGGTAATTGTCGATCTGTTCCGGCTTTTCGAAGCCCACAATTATCATATCAACAGTGCCAAGACCAAGAACATATCTAAGTGATCTGTCAATTTTTTCAGAATCGCTTCTGAAAGCCCCGTTTCCTATAAGCTTCATTCCGATTACACCTTTACCGCTCTTATGCAGCTTCTCTATTACAGGAACGATCTCAGCCGGATCGCGGCGATCCATGGCTTCTCCATAGGGATTGATCCTGACGTGTACGATATCAGCCCAGTCGCTGGAAGCTGCAAGCTTAAGGGCCTCAAATGTATGAACGGAAACGCCATGCGCCCTGATGATCTTTTTTGCCTTAAGATCCTCGAGTCCGTCCATATTTCTTTTCTGTGCATCGGTCCAGTCGGCTGCTGTCATGCAATGCATCTGGACCAGATCGAGGTAATCAGTATTCAGCTCTTTCCTGAACCGGTCTATTACGATATGGGCATCAGGTCTTTCTTTTTCCGGAATTCCTCCTTCGGTACACCACATCTTTGTCCCGATCGTGTATTTATCGCGCGGTAATCCCCTAAGGGCAGAGGCCATAAAAGGATGTGTGCCATAGCTGTCGGCACAGTCGAAATAGCGGATTCCCTTTTCGTAGGCTGAACGGATCATTGATTCCGCAACTCCGGCTCTTGTTATATTTGAGGATCTCATATATCCGCTGAACCCTGTTCCCATTCCGAGCAGGGTTGTTTTAATGCCTGATTTTCCGAGAGTAACAGTCTGAAGGGGATCAGCTTCCCTCCGGGATGCATCGCGGGGATTGGCGCCAATCATGTTTCCAAGCAGAATTGTTCCTGCTCCGGCTGTGACTGTTGCCATAAACTGCCGGCGGGTGAAGGTTTTCTTATTCATGATTGAGAGTATAATATGAGCGTTGTGCCGATAAAGGTATAAAATAAAAATAATGAGCGGGAGAAGAGGAGATTTAGTCACCCCCTCGCCCAATCTCCTTTTCTAACCCCTTGTTTTTTATTGCTGCAACACGTTAACCTTCACGTTTGTCGGATATTTTGAATCGTGATAGATCCTCATCGTTGCCTTCTGGAAATCCGCATCTGAGCATTTGTAGATATTCACAAATTTTTGCGGATTCCTGTCTGCGAGAGGGAACCATGAATTCTGGACCTGAATCATTATTCTGTGCCCTTTTTTGAAAGTATGTGCCACATCAGGCATTTCATATTTTACTTCAGTCACTTTTCCCGGAATAAACGGCTCGGGCTTCTCAAAGCTGTTGCGGTATTTGCCCCTGAAAATTTCGCCCCTTACGAGCATCTGATAACACCCTAAGGGAACCTTTATATCTGTTCCTTCCGGTGCTTTTGTATCCGGAGGAAAAACATCAATGAGCTTCACAACAAAATCAGCATCTGTGCCTGTTGTTGATATGAAAAGATCGGCAGAAAGGGGACCGGTTAAAGTAATATCATCTGCAAGTACGGCAGACTGATATACCATAACATCAGGCCTGCGCGAGGCGAATCGCTGGTCGTCTGTCATATATTCAGCTGTCCTCTGGGTATGGACCTCATCGGAATATGGCACTGGTTTCATCGGGTCTGATACATACTCGTCGAAGCTTTTCCTTTCAGCCGGAGGCGTGAAGGCAGCTGCTCCTGATGGTTGGAGAAAGAGGCTTTTTTGTACGATATTTTTAGGGGGCCAGGTATCAAACGACCTCCATTTGTTTTCGCCCGTGACAAATATTGTTGCCTCCGGGAAATTACCCGTGCCAACCCCTTTCAGGTAATAATCGAAGAAGCTTTTTTCGAGTACCTGGAAATCCTTGTTTGCATCAAGGCCCCAGTAAATATTGCCAAGGTTATTGGCACTGCCGGCACTCCACTGCCCGTGTGACCATGGCCCCATTACCAGGGTATTATTTACCGTTTTTGGGTTTTGTCCCTCAACTGCCGAATATGTATGTAATGCGCCATAGAGATCTTCAGCATCAAACCACCCACCGACAGTCATCACTGCAGGCTTTACGTCCTTAAGATACTGACGGGGATCCCTTGCCTTCCAGAACTCATCATAGTCGGGATGTGAAAAGGCATCATTCCAGAATTTTATACTGTCGCCAAGATATTTTGGTGCTATATTCTTTATGGCTCCGATAGAGAGGAAGAAATCATAGTTGTCGGGAGTAGGATATTTAAAGCCCGGAAAGCCTCTTCTTGTGGGTGCTTTAAATACACGTCCGTTACTATAATAGAATCCGAAGCAGTCGAGCATGAAAAAAGCCCCGTTATGGTGAAAGTCGTCGCCGAGAAACCACGCTGTTACCGGAGCCTGCGGAGAGACAGCCTTAACTGCAGGATGCGAACCGATCGCACCCATAGTTGAATAGAAGCCCGGATATGAAACACCGAATATTCCAACATTCCCGTTATTCCCTTTCACATTCTTAATCAGCCAGTCGACAGAATCCCAGGTATCAGTCGATTCATCAATATCATTATTTGTCTTTCTGCCAGCTATTACCGGACGGATATCCTCAAATTTACCTTCACTCATATATCTTCCCCTTACATCCTGAAATACAAGTATGTAATTATCTTCAGTGTACCGGGGCCATAGCTGGAGAAAATAGTTGAATCGGTCAGGACCTCCAGGTTCTATATCGTACGGTGTGCGGTTAAGAAGGATGGGATTTGTTACAGTGCTGTTTTTGGGAGTATATATCGAGGTAAATAATTTTACTCCGTCCCGCATTGTTATATAAACCTCCTGCTTATCGTACTTCTGCTTAAGGTCCTCCATGCTTCCCTTAGGGGCAGCAACTGCGGCGCGTCCGAATTTTATTTCAAACTTCTTCCCATTCTGCGCCAGGCTACCGGCTATCTCAGAATATGAGCTGTTCACTTTGCCGTCGTACCTGAATCCTGCCTGGTCGAAAGAGAATGAAAATTCAGGAAATTTAAATGTCGTCGTAGTTGATGGTATCCCCATCGCTCCCTGATCGGGACTGTCCCAGGTCGATGTATAGGCTTCACCTGCTGCTTTAACATGGACGTTCAGTCGAAGCTGAATGCCTCCCAGATCAGCTATTCCATACCAGTCGCCCTCAATGGACTGGGCAATTGCTGACCGGGAAAAGAGAAGCATCAGCAGCAGGAATGCAACGATGTTCGAATAGGTTTTTTCTGATTTCATATCGGATTTAATTTAATTAATTATTTGACGATTGAAAGACTTTATGGTTTCCCGAATGTTGCAGAAATTTCATGACCGCGGCACCTAAAGTCCGATCAGTTTTACAACCTCATCAGGCTTTACGGGTCTGCATTAACGATAACCTTTTTATCGGGAAGCCGCAGGATCTGCTGTTCAAATATCAGCCTCACATTTCCCTCCCTTCTGAGATTCAGCGTAACAATAAACTTATCACGGCTGCGCAGGGGATACTTATAATCGATCCCGACCCTTGTGACAATAAGATCCGTCCCCTGATCGTGAAGGGCTGCAAAGCTTAATCCGTGTGCAACAAGAAACTCATGCCTTGCGTGTTCAAGGTAGTGCTGGTAGTTTGCATTGTTCACTATCCCCTGCAGGTCACATTCATAATCTCTTACAGAGAATTCCAGACTGTATA
>JBBIIS010000065.1:15337-15581 GCA_037446375.1 Bacteroidota bacterium | reverse complement strand
TACACTGCACTGCCTTTTTTTATTACATCCAGATCGTATTTCCTATACCACTTAATCTGTTCTCTGGTAGCTCCGTAATCGCTGTCTTTTTTCCCCTGGATCTCCTCAGGCGATAATCCAAAAACTTCGGCCAGGGCTTTGTTGGCTAAAAGGAATTTTCCATCAATATCTTTGGCGAAAATATAGCTTGGAACAAGATCAATTATCTGCCTCAGCTGTTCCAGCCTTATCCTCATCTCTTCAG
>JBBIIS010000065.1:4486-15312 GCA_037446375.1 Bacteroidota bacterium | reverse complement strand
AATCCGCAACTGTATTCCTTACCTGCAAAATTTATATAGGAAGTCACAATTTCAACAGGATAAATTGTGCCATTCTTTCTCCTGTGCACGGCCTCTGCAGTAAAAGATCCGTCTTTCCGAAGCTTATCCCAGATAAGCTTTTCAACGTCTTTTGTCGCAAGCGGGTTTATCAGGCTCAGATCCTTGCCTATCAGCTCCTCCCTTGTGTATCCTGCCTCACGGCATCCGGCATCATTTACATAAACAAACTTATTATCAGTATCCATCCAGTATGCTCCATCATAATGAACATCAACAGAATGCTTAAGTACCATAAGTTGTTCTTCCGACTCTTTCCTGTCGGAGATATCCCTCATTGTATCCAATAGATATGCAGGTTTACCTTCAGAGTCTTTCACAACCGAGGCATTTAACTCCGCCCAGAAGAAGCTACCGTCTTTCTTAATTATTTTAAGTTCGATCCTTGATTTATTTCCTTTTTGAAGAATATTCCTGTAATGCCTCTGTGCCTTCTGACGGTCATCAGGATGTATCATGTCGGTGACGCCGATTTTCATCAACTCTTCGTCATTGTCGTACCCCATCATTTCCCTCTTCCTTCTGTTGAAATAGATTATATTACCATTCATATCAAAAAGGGAAAGTCCATCCTGCAATGTTTCCAGGAGGGTTTTGTATCTCTCTTCGCTTTCACGGAGCGCTTTTTCCGTATTTTTCATCCGTGTTACATCGGTAAGAGTACCTTCATAGAACATCAGTATGCCATGTGCATCATAAACCGCGTGAGCGTTTTCAAGCGCTGTGATTGTTATGCCATCCTTCCTTTTTAAAATGATCTCGGCATCCTTGATGATCCCGTCGGTGTTGACCATCTTAATAAAGGCATCTCTTGCTTCCGGATCTGAGTAGATGTCTGATGCGATATTCTTATTCTTCAGCTCCTCCTCAGATTCATACCCCAGCATAGCCACGAGAGCCGGGTTAGCTGTAAGTATTTTACCATCAGGCGTACTCCTGTAAATCCCGTCATGAACATTTTCGAAAAGAGACTTGTACATATCTTCTCTCTTTAAACTCAGATCATCATCGGGTTTGTTCCCTCTTTCTGCATCCATCCTGTTGGAGTAATAATATTTGATTAAACTTTTTATTTCCGGAGCTAGATCATAAAGATATAAAAAGGCTAAATTTGAAAGAGTGTAAATAACTATTAAAATCGGAAAAGTGAAAAACATATTTATCATCTGCCTGTCGATCTGCCTGACAAGCTCCTGCAAGATGCAGGATATTTATATGAATGCTCTTGAGCCTGCCCCTGTCAACATTCCGGAATATATTAAAACAGCAGGCATAATCGACAGGAGTGAGCCGTCCGATGCTTCGAAGAAATTTGATCAGATCGAGAAAGTTGCCACACTCGAAGGCCCAAAGCTGGATGAAGAGGGGACAAAGGCATCAATAGCAGGACTAATTGATGAACTCAGCAGAAATGACAGGTTCACTAATGTTAAAACTATCGAGGCTGTCAGGGCTAAAACCTCTGGCATGGGATTGTTTCCACCTCCCCTGGAATGGGAAGCTGTTTCAGCAATTTGTAAGGATAATAATGTTGATGCACTTTTTTCACTTGAACTATTTGATACTGATACAAAAGTGAGCTACCAGCTGAAAAAGTCGACTGGGAGGACAATTCTCGGTGCCTTAACCGGATACGAGCAACAGGCAGATATGCTTACTACTGTAAAAACCGGATGGAGGATATACGATCCTGCAGGCAGGAATATCCTCGATGAGATCGCAATTACAAAGGACCTGACATTTCATTCAACTGGCCTTACACCTGCAATTGCACTGAAAGCACTCACCGACCGGAAAGAAGCGGTAAAGCAGGTCGGAAACAATGCCGGAGTGGCTTTCGCAGGAAGAATACTTCCATATCAGATAAGGGTTACCCGCGAGTACTATGTTAAGGGTACAAATAATTTCCAGATGGCAATGCGGAAAGCAAGAACGGGCAGCTGGGACGAAGCCGCAGAACTCTGGATGAAGGAAACAACAAATTCCTCTTCCACGATCGCGGGCCGGGCTTGTTTTAATATGGCTATAATAAGCGAGATAAAGGGCAGCCTTGATGTTGGAATTGAATGGGCCAGAAAATCCTATGAGGACTATAACAACAAGAAGGCGCTTAACTACATTAATATTCTTAAAAACAGGAAAGCAGCATCGGAAGCAATCCAATGAATTAATGAAAAGCAGGGAGCCAGGCTCTTCAGGCAGTTTTGACAGACGGACTTTCATTTCCTCACTGGCTGCAGCAGGAGCAACAATTTCTTTATCGGGATTGGGAGCGGCAAAGCTCTTTATGGGCAAAACAGAAACCAAAGGGAAAATACATGTCTTCTCAAAGCCTCTGTTGTGGCTTGGCTTTGAAGATATGGCAGCACTTCTTTCAGAAGCGGGAGCCGAAGGCATTGACCTGGCTGTTAGGCCCGGTGGACATGTTTTGCCTGAAAAGGCAGAATCAGATCTTCCAAAGGCTGTTGAGGCCGCCCGAAAGCATGGACTTGGCCTCGATATGATCGTTACAGGCATCGTAAGATCAGATCAGCAATATGCAGAGTCAATTGTCAGGACAGCCGCTTCACTCGGAATTAAATATTACAGGCTTGGCTGGCTTGACTATGATTATAGCCTTGGAATCAAAGAGTCACTGAAGATCTACAGGAAGGAGTTTGAGAAGCTGGCTGAAATGAACCGGAGATATGGAATACATGGTGCATATCAGAACCATGCCGGCACAATGGTTGGAGGTGCAATATGGGATATTTATGAGCTTCTTGAAGGTCTTGATCCTCAGTTTATTGGCTGCCAATACGATGTGAGGCATGCTGTTGTCGAAGGAGGAACTTCCTGGCCGAACGGGCTTAAGCTAGTCGCCCCCTGGATAAAATGTACCGATATAAAGGATTTCAGGTGGGTTGAGACAAATGGGAAATGGAATCCGGTAAGCGTGCCACTGGGTGAGGGGATGGTTAATTTTGATGAATATTTCAGAATTATGAAGGTCATTGATTTTAAAGGTCCAATGTCGGTTCATTTTGAATATCCTCCTTTTGAGGATTCTAAGATCACTCTTGCCGGCAGCGATAAAAGGAAACTCTTTTTAGAAGCGATAAAGAAGGATATTGACAAGCTTAAATCATTCAGGTCAGAATACAATCTGTAAATATTCTCTCATCGAAAGAGTCTATGAAGATAACTATCTGTAAAGATCCCTCCGAGGTTGGGAGGGAAGCCTCAGGGTTGGCCGCTTCCAGGTTGAAGGAAGCAATAGGACGAAAGGGTGAAGCCCGGCTTGTGGTCTCTACCGGAGCATCGCAATTCGAGACCTTGGCCTCCCTCCTGAAAGAGGATATTGATTGGGGAAGGATCGAGATTTTTCATCTCGATGAATATATGGGATTGCCTGCTGATCATCAGGCGGCATTCAGGAAATATCTCCGGGATAGATTTGTCAGACGGATCAGCTGCGGAAAATTTCATAGCATTGATACTGAAGAAGAAAGCACGACCCTGATACAAAGACTTACGAATGAAATAAAGGAAAAACCACTTGATGTCGGACTTATCGGAATAGGAGAAAATGGCCATATTGCATTCAATGACCCGCCGGCCGATTTTGATACAACCGATTCATTTAAAATCGTAACCCTTGACGAACGGTGCAGGTCACAGCAAGTTGGAGAAGGATGGTTCAGCGATCCCGCCGAAGTGCCGCGGAAAGCCATATCAATGACAGTCTGGCAGATAATGCAATGCATTTCAATCATTTCGGCTGTCCCATTCAGCATTAAAGCTGAAGCTGTCTGCAGAACTCTTGGAAGTGAGACAAATAATTTGATCCCTGCAACAATTCTTAAAAGTCATCGTGATTTCAACCTTTTTCTTGACAGGGAATCTGCTTCATCAATAATTCCTGTAAAATAGAAAGATCAGATATCGTGAAATCAGAAATCGGACCGGTAACGGGCAACGGGCTAATTGTAAAAGGCATTCATTACAGTACAGGCAAACCTGTAGCCATTAAGCTAAAGGACGGATTAATTGAATCAATAAAGGAGATTGCGGCGGATGAGGATGATGATTCCGGATTGATCATTGCCCCCGGACTTATTGATAACCAGGTTAACGGGTATTGGGGAGTTGATTTTTCAGGAGAGGGCCTCACTAAGGAAAGGCTCAGGATAGCTGTCAAATCGATTTGGAGTGATGGTGTAACAACTTTTATTCCGGCAATAGTTACCGCCAGCAAGCAAAAGACATTAAGGATACTGAGAACACTTTCAGAGTTGACAGATGATGATTATCTGATGGATTGCATCCCTGGCTTTCATCTTGAGGGACCTTACCTGTCGGACGAGGAAGGATTTTACGGGTGCCATCCGCGCCGGTTCCTGCGGAGACCGGCAGTGAGAGAGTTCGAAGAATATCAGGCTGCAGCCAATGGAAAAATAAGAGAGATTACAATTGCTCCCGAGCTTGACGGAGCGATAGAATTTATAAAAAAGTGCCATGAATCCGGCTTAGTTATTGCAATAGGCCATACTAATGCCACAGCCGGTCAGATAGAGCTTGCCGCTGAGAACGGTGCCACTCTCTCCACCCATATCGGAAACGGCTGTTCAAATATGATTCATCGTCATTTAAATCCGCTTTGGGCGCAGCTTGCCTCTGACGGGCTTGCCGCATCAGTAATAGCCGATGGCCACCACCTTTTGCCTGAGGAGCTGAGGGTGATCTATAAGTGCAAGGGAGAGAGCCGTATTATTCTGATTTCCGATGCCACGCATTTTATTGGCATGGAACCTGGTAGTTATGATTTCATGGGGAACAGGGTAATTGTCGATGCTAACGGACTGGTAATGATACCTGAACTTAATTGTCTTGCCGGCGCTTCCTTACCATTGAAAAAAGGTATAGAAACATTGATGAAATGCTGCGGATGTGCCCTCGATAAGGCCCTTGATATGGCATGTTTGAATCCGGCCAGATTACTGAACCTTAATGACAGGGGCACCCTTGGACCTGGAAAAAGAGCAGATTTTATCCTCTTTGAATTCAGGGATAGCGGGTTGAAGATCAGGAAGACATTTATCAAAGGGGAAATGGTATTCCAGGCAAAATAACCAACTGGCAGTTAATCCGTTGTCAGGAATTTTGGCGCCCTTCTTTGTTTTGCAGCCTGCTCGTATGAGAAAGCAATTCCAATAAGCACATCCTCGCTCCATGCTCTGCCTGTAAATGAGACACCAACAGGAAGCCCCCCGATAAACCCCATAGGAAGAGTCAGTGAAGGATACCCCGCAATTGCTGCGGGTGATGAATTTCCTCCGACAAAATGATCTCCCAGAAGAAGGTCTGTCTTCCAGGCAGGGGAGCCGGTCGGTGACATAATTGCATCAAGCTTGTTTTCAGTCATCATCTTATCTATCCCGTCTTCCCTCATTGCATGAAGTATTTTACTAAGAGCATCTTTGTACTCTTTGGAATTCAGATCACCCTTGGCTTCGGCCCTTTCAAATTCCTTCTGGTCGAAATATCTTAATTCAACAGAATCTTTTTTATTGAACTCGATAAGCTCTTTCAGATCCCTGACCGGAACGGAGGACCCGGATGATCTCAGATACTTGTTTATGCCATCCTTGAATTCGTAAAGCAATACATTTAGTGCTGCCTCACCAATATTAACCCTGGGTGCTTCAATTGGTATGACTTCGGCACCCTCCCTCCTCAGGATCTCTGCAACATTCATAAAAAGGGTATCAACCCCCGATGAAAAGCCCATATCTGACTTAAGAAGTCCGATCCTTCTGCCTTTCAGTCCTTTGCTGTTAAGGAAAACAGTATAGTCGTTTTTCGATTTTCCCGAGGAGGAGAGAGTCATTATATCATTAGAATCAACGCCTGTCAGAGGGCCCAGACAGGCAGCAATATCTGATACAGTTCTGCCCATAGGCCCTGGGGTATCCTGTGTAAATGAGATAGGAATTATGCCGGACCGGCTTATCAGCCCGACTGTTGGTTTCAGACCAACGATCCCGTTATTATTTGACGGACAGACAATCGATCCATCAGTCTCGGTGCCGATGGCGAGCATACAGAGATTGGCTGAAACGGCGGCAGCTGATCCTGAACTCGATCCGCACGGGTTCCGGTCGAGAACATACGGGTTTTTAGTCTGACCGCCCATCCCGCTCCAGCCACTGGAAGACGCTGAGGCTCTGAAGTTTGCCCATTCGCTGAGATTTGTTTTTCCGAGTATGACGGCACCTGCCTCCCTTAGCTTTTTTGCAACCGGGCTGTCTTTTAGCGGATAGTTGTCCTTAAGGGCCCTGGATCCTGCACTGTTTGGCATTTTATCGTGTGTATCAATATTGTCTTTCAGCAAAACAGGTATTCCGAACAGAGGCCCTCTTGCCTTGCCGGACTTCAGTTCCCTGTCAAGCTCTTTTGCGATCTCCAGCGCATCAGGATTCACTATTATCACTGAGTTCAGTCCGGGTCCGTTTTTGTCAATGGCTGCGATCCTGTCGAGATAATCCTTTACAACCTGAGTAACTGTATATGATCCCTTTGCATATCCTTCTTCGAGGCGTGATATTGTCATCTCCTCAAGCCAGGGGGCAGGGAAAGGAGCCACAGTTTTCCTGTCGGTTCCCGCCGTGCATGAAATTATAAGCAGCAGGAAAGCAAGCAGCAATGATTTGATTAAGTGATCTGTTTTCATATCAGGTTATCTGTTAGGGGTTAAATATTCTGTTTGAATTAATGTAGCCAAGTTATTTAATTTTTCTTTCACTCTCAGGGCTAAATAATCTAACTTTACATAGATGGATCAGTTATTCAAAATATCAAGACTTGGCTATGAGGAAGTAAAGAGACTTTCGGACCTTGACAATGACCCGCATGTTCACGACTATGAGGAGCTGCTGATCGGGATGGAAGGAGAGATCGAACACTTTATAGATTTCAGATCCAAAAAGCTGACAGCGCCATTTATCAGCTTTATATCACAGGGTAAGGCACATTTTGTATTGCCAGGACCGGTAAATGGGAAATTTGACGGATGGATCCTGACTTTCAGAAGTGAGTTCATTCCTGAAACTACCTTCCAGCTTTATTCATATTATCACTACCAGGCCAATCTTCTTTTGCAACCCGGGCAGCATTTCTCAAGGTTTCCTTCGATATGCCAGATCATTTTTGAGGAGATGCAGAAGCAGATTCCCGATTATGCTGTTGTAAGGCAGCTTTTGAATGCAATTTTCATAATGATTGAATCGGAAAGAAAAGAGACAATACAAGATGAACCCTTGCTTCAAAAAACTCAAAATGTAACGTTCAATAACTTTCTGAAGATACTGGAAGCAAATTTCAGAAGACCGGAAGGCGTTGAATTTTATGCGGAAAAATTATTCATGTCGCCAAGGAACCTAAACCTTATTTGCAAGGGCATTTTTCAGAAAAGCGTTACAGAGATCATTGAAACCCGTAAGCTCATAGAAGCGAAAAATCTTCTTTTACATAGCGGAAAAACGATATCGGAGATCGGATTTGAGCTTGGATTCAGCGAGAAGGCCTACTTTACCACTGTTTTCAAAAAAAGGACGGGCCAGACCCCCAGTGATTTCAGGGATGAAATGAAGAAGCTTGTTTCCTGAAATTACAACTCTTTTGCCTGATTTTATTACTTCATTCACTTCGATAGTTCATAATTTTGCATAAATGATCCACTTCTAAATACTTTATCATTATGGAACCTAAAATTGCAAAAAAAGGACCTTTCGAGGTCAAGCTTGAAGCCGGGAAAAGCTATTACTGGTGTGCTTGCGGCCAGAGTAAAAACCAACCTTTCTGCGATGGATCGCACAAAGGGTCAGAATTCTCACCGGTGAATTTCACTGCTAAGGAATCAGGTCCCGCATACCTCTGTGGCTGCAAAAGATCCGGCAACAAACCCTTCTGCGACGGTACACACAACAAGATTTTATAACCAGGCTGACAGATTTTGTCATTATTGGTGGTCCGGGGAAAGAGGTTTCCGCGGGCCATCATTAACATTACCGGTATTTCATTGTTTCAATAGCAGAAATTTTATAAAAAAGCATTTTTAGAAATGTCAGAAACAGTTTTGCATAAGGCAGAAACAAGAGGTGACGCAAATCATGGATGGCTTCACAGCAGGCATTCATTCAGCTTTGCTGACTATTTTGATCCCGACAGGATCCACTTCGGCGCACTCAGGGTTCTGAATGATGATCAGGTGGCCCCGGGGATGGGATTCGGAACTCATCCTCACACAAACATGGAGATCATCTCAATTCCTCTTGAAGGGGATCTTGAGCATAGGGACAGCATGGGGAATGTCTCCGTCATAAAAAGCGGCGATGTGCAGGTAATGAGCGCTGGCACCGGCATCACACATAGCGAGTATAATAAGAACAAGGACAAGCTTGTGAAATTCCTGCAAATTTGGATAATTCCCGATAGAACAAATGCGACTCCGCGTTATGACCAGATCACACTGAATAGTAAAGACAGGCACAACAAGCTTCAGCAGATATTATCGCCGTCTAAAAATGATGAGGGAGTATGGATCTACCAGAATGCATGGTTCCACATTGGAAAATTTGAAAAAGGGATCAGCTCGGAATACAGAATTAAAGCCGAAAACAATGGTGTCTATGCATTTATCCTTAGCGGTGAAGTAACCATCGAAGGTCAGAGACTTGAGCCACGCGACGGATTTGGAGTCTGTGATACTGATAAAATATCCTTTAAAGCTGAAAGTGAATCAGAGCTGCTGCTTATTGATGTTCCGATGTTTTAATAAAACTAAAATATATAATATGTCAACCAAAAGAGAAGTGAAGGCAGAAGACTATCCAAAGATGCCTGTACTTTTTATCGGGCATGGGAGTCCGATGAATGCAATAGAGGAGAATGAATTTGTTGAAGGATGGCGGAATGCTGTCAAGAATATTCCCAGGCCAAGAGCAATACTATGTATATCAGCACACTGGGAAACAAGAGGTACTTTTGTAACTGCAATGGATGATCCACAGACTATACACGATTTCGGGGGCTTTCCACAAAAGCTGTTTGAAGTACAATATCCGGCTCCAGGCAGCCCTGAGGTTGCGGGTAACACAAAAAACATTTTAACTAAAAATAATGTTGGGCTTGACTATACATGGGGGATGGATCACGGATGCTGGAGCGTTGTAAGGTGTATGTATCCGGAAGCTGATGTCCCGGTAGTTCAGCTGAGCCTCGATTATTCTCAGCCTGCAAGATACCATTATGAACTTGCCGGTCAGCTTTCTGAACTTCGTAGGAAGGGTATTCTTATTATAGGGAGCGGAAACATGGTGCATAACCTGAGACTTGTGGACTGGAGCAAGATGGATGTTCCCGGATATGGCCATGAGTGGGCATTTGAAGCAAATGAGAAGATAAAAGAATTTATTATCGGGGCAGATCATAAATCGCTTATAGACTTTCGCTCGCAGGGAAAAGCCTTTGACCTTGCGATACCAACTCCTGAACATTTTCTTCCATTGCTTTACGCCCTTGCGCTAAAGGAAAACGCTGAAAAAACAGAGCTGTTCAACGATAAGGCTGTTATGGGTTCACTTACTATGACTTCGGTGAAGATCGGTGGGTGAAGCAGCTCTTCGCACGGTCAAGCCCGGCCCAGTCTCTCATAAAAACAAAAACCACCCGCCTCTGGCGTGTGGTTTTTTTTAGTTTTGCGGAGAGAGGGGGATTCGAACCCCCGGTCCCGCGGTGCGGAACAACGGTTTTCGAGACCGCCCCGATCGACCACTCTGGCATCTCTCCCCGGAGCATTATTGTACAGGGCGCAAATATAAACATATTTACTGTTTTATCACTTTCACATGCTTTCTTGTTTTACCCGAAATAAACGTAAAAATGTATAATCCGGGCTCAAAATCTCCGATATCAATTCTCAATTCATCTACCCGGTCTATCCTGATTATTTGCCTTATCCTCCCTGTAATATCGGATATTGTCAGATCATCATAAAATCCTGAATTGACTACCTTAATCTGATTGCCAGACGGAACTGGCCATAATTTTAGTTCATCTTTGCCACCAGGCGTTATTTCATCAGAGGTGGGAATATTTTCAGAGGTCACAGTCAGATTATCAATAAAGAACCTTTTGGTCAATGCCTGTATCCTAATCCTGCTTGAAGAGGTCCCGGAGGCAAGAATGATCTCTTTCCTTTCATAGCTGTCAGCAGGAGTTATTATTCCGCCGGCTGCGGCTCCATCGAGATAGACCTGAACTGTGGCAGCATCTCCCGGCCAGCGCGATATATCGAAGGATATTTTGTAATTCACCTCCGCAAGAGAAAGATCAATCCCGGGTGTCTCTATCCAGCCGGTGTTTGAACTTGTCCCGATCTTAATCTCCCCACCGGCAGAATAGATAAGAGCACCGCTCCATCCTGGCGAAGACGTTTTTGCATCCAGCGATAATGAAACATCATTCGTTGATGGCAGTGTGTGAGTCCCTGTTATGAAGCCAGAGAAATTTTCAGACAGAATTGTTGTCTGACTTATTGATGTTAATGTCTGGAATAACAACAATACAACTCCAGATGCAGATTGCAGCAGTTTTTTCATATTCCATATTTTTAATCCCCGGGAGGGGCCTTTTAGCATCTACAAGTTACAAAAAATCAAAACTGAAAAGTGATTTCAGTCATGAAAATTGCGACTATTTCTTTAAAT
>JBBIIS010000065.1:0-4460 GCA_037446375.1 Bacteroidota bacterium | reverse complement strand
ACTCCTTGATTAGCATAATGATGATTTTGATATTTGATTTTGAAGATGTACATTCCGGCCATTTAATAACAGTAAACCAATTAACTTTTATAAAGTGAAGAACATATTAAGACTCCTGACTTTGACCTGTATGGTTGCGATTATTGCAGCATCGTGCAATAACAAACCGGTAAAAACAGAATCAAACCCTTTCTTCTCAGAATACAATACTCCGTTCGGGGTTCCTCCATTCAATAAAATATTTGCCGCGCACTATATGCCGGCATTTGAAAGAGGGATGAGTGAAAAGAGACACGAACTGGAAGTTATGCTCTCCTCAAAGGAGGAGCCGACATTTAAAAATACCATCGAGGCTTACGACAGAATGGGGGCTCTTCTCGACAGGGCAACCCAGGTTTTCTTTTCGCAAAAGGAGTCAAGCTCAACTGACTCCATACAGAAGATTGAGGTTGATATTACTCCAAAACTAGCTGCCTTCAGGGATGAGATCAATATGAATAAGGAGCTTTTTGCCAGGGTAAAATCTGTTTATGATAACCAGGCAAAGTTTGGTCTCAATGAGGAGCAAAAATTTCTCCTTGACAATCTCTATATGACTTTTATCCGTAACGGGGCCAACCTGAAGAAAGCTGATCAGGATTCCCTAAAGGCAATAAATCAGAAGCTATCTGTCCTGCTTGTTACATTCAATCAAAATGTACTTACTGAAACAAATGACTATAAACTTTATATGACCGGGCGGGAAGACCTCAAAGGCCTTCCGGAGAGTGTTGTATCTGCTGCAGCCGATGAGGCAAAGGCTTCCGGGTTTGAAGGTAAATGGGCCTTTACAACAAAGAGGCCGAGTATATTCCCTTTCCTTACCTACTCTCAGAGCAGGGAAAGAAGAAAAGAGCTTTATAACGCATATATATCCCGTGGAAATAATGGGAACGGGTATGACAACAACAAAGTTCTCTCGGCGATAGTAAGCCTCAGAGCAGAAAGAGCCAGGCTGCTGGGATATAAAAATCATTCATCACTTGTTCTCGAACCCAGAATGGCAAAAAATCCTGAAAATGTGGATAAGCTGCTTATGAGCTTATGGGACAAGGCACTCCCGGTAGCAAAAAGAGACAGGGATGAGATGCAGAAGATGATTGAAAGTGAAGGAGGAAAGTTCAGATTGGAAGCTTCTGACTGGTGGTATTATTCTGAAAAACTTAGAAAACAGAAATATGATCTCGACGATAATGAGCTACGTCCGTATTTTAAGCTTGAAAATGTGAGGGATGGAGCCTTCGAGGTTGCCCATAAGCTTTTCGGTATTACTTTCGAACCCCTTAAGGATGCTCCTGTTCCTCATCCGGAGGCTTTTGCTTATGAAGTTAAGGATACCAACGGCAGCCATCTCGGAGTAATATATATGGATTTCTTCCCAAGGCCCGGAAAACAGCAGGGTGCGTGGTGTCTTACTATCAGGGCCCATCATATTGACATGGGCAAAGAGGTCACACCAGTTGTGACACTGGTCTACAACTTTACACGCCCGACAGGAGATCTGCCGGCTCTTCTCAGCCTTGAAGAGGCTTCAACATTATTTCACGAATTTGGACATTCCCTCGATGCACTTTTTAACAAGCCGACATATAATAATACATATTTTGCCTGGGATTTTATTGAACTGCCTTCACAGCTGATGGAGCATTGGTGCACCGAACCTCAGGTGCTTGCTATGTACGCGAGACACTACAAAACTAATGAGCCAATCCCTGCAGCCCTTGTTGAAAAGATCAGAAAAAGCGGTTATTTCAATCAGGGATTTGAAACTGTTGAGTACCTGGCTGCGGCTCTTCTTGATATGTCATATCATACCCTTGAAACACCTGCAACTGTAGACGTTCAGAAGTTCGAGAAAGACTATTTCACAAAGCTTGGACTTATTCCCGAGATAGTCTCCCGTTACAGGAGCACTTATTTTCTTCATATTGCCGGAGATTATGATTCCGGCTATTACGGATATATATGGGCCGCGGTACTTGATAATGACGTATTCGAGGCATTCAGGGAGAAGGGGATTTTTGACCGGGCTACTGCTGAGTCGTACAGGCATAATATTCTCGAGAAGAACGGAATTATGGATGCTATGCAGCTCTTCGTCAATTTCAGGGGACGTCAGCCCGTTATTGAACCTTTACTTAAGAGCAGAGGTCTGATATAATTAAGACTAAAGATTTAAGTAAAAAGTTATCAGCCTGACAGGTGTCATCACAGACGGGCAGTAAAGTAAAAAGATAAAAGGAAAAATTGGAAGATGTTTTAGAGCACGAGTTATACGTCGTGAGGAGTGGGATGTTTTGTCTTTTATCTTATTTAAAGGCTTCTCCGATCTCTTTTAAGGAAACCCCGAGGGTTTCTACGGCAATTTTATTCAGAAGATTTCTGTCGCCGGTAATATGCACTGTTACCTGGCTGTGAGTGAGTGATTTACCCGGGGCAAGAGCTGCTGCCGGCGATGATGTCTCAAGTTCATAGAATGGACCCATCTGGGTACCGTCGGCGAGAGGGCCATCGTTATAAGAGTTGAACGCATCGCCGGAGTATGGATCATCCTGTAGCTTCCAGGCAGAATTTACATAATCTTTAATTCCGGAGGGCAATTTGCAAAACAGAAGCGTTAGTATATTCCTGCCAGAATCAAAACTTCCCATAACCCCGGTATTCCGGAGGGGCGGTATGCCTATTTTACCCCTGCTCTTACCATCAGCCCTGAAGAAGATATGATTGCCTGTCACCTTAAGACGATTGGAGGCTATCTTGCCGAAATAGTTGTCATTTACTTTTACTCCGAGTGATCTTTCCTTTCCATCTTTCACAGGTATTACAATAACCACAGATGGGGAGGGGGTGAACATACCAAGCATCCATACCGAAAGAAGTCCTGTCTCCTTTTTCCATTCAGCTGTTCCTTTGTTTGTAAGAACGTTTTCAGATCTGTACGCAACACTTTTTAACCCGACAGGAGAAATCCCTGTCTCTTTGGAAAGTTCGCTGTCATTAAAAAGTATCACTTTCCTGTCTAACTGGATATCAAATTTAGTACCGCTGTAATTAACTATTGAGACCTGCGAGCGGAAAAGCGCTGAGTCTTCATCAGACGACACAACATCCCAGGGCTTTGAATCTATAAATTCCGGCGTCTGCCAGTTGTCATAAACAAAATCCCTGCCTTTCTGGAAGAAGATTGAAAACTGTCCTCCCTCCGGTCCGAGCCAGATGCGCTCTTCTCCGCCAAAGGCATTGATATGCCCAGATAGTTTCCCTGATGCAATAAGTTCACGGTTTATCCAGCCGAAGCTTAATCCATTATCTCCATCCTGGGTGCTTGTCATTACCCTTCCCTGCCAGTCAGGAGCGATTGCAACGGCCGCCTTTTTGTTTCTGAGTTCAATTATCCGTGTGTGTTTCCTGAGAAAGTCGCGGTTGTAGCCATAAAGAGCTGTGCTGTCAGTATTCATAATTTTTTCTTTGCCGGTGTTTTTTAGCCTGCCATTACCGCAACCCTGTAGTATCAGGCATAAGCAGACAGATATTGTAAAAGTCTTTGTCATTCTCTGAAGTTTTGATTTTGCTGAGCAGAGGCGGATGCGATGAAGAGGAAGGGTGATATCAGGGGAAATTCTTATCAAGAATTTTCTGGAGATTTTCTCTCGAGATGGGTTTTGGAAGATAATCATCAAACCCTGCGGCAAGTATCTTCTTGTCATCACCCGCAAGTGCATAGGCAGTCTCTGCGATGACTTTAATGCCGGGACGAATTTTCTTAATTTCTATCATTGCATGATAACCGTCCATCACAGGCATCTTCAAATCCATAAGGACAAGATCAAGGTCATTGTTTTCCCTGCAAATATCAATGGCCAACTGTCCATTCTCGGCAGATAATACAGCTATCCCAAGCCTTTCAACCATTTTTTTAAGGACAAGAAGATTATACTTCTGATCCTCTACAATGAGAATTGTTCTTTTCCTTTTATGCTTTGTACTATCTTTTGTTTCCATTTTCAGATTAAAAAGAAGATATCTGAAAGTAATCAGAAAGGAGCCCTATAATGCAAAGGCAAACAAAAATAATAAATTGTTTTAAAAGAATCTGTTGCGGAGTAATTATTTTAAATTATGAGTCTGTTAAATCGGGAAGAATACTGGCTTAAGCATAGTTTATTTACACTATTTTACCTGGCTTTTCCGGGTTTGTACCTCCTCCAGAACCGGAATGTTGTAAGAGAAGTAAATCTGATAATGTACCGGACCGGCTTTAAATCCATAGCGTAATGGAATAAGAGATACATTATTGCCGGAACAAGGATGGTAAGGGCAAGGCTTGACAGCTGGGTTGTAATCTTCCACCATCCGGCATCCGGAGATATTCCCAGCAGAGTCACAACTTGTACTGTTATCCATCCGTTAATCATCAGTAT
>JBBIIS010000064.1:0-15772 GCA_037446375.1 Bacteroidota bacterium | reverse complement strand
GCTGGGATCATGTATCAGCATTCCGGACTGTAGGATTGGTTCTAAGCCCCTATTCGAGGGTCAGCTCAACGGTCCATACATATTATAATCAGCCATCTGTTATAAGAACAATTGAACAGATATTAGGATTGCCCCCAATGAATATACAGGATGCAATCGCAAAAACTATGGATGACTGCTTTACAGGAAATAAAGACCTCACTCCCTTTAAATTCATACCTAACAAAATCAGGCTGAATGAGATGAATCCCGGATTATTATCCCTTTCGGGAAAGGCTCTTCATTTTGCAAAGAAAAGCATGCTTCCTGAATTTGACGGAGTTGATACCGGCAATGACGACCTGATGAACAGAATATTATGGTTTGCAGCGAAAGGCAATAAGTCATATCCTGCAAAGCTTTCCGGAACAAATAATACCGACGATGACGAAGAATGAAAAAGTATCAGACAACCCCTTTTTCAGGGAGTGGACCACACCATACTCAACACCTCCCTTTGACCTTATAAGAACGGAGCATTTCATTCCGGCCACTGAGGAGGCGATCAGGAGAGCCAATGAGGAGATCAGAAAAATAGCCATAAATACTGAGCCTGCTGATTTTAAAAACACCATCGAGGCACTTGAAAGATCGGGAGAGATGATCGGGCAGGTTGCTTTAATTCTCTTTAATCTCAACAGCGCTGAAACATCTAAAGAGCTACAGTCAGTAGCACAGGAGGTGTCTCCAATGCTCGCCAGATTTTCAAATGATATTACACTCAATGAATCACTATTTGCAAAAATTAAAGCTGTAAATGATTCCACCGAAAAAGCAACTCTGACAAATGAGCAAAATATGCTCCTCGAAAGAAAGTACAGAAGCTTTATTCTGGGTGGAGCCGGCCTTGATGAAAAAAACAAGGCGCGATTCAGGGAAATATCTGAAGAGCTTGCGTCTCTGGGATTGAAATTTGAGGAAAATGTACTTGAAGAAACAAACTCCTTTGAACTTCACATAATGGTCAGCGAGGATCTGAAGGGACTTCCCTCGGGAGTTATTGAGGCAGCCCGCCTGGAAGCTGCGGCAAGGAATAAAGAAGGATGGGTATTTACGCTCAATTTTCCAAGTTATATTCCTTTTATGCAATACTCTGAGAATAGAGATCTGAGGGAAAAAATGCTTAAAGCCTATACCTCCAGGTCATACAGGGGAAATGATCATGATAACAGGGGGCTTGTCAGGAAAATTGCAAACCTGAGGCTCGAACTGGCAAATATTCTCGGTTTCAGAAACTATGCCGACATGGCCTTGCAGGAGAGAATGGCAGATACACGTACCAGGGTGGATTCTTTTCTCGAGGAGCTTTATAATGCGGCCCACCCGGCTGCTATCAGGGACTTCGGGACTGTAAAAAGTTTTGCCGGATCACTCGGACACAAAGGCAATCTAGAAAGATGGGACTGGTCGTTCTACTCCGAAAAACTAAAGAAGGCGAGATATGATATCGATGATGAAATACTTAAACCGTTCTTCAGCCTTACATCGGTACAGCAGGCAATATTTAACCTGGCCGGGAAACTGTATGG
This sequence comes from Bacteroidota bacterium, assembly GCA_037446375.1. Lineage (GTDB taxonomy): Bacteria > Bacteroidota > Bacteroidia > Bacteroidales > VadinHA17 > LD21. The sequence continues at coordinate 14,204 of JBBIIS010000064.1, read as the reverse complement.
CCTCAGGTTCAGTGAGAGAAAAGACATACCTGTTTATCATCCAGAAGTTCTTGCATGGGAGATCACGGATACCGATGGCAGGCTCATTGCTGTCTTTTATGCGGATTATCATCCGCGTCCAGGTAAAAGCGGAGGCGCATGGATGACATGCTACAGGGAGCAGAGGAGGGAAAACGGAGAAAATATAAGACCTTTCGTTTCAATTGTAACGAATTTCAGCAGGCCAACTGGAACGAAACCTTCCCTGCTTACTTTCAATGAACTGACAACTTTTCTCCACGAATTTGGCCATTCATTGCATGCTATTTTGACTGATTGCACATTTGAGAGCCTTTCAGGGACGAACGTTGCGAGGGATTTCGTAGAGCTGCCATCGCAGTTTATGGAAAACTGGGCATTTGAAAAAGAATGGCTCAATACCTGGGCAATTCATTTTGAAACAGGAGAGCTGATACCGGATGAGATGATCGACAGGATAAAGGAGGCCTCAACTTTCAATGAGGGATATGCCTGTGAAAGACAGCTTGGATTCGGGTTCCTCGACATGGCCTGGCACACTCTGACTACAATGTACGATGGTAATGTCGAAGAGCTGGAGAAAGCTATAATGAAAAAGACAGATCTCTTCCCGGAAATACCATCATCAAACATAAGCTGCTCATTCACTCACCTTTTTGGCGGCGGATATGCGGCAGGGTATTACGGATATAAATGGGCAGAGGTACTCGATGCAGATGCTTTCAGATACTTCAGGGAGAAAGGTATATTCAATCCTGATGTCGCTGCCTCATTCAGGAAAAATATTCTTGAAAAAGGTGCTACTGAAAAACCAATGGATCTTTATATCAGGTTCAGGGGCAAGGAGCCATCGATAGATGCACTTCTTGAACGAAGCGGATTGAAATGAACGTTGTTGTTCCCTGCCTGATCGCGAGCAGGTCTGCTCCCATCCGTGTAACTAAAAACTATCACGGAGAGACAGTGAGGAGTCACAGGGCAGCACAGAGAAGAATACAGATTATGAAACAAGTACTATATTTACACTGTCTGTATTTCATATCGTTATTTTTGAGTAACTTATTTATATATAGCAATTTAACTACCTAAGAATGATCCTATTTTTTGAAAATTCCTATAAGAACATTATCGCGGTAGGTGCATCGCGAAGTCTAACCGCAATTGAAATTGAAAAGCTTGTCTGGCTTTTTGGAAATGCGTCATTTTGCAGTGGGGAGAAAATAAAGGGGATCTTTGTCGGGCCAAGAAAGGAGATGATTACTCCATGGAGTACGAATGCTGTCGAGATAACCCAGAACATGGGTATAGCAGGCATTACGCGGATCGAAGAATATTTTACATCCGGATCGGAGAAGCCAAAATTCGATCCAATGCTTCAGGCTGTCTGCAGAGATCTCGGTCAGGATCTTTTTACTGTTGATCACAAAGCTGAACCAATCATTGAAATAGATAATATAACTGAGTATAACCTGAAGGAAGGCCTTGCACTTAGCGCTGAAGAGATCAGTTATCTTGAAGAACTCTCAGAATCTCTCGGAAGAAAGCTGACCGACAGTGAGGTATTCGGATTTTCGCAGGTGAATTCTGAACATTGCCGCCACAAAATATTTAATGGGATCTTTGTTATTGATGGTGTTGAAAGGGAGTCAACTCTTTTTCAGATGATCAAGAACACGACACATCTGAACAGGAATTCAGTTGTATCAGCCTATAAAGATAACTGTGCATTTTTAAAGGGGCCCGTTGTTGAACAGTTCGCTCCGGCAACCCAGGATAAACCTGATTTCTTTGCAATTAAAGAGTTCGAATCTGTACTATCACTTAAGGCCGAAACACATAATTTCCCTACTACCGTTGAACCATTCAATGGTGCATCTACTGGGACCGGCGGAGAGATAAGAGACCGCATTGCAGGAGGCAAAGGGGCACTCCCTATTGCCGGAACCGCAGTTTATATGACATCCTACCCCCGCACTTCGGAAGACAGGCCCTGGGAAAAGAGAACTGCGGAGAGGAAATGGCTTTACCAGACTCCTCAGGATATTCTTATTAAGGCATCCAACGGGGCCAGCGATTTCGGAAATAAATTCGGTCAGCCACTTATCTGCGGCTCTGTCTTTACATTTGAGCATTTCGAAAACCTGAGAAATTTTGGCTACGATAAGGTTATTATGCTTGCAGGCGGAATCGGGATCGGCAAGAAGAAAGACAGTGTAAAGAGCATTCCCGAAAAAGGTGACCTGGTAATATTACTTGGCGGAGATAACTACAGGATAGGAATGGGAGGTGGCGCTGTCTCCTCAGTCGATACCGGTCAGTACGACAGTTCAATAGAGCTTAATGCAGTTCAGAGGGCAAACCCCGAGATGCAAAAGAGGGTCTACAATGCCATCAGGGCCCTCTGTGAAAGCGAGAATAATCCCGTAGTTTCAATCCACGACCATGGAGCCGGCGGGCATCTTAACTGCCTTTCGGAGCTTGTTGAAGCTACAGGCGGGAAAATAGATCTCACGAAGCTTCCAGTTGGCGATCCCACGCTGTCTGCAAAGGAGATCATCGGTAATGAATCGCAGGAGAGAATGGGACTTGTTCTGAAGAAAAAAGACTCAGATACACTTAAACGTATCGCCGAAAGGGAAAGAGCGCCATTCTATGTTGTAGGTGAAATTACCGGAGATCACCAGTTTACTTTCTACAATCCATCAACGGGTGAAAAGCCTATTGACATACAGGTCGATTCACTTTTTGGGAATCCTCCGCGGACAGTTATGTCGGACAGCACGGATAACAGATCTTTCCAGGAGATAATTTATGATAAGAACAAAATATATGAGTATGCAGGTTATGTACTCCAGCTTGAGGAGGTAGCCTGCAAAGACTGGCTTATAAACAAAGTTGACAGGTCGGTAACAGGAAGACTTGCAAAGCAGCAAAGTGCAGGACCTCTTCAGCTTCCTTTAAATAATCTTGGGGCAATAACACTCGATTACAGGGGTAAAGCCGGAATGGCCACCTCGCTGGGCCATGCGCCTGCCGCTGGTCTTATTGATCCAGCTGCCGGATCAGTTCTTTCAATTGCCGAATCCTTGACCAATATTATATGGGCGCCACTGAAGGGAGGGTTGAAGGGAGTTTCCCTTTCGGCAAATTGGATGTGGCCATGCCGGAATCCTGGCGAAGATTCAAGACTCTATGATGCAGTTAATGCAGCCGGTAACTTCGCAACAGATCTCGGAATAAACATACCAACAGGCAAGGATAGCCTCTCGATGACACAAAAGTATCCCGACCAGGTCGTTTATTCGCCGGGTACTGTTATAATTTCAGCAGCAGGAGAAATAACAGATATAAGGAAGATAGTTGAACCAGTCCTCGTCAATGATCCGTACACAAGTCTGCTCTATATCGACATGAGCCGGGATGACCTGAAACTGGGAGGAAGCTGCCTTGGCCAGGTGCTCAACAGGCTTGGAAATGAGGCACCGGTTGTTCAGGATCCATCTTATTTTGCAGAGGTATTCAATACTGTTCAGCAGCTTATTGAGAATGGCTTAATTCTTTCAGGACATGATATCTCGTCGGGGGGACTCCTGACCACTTTACTCGAAATGTGCTTCTCAAATACATCCGGCGGGTTAAGCATTAATCTTTCAGCACTTGACAATATTGATACCATAAAGATCCTGTTCAGCCAGAACCCCGGTATTGTAGTACAGGTAAGGGATGAAGATGAAGTAGCCGAGACACTGCTTGAACATGGAATTTCATATTATTCCATTGGTCATCCTGTTGTTGACAGGGATCTTATTATTTCAAACGGGAATGAAAAATACAGCTTTGAAATTGATGAAATGAGAGACCTGTGGTTCAGGTCATCATACCTTCTTGATAGAAGGCAATGCGGCGCTGAAATGGCAAAAGAAAGATTTGATAATTATAAGAACAATGAACTTAATTTTAACCTGAAGGATTTCAGCGGCAAATTCAAAAGCCTGGGAATAACGCCGGAACGCAGAAAGAAAACCGGCATCAACGCATGTATTATAAGGGAGAAGGGAGTTAACGGCGACAGAGAGATGGCCTATGGATTATGGCTGGCAGGCTTTGATGTGAAGGATGTGCATATGACTGATCTTATAAGCGGACGCGAGACACTCGAAGAGATGAATATGATAGTATTTGTCGGCGGATTTTCAAACTCGGATGTCCTTGGTTCGGCAAAAGGCTGGGCTGGTGCATTCAGGTACAATGAAACTGCACGCAAGGCACTCGAAAACTATTATAAAAGAGATGATACCTTATCGCTTGGCGTCTGTAATGGATGTCAGGTAATGGCTGAACTTAATCTTATCTATCCCGAGCATCAAGAATCTCCAAAGCTTGAGATTAATGCCTCGCATAAATTTGAATCATCGTTCCTGAATGTCAAAATACCGGATAACTATTCAATCATGCTGGGAAGCCTTTCCGGCATGGAACTTGGAATCTGGGTGGCACATGGCGAAGGACGTTTCAGGCTTCCTTACAATGAGGACAAGTATCATGTCACCATGAAGTTCAGCAGGCATCCATATCCGGCAAACCCAAACGGATCAGATTTTGATATAGCCGGACTCTGTTCCAAGGATGGCAGGCATCTTGTAATGATGCCTCATCTTGAACGGGCATACTTTCCATGGCAATGCGGGTATTATCCTCCTGAGAGAAGGAATGATGAGGTGACTCCGTGGATCCAGGCCTTTGTAAATGCCAGGAAATGGATTGAGAACCTGTAAAAAAAGGGATGCCACTCCGGCATCCCTTTTTTTGTTCATATCATTTCTATCGTGTTAAGGGAGTCAGAATGACTGACATCATTCTCGTTGAGCTTTCGCTTTTGGCAACATCCTCTTTCTTGTCTACAGGAACAACTTTTTCATTTATCACCTGTATGGAATATTCCCCTGGTTGCTCGATATAGAATGTGCCCATATATGAATCGGCCCTGTAATATGGATATTTAACATCACCGGCATTGAGAACGATCTTGTCGCCAACCGGCTTAGCCTCGATCCTTTCGTCCTGAAGATTAATCTTGACAGAACTTGCATAACTTAGATTCATTGTATCTTTTGTAGCAGTTGAAAGCCATACACCATATCTCCCCGGCTTTGAAACAACGAAGCTCCATTCCGCTGTATTATTTGAGGGATCGGTTTCACAGTTATAAAATGAAGCCTTCTCCATCTTTAGCGATATGGTCCCATCGGCCTGCTGAGTTATTTTTTCAGATGAAGAAGATCCTCTTTTACTTCCTGAATCTGCACACGAAGTGCAGATCACTATGATCATTACGATTATTGAAACTGCCAGGTTACGCCCCATTTCCCTTCTCTCCTATAAAAATTTTATCTTCTGAATGACTAATGATTCCCAATCTCAATCAAACAAACGACAAAATAAACCTAATTATTTCAATTAATGGAAAATTTAATTTTATTTTTTTGAACCAGCGTGTACTGACGATTATCTTTTCGTCGGCCTGTTTTTTTCATCTCAGCGATATGTCGACAAGCTCCCTTATATTAAGTCCTGATGTTCTCTGTCTTTTCTTCTGGATATCTGATATCTCTTCGGCAACAATCTCCGCAATATCTGCAACCCTTGTCGATGTTGCCGCCGAAAGTGTCTTTTTGCATAACGGGCACGATGTGGCAAGTATATCGGGGCTGCCTGCAGTCAGTTTTGAGGTCACATCAGTAGCAATGCTTCTCCTGCCTGCCTGACTTATCTTTATATTCCCCAGGCTCCCGCCGCAGCATAATGAATCAGCTCCCTCATATTTCGTTTTCTGAAGCATTGCGACATGTTCGAGGATCATGCGAGGCTCTTCATATATCCCCGAACCTCTTCCCAGTTCACATGGGTCGTGGTATGCAACAGTCTTATGCGAATAATTCATCCTTACGGATCCTTCATCAATCAACCTCTTGATATACTGGGAATGATGAAGAACTTCAACATCGAGATAATAGCTTTCCCTGAAAACCTTAAAGCATATAGGGCATGATGTCACAAGTGTACTGGCGCCAGATTTCCAGATTACTTCAGAGTTGAAATTTATAAGCTCCCTGGCCTCCTTCTCCTGTCCGGCAAGCATTAGGGGCCTGCCACAGCATACGCCCCCTTCACTGTCCATGAAAAGGTATTTCTCCCCTGCTGCCTTAAATATCTTAATCATCGAATTTTTAATACCCGGAGTAAGATGGGTCATGCAGCCCGCAAAATATATTACGTTTGCCTTTCCTGATCTCCTCACGGGAAGAAAGCCATATGAAATAGTCTCAGGAGTTTTAAGTGGCGCTGCCGGCAGCTTCAAACGGTAATAGCCACCCAGAATGTTTCTCGCCTCGCCTCTTCTTTCACCTTCCCTCCTCTGAATCATTCTTATATCCTCAAGTTCAATGCCTACAGGGCAAGCCTCCTCACATCGTCCGCACATCAGGCAGTTATGAGAGATCTCAAATGCATCTTTATCATTCCGTAAAGCCTTCATCAGGTAGGCTGATTGAATATTGTGGATGCCTGCGCTATAGTTAAGCTGACATTTATCGATGCAAATGCCGCACGAAGAGCAGGAATGGATCTGGACTTCAAGAAATGATCCGGATCTGTCTCCTGTACGTATTCCAGAATTTCTCATGAAAATGAGGAACAATTCAGTCGGAATATGCATATATCTCGTAAGGGGCAGCAGCACGAAAAAGGTTCCCAGCGACAGGGAATATAACCACCAGAATGGATAGGCAAGCTGATCAGCCGGAAGAAATGACGCAAAGAATGATCCCAGAGTGCCCGTTAGAAAACTTCCTGAATTGTGTGCCCCGCAAGTAAAGCTTTCTGCAAGAAGCCTGCTGGGAAAAATAAGCCATAAAGAGGTGAGTGCTATCTTATCTCTTATTTTAAGCTTTGTTGTCTTCTTCATCCCAACAACCCCGGGGGTGAATCTTTTTAATATCGCAAGCACAAGTCCTGAAAGAATAAAGGCAAGCAGGATATCCATAAAAAATGAATATGCTGCGGCAAATCCTTCTGCTCCGTGGTCCGGATTAAAATATCTGAAGAAAATGGCTTTATAGGGCGGATTAAGATGGCTGTGGCCGAAGAAATCAGCTTCTATTGTTCCGAAAAGTATAAGCAGGAACCATCCGAAGGCAAGGCTCATATGCATAAAGCCGAGCCTTGGATTCTTTTTGAGGATCTTCCGGTGTATAAGGCTTTCGAGGAAGATCTCCTTGATGCTTGCGCCGAACGACTGGCCAAAGAATCCTCTCTGCAGCCTGAGCTTGTCGGCCCTCGATAACTCAGTGAACCACTTGATACACCTGAAAACACAGTATATTATTATAAAGTATAATCCGATATCGAATGGTATAACAAAAGGATCAAATTGCATTGCCTTCAAATTTTCTGAACGCTTCCTTTGCGAGGAAGACAACATTTCTTGTATTAACTCCACGCGGACAAACGAGGGTACATTTACCGCAAAGCATGCACGCTCTTATTTTCTGCTTAGGCTTTTCATTTTCTCCTCTTTTAATCAGAATATGTAACTCTCTAAGGCTGAAGTCCGTGAATTTGCCTGTTGTACATGTAGCAGAGCAGCCGCCGCATTCAATACACAGCCTGAAGCTGTTTTCTTTATCAAGTATATAATCAGATATTCTCCTGTCGTTGATATCGTAATCAATGACCCTGGGTTTTGATATGGTATATCCGAATTTGTCCATTGATTTATTTGCCTCCCGAGAGGTAGTTAATAACTTCCGTCACCGCACTTCTGGCATGTGAAATTGTCTCTGTAATATTCATTGGGGCCGTACAGGTGCCGGCATAGAAGATGCCGTTAATATTGCTCCTGTTATTCCCGTAATGATGATCCGCTGGTGAGAAAAACCTGTTTTCACCAGTATGCAGCCCGGTAATTTCAGCAATTGCCATGCCTCCTTCTGAGATCTCCATTCCTGCCATAAGGATAAGCAGGTCCACTTCCATTTTAAGCGGGCGGCCTGCAAGAGTGTCCTCAACCTTAATTGATATCTTACCATCAATCTTTTCGCTTGCTTCAGATACTTTTCCCCGCACAAAGCTTACGCCCCATTTCTCCTGGGCCTCCCGGTAGAGCTCTTCGTAATATGCACCACCCATTCTCATATCCATATAGAAACAGAAAACCTGGCAATCGGGAAGCTGCTCCCTGATCTCAATCGCCTGCTTGACTGCAGTTACGCAGCAAAGCTTTGAACAGTAAAGGTTACCAACTTTCTCATCCCTTGATCCCACACAATGTACAATGCCTATTCTTTGGGGTTTTGCCCCATTCTTTGTCTTTATTTCATTCTTACGGAAAAACTTTTCAAGGTCGGCCGATGTGATCACATTATCATAGATCCCATATCCATACTCCTCTTTTCTGGAACTCCTGAAGAGATCGAAGCCGGTAGATACAATCATTGCGTCAGCTTTCAGATCCTGACCGTCGCTTGTCTTAATTGAAAATTGACCCTTTCGATGGTCAACCTCTTTTATCGTCGTATTTGTCCGGAGTGATATTCCTTTGACCGACACAAGATTATCGAGATAAACTTTCACTTCAGAACTGTTTCTCCTGTCGGGAAACAGCTTGAACCAGTCATTCAGATGTCCGCCGGTTACACCTTCCTTTTCAATAACGCTTACTCCGATCCCGGCTTTTGCGAGCTGACCCGCGGCCTCAAGTCCGGCCACTCCTCCCCCTATTACGACGACATGCTTATTCATCATCTTTATACGCTTATTTTAGTGGGCTTATGTAGGGATAGCTGGCCTGCATTAAGCTTATACCTGTCTTCCGGCGAATAATCTATCCCCATCTTTCCCAGAAGCGGCTCAACATCCGTCTGATGCATCTGAAGCCCGAGATCCCATGGATCATATCCAAGTACCAGCCCTGCGACCTCCTCATATGTAAATACCGGAATGCCTTCATTGTTCTTTCCATATGAAACGCCTTCCATCTCTTTTATAACATACTGCCACCTGTCTAGGAACATCGGGCAACCCGGACAGTTTGTGATTATCATATCAGGCTTGAATGGTTTCATCGATTCAAACTTTTCCCTCGAGCAGGCGACTGAGAATCCCCTGTTTGCCTGTACAAGATATTGCCTGAACCCAAATCCACAGCAATGACGTCTTTCAGGATAGTCTATGGTCTCACCGCCCCACTCTTCGATCATGCCGGCAAGAACATACGGATACTCGGCACCGCCGACTCCTTTTGACGGGAACATCTTGGCATAATGGCAGCCAATATGGTCAACTACTTTCAGAGGTTCACCGGTGTTTTTATTAATGAGCTTGTATTTCGCCTTCGCACCGATCTCTTTTCTGAATTTATAGATCACGTCGCTAGCATGTGCCAGATTCTTAGGCATCTGAAATTCCCTTCCGGTAGCTTTTCTCAGATGCTCCCTTACCTTTGCCTCGAGTTCCGGGAAATGATGCCATGTATCCATAATTTCGGTATAGAGTCCGAATGAGGTAATACATGAAGGAATATAATTTTCATAGCCAGCTTCTGTCATAAGCGCAAACTGCCTCGCAACAACTGTCATTGCAGTTTCAACGGGCACTATATCGCCATGATAGCCTATCCCCGAGCATGTTGTATGACAAGGGTGCTCATACACATCTTTCTTGAGCTCATCCCTCATAATCCTCAGGAACGTAACCTCTGAGCCAGGAAAAAAATTTTGTCTGATGCAGCTTCTTACATAGAAGTACTTGTCTTCTGCTATCTCCTTCTGGTAATCTTTCCAGACCGCTATCTTTCCTTCCTGTATCATCTGTTTCTATACCTTTCTTGTATGTGAACCGTCATTACTCTTGTAGATATTCCTGAAGTACTCATTATCAATAGTGTCATCAAGCTCCATATTCATCTCCCCGGCCTTTATCCTTGAGTATGATTCTATCTTTTCATATCTGTCGAGACCACCGGTTACCTCAAATATTTTCCTCAGTTCGGTAAGGGTTTCATCAGGTATTTTTCTAAGTATGCCCGGGCCATCACCCTTATAGTTGCCTCCAAGCCTTTCAAAAAGGCCAGCCTTGTTGGCCTGGACCCATTCCCATACCGGACCCTGTTCGGGATGCATTTCAAGGGTAATTCCGTCAAGATAAACACAATAGCCTGTATTCAGGATCCAATCTCCCACAGTTCTTTTGATTGCAAGTTGCTGCCTCCCCTTTTCTGACTCAACAAAATAGCCAAGTTCCTGTGATAGTGACCTGAGTGCCATAATTATAAGACCAGGGGCATTGCCTCGCGGGCACCGGGTTTTGCACGACATGCACTCTCCGCAATACCAGATTGAATCCGATTTCAAAAGCTGCTCAATAATATCGTTATCCCTCTCCTGCACCTCATCAACTATTTTCCTTGGATCGTAGTTGTAAAACTCCGCGGCAGGGCAGATCGCTGTACAAACTCCGCAGTTCATGCAGGCTTTAAGTCCCTCAACAAACCTTACATCCTTTAACAGCTCATCATAAAGATTTTCCATACCTCTCCAACCTGGCAATTATGTGAATTAATTAACACAAAATTATCCTAAAAGCAAAAAAGATAAAGCAGGCTTAAAGCCTATTTGCGGGTACGCATTTATACTTATAATAATAGATTCCGGATTCCGGATTTCGGAAATTGGATTTCTCTGCCCGGCTTGCGCTGCGATCGGTCAGGCTGGGAAAGCAGGATTTCGGACCGGAGGATTGTCAATACTCCATCAATCCGGCTTCCTTCAATACTTTGTAATAATTTAGAAAATCCTGAATCGGTGATTCTCTCTCAAACTGCGCATCTACGGTCTTCTTTATCTGCAGCAGGTTTCTCTTTCCATCAGCAAGTCCGGCAGCTTCATCTGTATTGACAAGGCCATTAAATGGAAACTTTATCCGAAAATCCGGGGCCAGTTTTGAGATATATTTCTGATCACCTTCATAACCCATCTTTTCTGCAGTTGTAGTTTTATGTGGTATTATCCTTGAAGCAGCTTTTTCCTGATCAGTTATCCTGATACTCACAGGAGATATTCCAAGAGCCTTGCACCGGCTTATCATAAGATCGTTTAGCTCTCCAAGCTGCAGCCTGAGAATATTATCAAGTTTGGCTTTCCTGCTTGAAATGGCCGCAATTAACTGAGGCTGTACTGACAGCTGCCTGACCTTGTCGAGAGCCGATTTTTCTCCCAGAACGAATCCCTCAAGGTTGAAGGAGGCTCTTTTATAAATTGCCGCGAGTGTTCCGGCATCCGACTTTAATATCATATCGTTCGCCTTTGAAGTCTGCATTCCAAACCTGGTCATTGCTCCTGCATACATTTCAGATAATATAGCCATCGCAGTCTCATCTCCTGCCGAAGCCATGGTATAAGCTCCTGCTGCAGCAATGAAAATCGCTCTTCTCAGCTGGGTAGGATCGCATTTATCCGGACTGTCTTCAGATGTATGATAATATAGATCGGGCCAGGTGATCATCTTTATTCCGGGAACTCCTATACCCCAGTTGTTAAATACCGCGTTATCAGATGAGCCGTGTAAAGACATTATGTGATAGTAAAACGGATCATCTGTCCCGGTGGGAGAGATCAATCTTCTGCTGAACCCCCTTCTCCCAAGATCATCGGTGATACCTTCAATATTTGTTTCCCCTACAAACCTGAAATAATTTTCCATCACGTCATTAACGCAATTTGCCGTAGAATAGCCCGACCTGTTCAGGCAGAAGAAACTCTTATTGTCTCTTAATCTCAGACCTACCATGTCGAGATTGATATCACACAGTGCCTTTTTTGCCTCATCAAGATGGCTGTTGACCCAGGGTATCGTGCCGCTGAATTCAGGTACCCACAGAAACCTGATGCTTCTCACGGGCCTCTCCATCCTCCCCTGGCCTATCAGATCGCTCAGAAGATGTGCAACTTCAAGAATTACGGCTGACCCCGACATATTGTCGTTTGCTCCCATCTTTACATAGCCTTCAAAGAGATGAGCTGTAAGTATTATTTCACCGGCAGTTGAATCTTTTCCCTGGATCAGGCATTCAGGCACAAGCAGGTCGACCTTCTCAACGCTGCTTTTTACCCTGACTTCAACCTCTATGCTTTCCCTGCGCAGTAACCTGTCTCTTAACAGGATGCCCTCCCTTGGCGGTATCAGAAATGCAAATCCTGCACCTCCTATCCCCATATTGGGAATCTGGACAGGATCAACAAGAGGCCTTGGCGAGAAAAATGAGATCGTTCCAAGCGCCCCGGCACTTATTGCTTTCTGATGTACGGCATAAATATTTCCCGATGTCACTACTATCTTCCCTTTAATATTCTGCCTGTTTTCTTCAAAAAATGGTTGATCTCCATCTCCTGCCCAAATAAGACTGGCCCTTACTTCAGCAGGCTTGCTTCCTTCTACAAGCATTTCCGGAACATCATTGAAATCAGCTATCTTCGAATTTTTGCCTCCAACCTCCCATATCGATCCTTCTATGCCTCTCCAGGTAATCGAGTGACCAACAGTATCGAGAGAATATTTTTTTATACCATATTCCCTGAGTTTCCCGATCACATAATCAGATTCAGACAGATTTCCTGGGAACTCTGAATCCTTTCTTGGCCTTGAATAGGGAGCAAGATTATTTATATGCAGCATTGCGAGCTCACCTGAAGCTGAAACAATGATCTGGTCAATAACTTTTTCAGGGAGCAGTGTATACTGGTAGTTTACAGGATACTGGCACATTACATCCTGCCAGGGTAATATCTGCAGAATCAGATAAAAGAGAATAGAGCTTACAAGGCCTGAGCATTTTATCCTGTTCATAATTACCTTTTAAACTAATAATTAATAAATCCTGCAGCTTTAAGCTTGCTGAAGAAGTTAGTCAGTCCCTTAAGGTCGGTCTCAGACCTTGACTGAGCATCAAGAATACATTTGATGTCAAGTATGCTGTTTTTACCATTTATACATGCTGCAGCATCAATCGGGTCAGATACTCCTGTGACGGGATAGAGGTTTTTCACCTCGTCGGGAAGCCCCTTCATCTTTTCATCATAGCCTTCATATCCGAGATCGCGCGGATCTGTAATTAAAACTGGTATAATTGCCTGAGCCCTCTTCTCCTCCTTCGTCAGCTGAAGATCAATGGGAAGGATTCCTATATCTGCGGCTTTCACGGCGGCAGTTTTCTTAAGATTCTCAATTACCGACTCAGCGAGGGCCGAGACTGACCCGGATCTCTCTTTAAGAAGCTCTTTAAGCCTTTCACTTCCGGGAGCTAGTTCCGATGTGGAGTAAATAGTCATTATCTCTCCCAATTTTGTACCCCTGATGTCGGATACCGCCTTTTTAATTACGGCACCAAGGTTACCAGTGTCTGCTCTGCTGATCTCATTCATTGCTTTCGATACCTGGTACCCGATCCTTCTTACTGAGTTTCCAAAAACCTCACCAGAGATACTAATTGCTTCAGTTTCACCAGCTTCTGCGATCGTATACGCAGAGGCTGACGTTATAAATACAACCCTCTTAAGCTGGGTTGGATCACATTTGTCTATCCTGTCCTGAGAGGTATGATAAAACGGATCAGGCCACGTGATAAGGAGTACACCCGGTACCTGAACACCCCAGTCGTTGAACACATCATGATCCGATCCACCTGAAGAGGTTTCGATCTGATAACAGAACTGATCATCAGTCCCTGAAGGTGCAACAATTCTTTTGAAGAATGTCGATCCTGAAATAACCGAGTTCTTCTGATTTGTCTCCCCTACATACCTGTAATAATTCTCAACCACATCATTAACGAAATGGGCATTTCCGTATGCCGTACGGTGAAGTATCATTGAACTTTTGTATTTGCTCAGCGACAAACCGACCATATCAAGGTTGATATTGCAAAGACTTTTTTTAACAATATCCTTATGTGCTTTTACCCATGGAATGGTACCTGAATATTCAGGAACCCAGATAAATCTTATTGTCCTTTCAGGGCGTTTGAGAGTTCCGGCTTTTATTGAACTGTTTAAAACCCTGGCTACCTCAAGGATTGATGCAGCCCCGCTTATATTGTCATTCGCGCCCTCATTTGAGAAGCTTTCATAAAGGTG
>JBBIIS010000063.1:0-15949 GCA_037446375.1 Bacteroidota bacterium | reverse complement strand
CCAGCCATTTTTGATAAAATGCTGTTTCATCTTGCGTATCCCGTTTCCCGCGATCTTCCCAAAACCTTCTCCCCTTGCTGCCATATGAAGAAGCTCAAGAGCTTTCTCAGTATTACCCCAGTGTATTTCAATACCCCCGGTCCGGTCTTTGTTCAGAATTCCGCGCTGAAAGCACTCCATAATGAACGCCATCAGCGTTCCCCATGTGATTGTGCAGATACCGTATGTATCACAGTAGAAGTTGGCTTCAATAATATATTCAGGGTCGAATATCCCGCAATTTGATCCCAAACCGGCTGCATTTTCGTATTCAGGGCCGTCAACAGTCACAATCTCACCCTTATATGGCCCTGTTTTAAGTAAAACCTTATCGGCGCCCTTACTGCACGACATGTTACAGCCTATCCAGCATCCGTCGGGGATGTTCTGGGTAAAAGCTTTGGTCCATACCGACGAGTCGATCTTGTATGAATCGGGATGGCTCCCGTACTGATAGTTCATTGTCGGAAGAAGGTCGTGGTCGTTCATTACCTCCATAAGGTGAGCCGTACCTACCTGCCGCATGCGGCATTGTTTATCATCAAGTTCACGGATCTCCCTGTTGAACCTGCGTCCACGCTCCATTATAGGCTCCAGCTCCACAACGTTATTAAGGTTCCCTTTTACGCCCGGAATCTTGCAGACGATGGCCTTTATCTTCTTATCTCTGAAAACGGTTCCTATACCTCCCCTCCCCGCCTGCTTCAGTCGGACCTTTTTTCTCTTTGGATCGTAAAAGCTGAAGTTCAGCATCCCGATGAGAGTATTATCAGCTGCCGCACCCGAGGAGACAACCCCGATGTTTTTCTTCTCGCTGTCATTTTCGGCGAACATTTCAGTCAGTTGCTCTGTGAGAACATGGCTGTCGACTGCTTCAGCCGGAGCCTCAAAGATCTCAACCCTGTGGTTGATCCCGTCTATATAAATAATAACATCCCTTAATGCCTTTCCCTGGAGTTCCAGTGCATCGAAGCCTGAAAATTTGAGAAAGGGACCAAAATATCCTCCGACATTACTGTCGATCACTGAATCGGTTTGCGGAGAGATGCTGACAACAAGTGATTTCCCGGTACCTGAATACTGTGTTATCCCGCCTATAGGTCCCGAGCAGATAACAATTTCATTTTCCGGATCGTTCCATTTCGTTTCCGGCCTTGTACCGTCCCAAAGAAGTCTCAGGCCGTAACCCTTGCCGCCGATGAATTTTTCCTTCATCTGAAGGGGAACATCCTTTTCCTTTATCTCGGTTGTGCCCGGATTGATATAAAGTATCTTATCTGTATATCCCCTGGAAAGTGGCCTCCATGTATAGTCCCACTGCTTCAGGAGCTTATGCTTCGATTTCATTTCCTGTATATCCATGGCTTTCAGATTCCTTCTTTGTCTTTACGAAATTACTAATAAACACTTACTTATATGATGACTTTAATCAATATGTTACATATTGCATAACGATGAACTGATAAAGCCGATAACCTCGGAGGACACAGAGATCTTACGCAGTGAATGCAGAGTCAAATTAATCCCACTTACTATTTGCGCCCTCTGCGTTTCCGTGCGAAAGCCTTGACTATGTGGTATCTGCGGCTGGAGAATAATTACATGTATAAAACTATCTGGTATTGGGCTGAAAGAACAATAAGTTATAACTTTACGCTATGAAGTTTACTGATATAAAGCAGCATCTTTCGAAATTCAGGATCGGAATAGCCGGAGCCGGGGGGCTTGGATCCAACTGCGCCGCAGCACTTGCAAGAAGCGGTGTTGGAACACTTGTTATTGCCGACTTTGATTATATTGAAGAAATAAACCTAAACAGGCAGTTCTATTTCAGGGACCAGCTGGGGATGCTGAAGACAGATGCTCTCAGGGATAATATTTCGAAGATTGACAGCGGTATAGATGTTATTGTTCATCCGGTTGAACTGACAAGGGAAAATATACCAGTTATCTTTTCAGGCTGTGATGTTATAGTTGAAGCTTTTGACAAGTCCCGCATGAAGGAGATGCTTGTTGAGACTGTTCAGCTTTCGCTGCCCGGGATACCGCTTATTGTAGGATCAGGGATGGCAGGCTTTGGCAATAATGAGGCGATCAGATCTCGTAAGATCGATGACTTTCTTTATGTCTGTGGCGATGAGTCGACTGAAGTCACTGATGATATTCCCCCCATGGCGCCAAGGGTCGGGATAGTTTCCCACATGCAGGCGAATGTGGTTATCGAAATTTTGATGAAAAAACTGAATATATCTTTTTAAGGCATGAAGATAATACTCAACAATAGGGAAGAAGAGTTTGATTTGGATCAGTTAACTGTGAGCGAGATGCTCGATGTGAAGAGATTCACCTATAAGATGCGGATAATCAAGATAAACGGCGTATTGATACAGAAGGACAGGTACGATGAAACTTTAATTCATAGTGGTGATAATGTCCAGATGCTTTACTTAATGAGCGGCGGCTGAACAAAATTGGAGAAAAACTATTAGGTTTGCACCGTGGATTTAAAGTTCAAATACAGCGATAAGATCCCCCCATTTTTAAGGAATAAGTATTTCCTCACAATAACAATTTTTGTTGTCTGGATAACTCTTCTTGATACAAATAACCTGCTGGAAAGGTTTCAGCAGATGAATGAATTGCATAAGCTTAAGCTGGAGAAGGAATATTTTACAAATAAGATAGAGGCTGATAAGAAGAAACTCAACGAGCTGAAGACCGACGATCACAACCTCGAAAAATTTGCACGCGAGCAGTATAAGATGAAAAAGAAGGACGAGGATCTTTATATCATCCTTACTCCGCGTGAAGAACGCCGGCGAAGAAAATAGGATCAGGGCTGATCCTTCTCAATTTTTCTGAGATAATTCAACAGGCCCAGAGCATCCGTGTTACCCGGGCTGATTCCTGCCCTGTTCAATAATTCATTAGTTGCTTCATACACCGGAACTTTTCTGAATATCTCCAGATGCACAAAATTGAGGTACTTTACTATCCTGAACATATTGAACCATTCAAAAAATCTTTTTCTGAATGAAGGAAGTCCGGAAGTATTATTCCTTATCTCAGCAGTTTTGGTTTTCCATTCATCTAAGTCGAAAAAAGATTTTATCGAAGAAGGTAAACTCCCGTAAAGCTTACCCGGGTCCTTATCATCATACTTACAGATTCTTTCTATCTGCGCGAAGAATTCTCTCAGGTCGCTGAATGCCTCCGGATTGTAAGTAAGAAGGACCTTTTCTTCGTTTCCGATCATTTTACCTATCGCTGCTCCTGTTCCGAAGGGAACCCTGTCGGATATTCTGGGTGAAGGGTAAACTGTTGTTGAATTTATGCTGCAGTATCCTCCTGCCGGCAGCAGTTTCTGGACGAAGTAGAAATCTTCTCCTGCCTGTTTCCGGTTCATCCCGCCGGCCTTCATGTATGGCTTGGCCTTTACAGCTAATGTTGATCCGACTGTATGAAAGACAGTAGGAAAGCCTGAATAAATATGTGCCTGATAATAGTATCTGAGGTGCATCTCATACTGAATAGCGGCATTGAGAATTTCAGTATCATATTCCGAATCTGTAACAGGATGTTCAAAATAGATCGAGCAAGCTTTTCTTTCAGGCCGAAGAAGCAGTTCTTTCTCAATCGCGGTAAAGTAATTTTCATCAACTATGCAGTCACCGTCAAGGCAGGCTATTACCCCCTGATCATTCCCTATCGCATTGAATCGCCGAAGGGCTTCATCCATCCCGCTTTTCCGTGCAAGCCCTACACCCCAGCCCTTTATCACTGCCCGCCCTAGATTGATAATATGGAGGGTAAAAAAAGGATCACTTTTTTTAAGCCACTCCTGAGCTTTGCTAACAGTTTCAGTATTATTATTCAGGATGGTATCATCCGCGCCGGCAGGTGAATTAACAATAATTATCACCTCCGTCCTGCATGTCGGCTTCCGGCATGATTCAAGCGAATTAAGAAGGGTTAGTACCTCCGGTTCGTTGAACGAGGGTACTACAACAATGATACCTGTATTAATTTCAGGAGCCTCTTCGATCAGCTTGGGGAATACCGGACCCGACTGAAGCCATTCCGAGGCGAAGCTCATGAGAGCTATTTTTTCTCGGTCTTATATTTCCTATTCAGGGCTGAAAGTACCTGTTTTGTAATGTCAAGCCCCTGATCGCTGTATAATACAAGGCTTCCAAAGCTTTTTCCAAGGATATACTGGTAGTTATATTCACTCTTATTTTCATCGAGAAACCTGGTTATATAGTCAAGCACCTGCCTGTTCATAACAGTCTGTTCTTCCATAAGATCTTGCTGAAGCTTGTCGCGAAGGCTCACAAGCTCCTGCTGCTGTTGGACCAGGGCCTGCTCGATCTGCTGGGCTGCAGATCTTGTTATGAGGCCTTTGTTGACCTTACCCTGGTAATCAGTAACTCCCTTTTGATAGGCTTCCCCTTTTGAGTTAAGCTCTGCCTCAGCGCTTTTCTGCTTTGCTAAAAGGTCGTTCTTCTTGTCGTTAGCCATATCGAAATTAAGTATAACGGTATCAATATTTACATAAGCAATTCCTTCTCCCGGTTTTCCGGAAACGTGGATGCCCGAACCAATTGATTTGCTGCCACCGGTGAAATGCAATACAAAAAGGAGTGCCACAGCTGCAAAAAGCACAACATACAGAACAACAGATATTTTCTTCATCACAGTTAATAATTATCGTTAAACAAATGTAAGGCGCAAATATAAACAAATAAATAAAAATCAAGCCAAACAACTGAACAAGATGGTCACAATATCAATAAAATGATATGACAGTGCGGATAATTAAATCCAAGGTTTATGAGAATCTAGAATTCAGGGCATGGTATGGCCCTTATCCTCTTATGGGTGCTCCCAAGTGTAAATGATGTGAACTCATATACAAGAGATATCTCATGGGCCCCGCCTGTTGATGATATCAGGTTTGAAATGGTGAAGTCGTAACTGTACCCTATCGAGAGTGTCTTTGTCTTCAATCCTACAAGTCCAATAATGGCATCGCCAGCCTGTGACGTCATGAACGGGATACCTCTGTACCACATACCAAATACCAGGGGTGATTTATAATAGTACAATCCTATGTCAGTCTGATAGAATCTCCCCTGGGTCTGGAAATTCATTGCAACAGACAACGCCTCAATAAGTTTCTTCCTGAGTCGTGTCTGTCCATAAATCCTTACACCTCCATAAAGGTTGAATTTCACAGGAAGCTTCGAGTTATCGCCATAGAACGACTGTTTTGGAGTCAGAAGATGGTCAAGTGTAAATCCGCCCCAGATATTATCATTATATACCAGTGCTGAGGTTGCAAAATCGACATCAGCTACCTTGTCAAAAGGAGGAGGTGTAATGGGTGGTGTGGTACCGCTTCCTGTTATCTGGCTATTGAAAATAAGCTTGCCAATATTCAAGCCGAGGTAATAGAATTTGAAGTTGACTCCCGGCCTTATATGCCATTGTTTATTTATCTGAAAATCATAAGAATATAATAGGCCAATATTTGTTGTGCTGAGGTCGCCTGATCCGGCTACGTCATATGTGGCCAGGACACCGATACCCGAATTGAAATTTGGCATCGCCTTGTCGAAACCTATGCTGTACGTATGAAAGACGCCCGGAACCGAAGGCCACTGATTCCTGTAATTCATGGATAGGCGATACTCCTCGGTAGCACCTGCAAAAGAAGGTGACAGGTACAGTGGATTGGCATAGAACTGAGAGAATGTAGGATCCTGCCCTTTAGCATCTACAGTTATAACCAGAATTAGAATGGTTATGTATTTTATCTTTCCGAGCAATTCAGGGACCATTAGGTTTCTACTGACGAAAGTAGTTAAATGAAATCAAAATTCCTTGGTTCTTTAACGAATTTTTGCTCAAAAGGGTACGTATGGGTGGAATTTTTTAACCAACCATTCGGATTCAGGGACGAATATCCCTTATTTTTTGATAAAAAAAACAGGGAATATTATGAATGTCTGACCGATGTCAGTCTATTTTCTGAGAAGGGTCACATCGCCCATCTTAACAAATTGCTCGCCGTTTTTGTATGTGCCCCTTACTTTCCAAACGTAAACGCCCGGATCGCAAAGCTGTCCCTTGTTATAGCCATCCCAACCCACATTGATATCGTTGCTCTCGAAAATAAGTATTCCTGTTTTTGTGAATATCCTCAGCTGGAAATCAGATACACCTGAAGTCACAGGATGGAATATCTGAGCTGCCTCATCGCTTTTCAATGAATAATAACCACCTGCCGGCCCGTCGGGATTTGGGATGAAAGCATTTGGGAATTTTATATAACTGCCCGATCCTGCAAATGCATTACGAACTGTGAGTGAATCGACACAGCCATGCTCAGACCAGACGATCAGCCTGAGATTGAAGTTATCAAAATGATTATATTTATAGACAGGTTCCCAGCCATCAGACTCTTTTCCATCGCCAAACTCCCACCTGCACCTTATTGCGTCCATGGAGTAGTTCATAAAATGAACCTCATCATCAGGGATAATGGGATTATCAGGAGAAATCTCGAATCGTGCAACTGGCTTCGGATATACTGTTATTGCCTGGCTTGTAGATGCTTGTGAACCATCTTTCCTGAAAACAGTAAGGTTCACCTTGTATTCACCCTGCATATCAAATATCCATTGCGGACTGTTCACGGCAGAGTAGCCTCCGTCCCCAAATGTCCAGTAACTTGAATCGTAAGCTTCCGACAGGTTCGTGAATTTCACTTTCATTGGCACACATCCTGATACCGAAGATACCTCAAAGGAAGCGGAAATCTTCTTCTGAAGAGTAGCTTTGTCCATTTCTGCAGTTATTAACCGCTCCCTGATCTGGCTGTTTTTCAGAAGTGAATCTTTTCTCAGATCGGCAGTACGAAGATATGTTACTGCCTGAACCTTGCCGCTTATTGGTGTTGTATTGCCCTTCGACCGGCTGTTATCTTTCTCAGGCATTGCTATCTTTTCCCCGGCAGGGACCTTCAGACTTATATTCTCTGTTGCCGAAATGGCTGTTTTATTCTTAATGACTGTTGAATCGGCTACTATTATTTTAATGGCAGGGGGAATATTTTGCCTCATGCCTCCTGAGGAGGGTTTTATTGATAGAAGAATGACGGCAGCCACACCCGCGGCAATAAAAACTCCTGCATAATAAATATTGATCCTGAAAGGATTGAAACGGATAAACTCCTTGCGGCCCAGCTTGCCCATCAGGTCTCCCCTGACTTTGCCTCCGGGAATCATTTCAGCACTTTCGAGCTTACTTCTGAATAATTCCTCCAGTTCCATTTTCTTGATGCTTACTAACTTATTTCTCACTTCTCACTTCTCACTTCTCACTTCTCACTTCTCACCTCTCACCTCTCACCTCTCACTTCTCACTTCTTACCGATTACTCTCCATTCCCTGAGTAGCTCTTTTTGATCATTCTCAGCTTCTCGAGCTTCTCTCTCAGAACCGCCTTTGCCCGGCTATATTGTGATTTTGAGGTGTTCGTATCGATACCGAGCATCTCAGCGATCTCCTTATGCTTATAGCCTTCTACTGCATACAGATTGAAAACCATCCTGTAACCTGAAGGAAGATCATTCATTACCTGGTAAAGCTCATCGGAGGTGAAAAGATCTTCCTCAAAACTGCTTATGCCCGTCTCGACAGATACATATTCCTCTATTTCAATATGATACCGGTGCTTGAGATTCTTGTGATAATGTGTGATAGCCGTGTTAACAGCAACCTTTCTGAGCCAGCCTGGGAAAGAACCTGTACCTGAGAAATCTGCGATACTGAAATATATCTTCAAAAAACTATCCTGTAAAATATCTTCCGCTTCCGACCTGTCTGTTGCATATCTCAGGCAAACACCAAGCAGGAAACGAGAATACTTGTCGTAAAGCATCTGCTGTGCTTTTCTGTTATGTCTGGCACATCCCTCTATTATTTCAAGGTCATTCACCATTTGCTGACGACATCAATAAGACTGATGGGTAAAAAGAATGGTTGCACTTAATGAGAAATTTATTCAAAATAAAGAAATTCCTGCTTTATATCATCTTAAAAACGTGATAAAGGTCATCAAATTCCGTTTGATGTTAAACTTATTTAGCGATGTCAATTATTAAACGTTGAATTGAGCTTAATCTATTTATAAACAAAATTAACCAACAATAAATTCAGAGGTATGTTTAACAAGCTTATTGCAGCAATTCTTCCATATATGCCAAAGAGACTGATATGGATCTTTTCAAGGGCATATATCTCGGGCGAAACAATTAACGATGCAATGCGTGTATCGACCGATCTGAACAAGATGAATATCAAGGTTACCCTTGATGTTCTCGGGGAATTCATCAAGGATCTGGATGAGGCGGACGCAAATAAAAGAGAATATCTGAATCTGATAGATGTAACGAAAACGGCCGGTATCGACGGGAATTTTTCTCTTAAGCCAACCAGCTTTGGATTACTTATCGACAGGGAGGTCTGCTATAATCATATACGTGAGATTGTAGCCAAGGCAGCATCCTATAATAACTTCATAAGGATCGACATGGAGGATTCTCCATGCACGGATATGGAGATAGATCTTTTCAGGAGACTGAAAGCAGAATTCCCAAAAAATGTCGGGCTTGTTCTTCAGGCCTATCTGAAAAGAACCTACAGTGATGTTGAGAAGATGCTTGACCTGAACACTCCTGAAGGGTCACTCAATTACAGGCTTTGCAAGGGTATATATGTTGAACCTGAGGCAATAGCGTACAAAAAATACGAGGAGGTCAACAGCCATTTCCTCGAAGATCTTGAACTGATGTTTAAAAACAAGATCCATGTAGGAATTGCGACACACGACAAACCTGTTGTCGAAGGGGCCTGCAAGCTGATCGCGAAGTACAATGTGCCTAAGGAAATGTATGAGTTCCAGATGCTATATGGGGTTACCCCGAATCTAAGGGCGAGCATCGTAAACGACGGACACAGGATGAGAGTATATGTTCCGTTCGGGAAACAGTGGTTTGGCTACTCGACAAGAAGGCTCAAGGAAAATCCTAAAATGGCGAGTCATATCATCAAAGCCATCTTCGTAAAAGGATAGAAAGTCTGTGGTCCCGGAGTCAGGAACAACCACGAAAACATTTAGTTTTGCAAAGAATTTTATTGTTCATTTCCTTTGCATATCTCAGTGATTCCTCTGTGTAGCTTGCCACCCCCGCGCCGCCAAGGGAAGTATCTTTAAAAGCCTATTTTTTAATCTTCTTCTGTTCGAAGTATTTTTTATTCAGGTCCTGAAGCTCCTTTGATGATAAGCCAATTTTTGGCGGTTCAGGCTTCTCAGGCAGTCCATGCAAAAGCAAATATGCAGCAGGAAGGATCATAAAGGGATTTATCCCGGCAATCCTGCTTGAAGAAATTTGTCCCTTCTCATAGGCATTGACCTTCTGCTGGTCGCGAAGCACATTGTAGTTGGTGTAGGGGTCACCCATTTTACCCTGGCTCATTCTTCCCTGGTAGGACGCTATGTTAAGATTGGTAACAGCATTATCGAGTTTCTGATCCGCAAGTCTTTGAGGGTTCATCATTTCAGCTTTTAGCCCTGATAAGTTTGGTATAATAACAACCTCACCGATTGCAATTGTATCGGACTGGAGATATACTCCAGCAATAAACTCTCTGGCTTTAAGTGTATCAAGTACTATAAGCTGAGAGGCCTTGTAGCCGAGCATATCAAATACAATTGTATCGAGCCTGAAAGCAAAAAATGAGAAGGTCCCGTCTTCACGGCTTGTCCCTGAAAGCGATTTGTTGATGTAAAACTTCGAGCCGGCAAGCCTTTCACCCGAGGAGGCCGATAATACAACCCCGCGAAACAGGATCTTGTCTCCCCTGTTCTCTTTCTGACCCCAGAGGATCGGAAGATTAAGAAGAAGCATTGAGATCAGAATTGTTGCTTTGCGATTCAAAAGTCAGGCTATTAAAGTTTCAGAATGAGTTCATCGAGGCTTCTCTTTGGTACATGGTGATTATTTTCTTCATCACGCCAGTACTTAACTTCCCCGTTTCTGATATCCTCAATAATAACATTCTCAACCGGTTTCCCGATAGCCAGAACGAGAAGTATCTCATATTGCGAAGGTATCTTTAACTCATCTCTTAGACCATCGCGCCTTATGGAGGCAATAATACAGCCTCCGAGACCTTCATCTACTGCTCCCAGCATAATGCTCTGAGCTGCAATTCCATGGTCAACCCCGAAAGATTCGGATATGGTCGTATCACCAAGAACAATTATATAAGCGGACGGCCTCTCCCCTTTATCAGGTCCTGGCCACTCTTTCAGATAGGCTGCCCAGGCGGTATATGGAAAAACCCTTCCACAATCTGCAGCTTCATTATAGATCAGGTATTTCAGCGGCTGTTTATTTGCCCCTGAGGCAGAGAGCCTGGCCAGGCCAACCAGCTGCTTAAGGATAGAATAATCTATTCTGAATGATTCGTCAAACCTTCTTACTGTTCGATTCTTCGCAATTATTTCCTGAAGCTTCATTTCGCCAAAATAAATATTAATATCGTGAGGCGATTTTCTTCCAGTCAAGAACTTCCCAGAAAGCTTTGACATAATCAGCCCGCCTGTTCCTGTAGTCGATATAATATGCATGTTCCCATACATCGCATGTAAGGATAGGTTTCAGTCCCCTGCGCAGAGGATTTCCGGCATTCGATTCCACAACGATCTGAAGATTACCGTCGTGATCCTTCACAAGCCAGGCCCAGCCTGCTCCGAATAGTGTTACAGCTGCTTTTGTGAAATGCTCCCTGAAACCATCAAAGGAACCGAAGCTTTTGTTTATTTCATCTGCGAGCTTTCCGGCTTCTGGCCTGTTTCCACCGGGGATGAAACTTTCAAAATAGAAAGTATGGTTCCATATCTGTGCCGCGTTATTGAAGATCGCGCCTTCCGCCCTTTTTATTATTTCATCAAGGTCGGACTTTTCAAATGTGCTTCCGGGGATCAGATTATTAAGATTAGTCACATATGCAAGATGATGCTTGCCATAATGGAATTCTATTGTTTCGACACTTATGAAGGGAGAAAGTGCGTCGTGCTTGTAGGGAAGTTCAGGCAGATTAAATGTCATGGCGGTAGATTTTATTGTTAGAATTTCAGTCTGTGGAATAACCACAGTTGCTGGTCTACCAAAATTAGTTAATAAATCGATAGTCAGGAAATAAAAATTGATCCCCGATATCCATAAACATCATAGTAAAGGCTGAAAGGGATGAGGGATTGGACTATCGGGTCAGGAAGATTCTTTCAGGCATATCGGGGATAACATCACGTTCCCTTGCGACTTCATAGAGCCTGGTGATTGCTCTCCTGCCCTCTTCTCCCAACTGGGAAGTGAACTCATTTACATACAGCTTTATATGGTTGTTCATTACGTCTCTGTCCATCTCTTTTGCATTACCCGCCACAAACTCATAGGATGCAACCGAATCGCGATAGGCAAAATCGAGGCTTCTCCTCAGAATCCGGTTCACTTTTAATGCAACATCCTCCGGAACTGATCTTTTGATAACAATTGTCCCGAGTGGAATAGGCATTCCTGTGAGTGTTTCCCAGTATTCTCCCATGTCTGCGATCTTCTGAAGCCCTCGTTTCTGATATGTAAATCTTGTCTCGTGGATAATCAGACCGGCATCGACTTCCTCATTAATAAGTGCATCTTCAATATCAGAGAAGAGGTATTCCTTTTTATTTACAGCGTTGGGCCATGCTATGCTGAAAAGAAGATTTGCGGTTGTATATTTCCCGGGTATTGCGATCCGTGCATTCTCAAGCTGGTCGGTTCCGATATTCTTTTTGCTTATAAGAAGGGGGCCGCTTTTTCTTCCAAGAGCGCTGCCCGAGTCGAGAATGAGATAATCCTTCGCAGCGTATGCATAAGCATGATAGCTCATCTTTGTTATGAGGATATCCCCTTCAAATGCTTTTCTGTTAAGTTCCTCAACATCAGCAAGAAAATAGTCAAATTCAAGCCCTTCCGTATCGATCCGTCCATGCACCATGGCGTCGAAAATAAAAGTATCATTCGGGCATGGCGAAAACCCCAGCGTAAGTTTCATCTCTTCGTTAAAGAATATTTAATATTTCACCCAACTTTCCTGCAAGGTTGTAAAGGGCCAGGGGTATTTCCCACGAGCTTCTCCTCCCTGGTTCCACATAATTGGAGATAGCCCTTAATGCAAGGAAAGGTATTTTTTCCCTCGTGCAAATATAGAAAAAAGTTGCACTTTCCATTGTTTCGATATCAGGATTAAATTTATTAATAATCCTCTCAATGGATATGGGTGAACCTGTGGCAGTATTGACCGTTACGGCTTTAACAGCCGGACATAAGTGAGAAATTTTTTCAAGATATTTATTATTCAGTAAGATCAAACCATCTTTAAAAGGATTAGCATTTCTGTCTGAGAAACCTGCCTCGTCGAGGGTATGGAATTTTCCTTCAATCTCGATTCCAAGGTCTGCAAAACAATCCGACACCGGCATTACGACATCACCCTTACAAAGTATTCGTGAGAAGCTCCCCGCTATTCCCGCATTAATCGCCAGGTCGGGAAGCTGGTTCATGCCAAGCCATTGCTTCATCGACCAGGCCGTTGAGATGCCTCCGACACCCGTCACAAGTACATTAAGCTTATGGTTTTGGAAAAACAAATCCTCTCCTGCATAGTTCATGCCGGGTACCATCTTAAGGATTTCAGCCTCTGCCCTGGTCGCAAATACAAGAAGTATATTCAAACTCTTTAGTTTATTTCCTGACAAAAGAAGAGGTTAAATATATTGCTTTTATGCAGAAAAAAACTCAACTTTAACACTTAATATTTGCAGTACTAATCAGTTGAAATGATTTATCTGACCAGACGGGAAAGATTCAGCTCGGCCCACAGGATGTTCAGGCCTGAATGGAGCGATGAAAAGAATGCCAGTGTTTTCGGGAAATGCTCAAATCCAAACTGGCACGGCCATAATTATGTTCTTTATGTAACTGTTAAGGGCGACCTTCAAAAGGAGACCGGCTTCGTTATAAATATGAACATTCTGAAAAAGATCATCCTTGAGAAGATAATCGACAGGGTTGATCATAAAAACCTTAACCTTGATGTTGATTTCATGCGTGGCAAAATAGTAACAACTGAAAATCTGGCTGTCGCGATATGGAATGAACTAAAGCCCGACATTGAAAATGAGGGTATTATGCTTCATTGTGTGAAGATTGAAGAAACTGAAAATAACTCAATTGAATATTATGGCTAAGAAGATTGAAAAGATAAATAACGGAAGCGGTCTAGTAGAAAAAGGATACAACAAGATTGAATCGTGGGATGAGGAGAGCATAAAGGAACTGTCAGGTTTATATTATAAAGTTCTGGGCCTCATAGGAGAGGACCCCGAAAGAGAAGGACTTAAAAACACTCCGGTGCGGGTGGCTAAGGCACTTTACTTCCTGACAAATGGATATAATGTGAATCCCTGCAGTATAATCAACTCCGCCAAATTTAAGGAAGAATACCAGCAGATGGTACTCGTGAAAGATATTGACCTATATTCAATGTGCGAACATCATATGCTGCCATTTTTTGGGAAGGCACACGTGGCATATATTCCTAATGGCCATATAACCGGATTGAGCAAGATAGCACGGGTAGTTGAAGCTTTCAGCAGAAGACTACAGGTGCAGGAGCGGCTGACAACCCAGATAAGGGATTGTATCCAGGAGTGCCTCGATCCTGTAGGAGTTGCTGTTGTTATTGAAGCTCAGCATATGTGCATGCAGATAAGAGGGGTTCAGAAACAGAATTCGGTTACAACAACATCGGCATTCACAGGGATCTTTCTTGATAATATGAGAACCCGTGAAGAGTTCGTCCACCTTATCGGTACAAGGCTGCATTGATTTTTTCCCTATTTTTGCCGCCTTTAAATCTGTTTAACATTTAACTGAAGAAAAATGAAAGCATTTGTATTTCCCGGTCAGGGGGCTCAGTTCGTGGGCATGGGCAAGGATATGTACGAGAGATCAGCACTCGCAAAAGATATGTTTGAAAAAGCGAATCAGATACTTGGATTCAGGATCACCGACATGATGTTCTCAGGTACCGATGAAGACCTGAAGCAGACAAAAGTTACCCAACCCGCAATATTCCTTCATTCAGTCATTCTTGCAGCTGTCATTGGAGAATCATTCAATCCGGATATGACAGCCGGTCATTCTCTTGGAGAATTTTCCGCACTTACTGCAAGCGGAGCGATTACCTTTGAAGACGGGTTGGCGCTTGTTTCAAAAAGAGCAATGGCAATGCAGAAGGCATGCGAATTAAGACCCTCAACAATGGCAGCAGTACTTGGCATGGATGACACTATCGTCGAAGAGATTTGCTCCTCAATAAATGAGATTGTCGTTCCGGCGAATTACAACAGCCCCGGACAGATAGTTATTTCGGGTTCAAATGAAGGAATCGACCTGGCAATTGAAGCCCTTAAGCAAAAGGGAGCAAAAAGGGCAATTAAGCTGGCTGTCGGCGGAGCTTTTCATTCTCCTCTTATGGAACCTGCACGCGTTGAGCTTGAGGCTGCAATAAATGCAACTCACTTCAAAAGACCAGTTTGCCCTGTTTATCAGAATGTAAATGCCGAACCTTCTCTTGAACCTGACAGAATTAAAGCAAACCTGGTTTCACAGCTTACATCACCGGTAAGATGGACCCAGAGTGTCCTTAATATGATCGCCGCCGGGGCAACCGTCTTTGTTGAAGCAGGTCCGGGAAATGTTCTGCAGGGCCTTGTTAAAAAGATCAACAGGGATGTGCAGGCTGAAGGGGCTTCATTCTGATCGCAGGCCGGTCAGTCAGAGCTAAAAAGCTACCTGAAAAGCAATTTTACGTTCTGGTATAATGATTCATTCAGCGAAAGAGATACAGGGCAGGTCTTTACACAGTATTCAAGTATTTTTTTCTGCTTTTCAGTATAATCCATTGCCATAAGATTAAACTCTATTCTGATCTCTCCGATCCTGCGGGGATTTTCAGCCATTATCTTAGTAATGCTGCATGTGGCGCCATCTATTGAGAATCCATGCTCCCTGGCTGCTATTCCCATTATCGTAAAGATGCAGCTTCCAAGGGCAGTAGCCACCAGGTCGGTCGGAGAGAAGTATTCACCCTTTCCCTTATTATCGGGTGGAGCATCCGTAGTAATTTTATTCCCCGATCTTATATGAACGGCCTCTGTCCTGAGCTCACCTTTATATATTGTTTTTGCCGTTTCCATTTTGCTATTATTATTAATTAATTCTCCAACGCTCCCAAACCAAACTTCTTTAAGGTTTCATTATGACTCCCTTATGCCTTTTGCCGTCAATCATTATCTCAAGCGGCTTCTCAAAATTTACATGCCTGATGTATTCATCCTCGAAAATCACTTTCTGACTGTTCAGCCAACTAACATCATAAAAGCCTTCTTTGTTAAATGGATTTATAGTAAAATATCCTACACGGAAGGATGTCAGGTTCTGAAAAAAATGTGTCCCCTGGCTCGGATCGATCCTGAAGTTCTTGAGACCCGACTCAACGATAAGCCTTGCTGCAGAAATCTGTGGCCATTTTACAGGTATTCCAAGCCATGGATCTGATGAACCCCATCTCCCGGGGCCAATAAGAACATAGCCTGTACCTTTTTTCACAAAAGCAGCATTAACCTTTTCAATGTTGGATGCTATCTTTTCGCTGCGGGCCGCATTGAATGATTCGGGCTTTATATATACAACATCCTTAATGCCTTTGAAGAGTCCGTTCCCGAGGGC
>JBBIIS010000062.1:12688-16389 GCA_037446375.1 Bacteroidota bacterium | reverse complement strand
CAATACAGGCCCGTTTTTCCAGTACACTTACGCGCGGATAAAGTCAGTGCTCAAGAAAGCAGAATCTGCCGGATTAAAGGTCACCGGAAAAGGATTCACATCAGTACTTCCTGCTGCGAAGGAACTTGAGGTTTTAAAGCTTTTGCTTAAATTCGCACCAACCGTCGTTGAAGCAGGAACCGGATATAGCCCGGCTCTGGTAGCCAACTACTGCTACGACCTTGCAAAGGAATATAATCAGTTTTATCACGATTATTCGATTTTGGGAGAAACTGATTCATATATAAAGGAATTCAGGCTTGCACTCTCTGAATCAGTAGGCGAAGTCCTTTCAAAAGGCATGGGCCTGCTGGGAGTGGAGATGCCTGAAAGAATGTAAAAACAGATTAAAGTAACAGAGATGTTTGAGAATTTAAGCGAACGGCTTGAGCGCTCCTTTAAGATGCTTAAAGGACAGGGAAGGATCACAGAGATTAACGTGGCTGAAACACTTAAGGAGGTACGCAGGGCCCTGCTTGATGCTGACGTTAACTTTAAAATTGCCAAGCAGTTTACTGATACTGTCAAGCAGAAGGCTATGGGCCAGCAGGTTCTTACCGCAGTCAATCCCTCGCAGATGATGGTAAAGATCGTGCATGATGAACTTGTCGGGCTTATGGGATCTGACAAGACAGATATAAATATTAAGATCAACCCTTCAATTATACTTATTGCGGGCTTACAGGGCTCCGGTAAAACAACATTCAGCGGGAAGCTTGCAAAATGGGTAAAAACCAAGAGGGGTAAAAATCCGCTTCTTGTTGCAGGTGACGTGTACAGGCCTGCAGCTATTGAACAGCTTAAGGTTATCGGACAGCAGATTGAGATCGCGGTATACACCGAAGACGGGAACAGGAATCCTGTTGCCATTGCAAAAAATGCAGTCAAGCATGCCAGGATATCAGGTCATGATCTGGTTATTATTGATACCGCAGGAAGGCTTGCAGTTGACGAGGAGATGATGAAGGAGATCGCGTCTGTAAAAGATGCCGTGTCACCACACGAGATCCTCTTTGTCGTTGATTCAATGACCGGGCAGGATGCCGTAAATACTGCAAAGGAGTTTAACGACCGGCTCGATTTTGACGGTGTTGTCCTTACGAAGCTTGATGGTGATACCCGCGGCGGGGCAGCGCTTTCAATTAGATCCGTCGTGAACAAGCCCATTAAGTTTGTCAGTTCCGGAGAGAAGATGGATGCAATTGATATATTCTATCCACAGAGGATGGCAGACCGGATCCTCGGAATGGGAGACATTGTATCACTCGTTGAAAAGGCTCAGGAACATTACGATGTCGAAGAGGCAAGGAAGCTGCAGAAAAGGATAGCAAAGGATCAGTTCGACTTTGATGACTTTATCGCCCAGATCCAGCAGATAAAGAAGATGGGTAATGCTAAGGACCTCATGGCTATGATCCCCGGCGTTGGCAAGGCAGTAAAGGATCTCGATATTGATGATAATGCCTTTAAGGGGATAGAGGCTATAATTAGAAGCATGACCCCTGAGGAACGACATAATCCTACCGTACTGAACGGGTCGAGGCGTAAGAGAATTGCAGATGGAAGCGGTACAAGCGTTCAGGAAGTCAACAGGCTTCTGAAGCAGTTTGATGAGACAAGGAGGATGATGAGGATGGTCACTAAGAGCGGCAACCAGGCCAAGCTGATGGGCAGAAGGTAATCTTAAGCAATGTATACTTTAATAGACGGTAAGAAAACGGCTTCCGATATCAGGCTGGAAATAGCCGGAGAGGTTAAGAAACGAACAGCTGCCGGGAAAAAGATCCCGCACCTGGCTGCAATTCTCGTCGGAAATGATGGCTCAAGCGAAACATACGTTTCAAACAAGGTCAGGGACTGCGGGGAGGTTGGCTTCAGATCAACTCTCATCAGATATGGTGCAGACACTTCTGAATCGGTTCTGAAAGCAAAGATCGAAGAGCTTAATAACGATGATGATGTTGATGGATTTATTGTCCAGCTGCCTCTTCCGAAACAGATAAATGAGAAAAACATTATTGACCTGATTGACCCCTCAAAAGATGCTGACGGATTTCATCCTGTAAATATAGGAAGGATGATGACCGGAATGCCCTCTTTTCTGCCAGCAACCCCTTACGGCATTGTAGAATTAATTAAAAGATACAAGATTGAGACTGCAGGAAGGGATTGTGTGGTTATAGGCAGAAGTAATATAGTTGGCCGACCTGTCAGTGTCCTTTTATCACAGAAGGATATGGATGCAACAGTTACGGTTGTCCACAGCAGGACAAAAAACATTGAAAGCATAGTTAGAAACTCCGATATTATCATAGCAGCGATCGGTTTGCCCGGCTTCGTGAAAGCTGAAATGGTCCGGTTCGGAGCCGTTGTAATTGATGTAGGCACAACAAGGATAAGCGCACCCGATACTAAGTCGGGCTGGAAGCTTGCCGGTGATGTCGATTTTGTAAATGTGGCCCCAAAATGCTCATACATAACCCCCGTACCCGGAGGAGTTGGACCCATGACAAGGGTATCATTGCTGAGAAACACTCTTTTTGCTGTTGAGAAGAGAGAGAAATAACCAGAATTCCCTTGTACTTATTCTGCAGGAAAAGTATAACCCGTAAAGTAGAGGTCAAAGCCGCCCTTACCTCCCGGTCTGTTCGATGAGAATATTATGAACTTGTTTGTGAAATCCTGGGAATAGCCAATAACAGGACGGCACTCATCGGCTGATGTGTTTAT
Source organism: Bacteroidota bacterium (assembly GCA_037446375.1). Taxonomy (GTDB): domain Bacteria; phylum Bacteroidota; class Bacteroidia; order Bacteroidales; family VadinHA17; genus LD21. Next base: position 13,620 of record JBBIIS010000062.1, on the reverse strand, counting down.
TTTTGGCCCCATATTAACTGGAGAGCTCCATTTTCCACCCCTCAGTACAGAATAATAAAGATCATATCCGCCCATTCCGCCATCCCGGTCTGAGGCAAATATTATTATATTTTTATAAACAAATGGGAACTTGTCATTTTTCGAGGAATTCAGGCTATCTACAAGATAAGCAGTCTGATAACTTTGACCAAGCCAGGCGCTGAAAGGAATCGAGTCGGGTCTTGCCTGAAGATAAATGTCATAGTTACCTGCCCGGTCGGAACAGAAATACGCAGTATCCTGTCTGGAATTAAAACTTATATAAGCCTCACTGGCAGATGAATTCAAGACTGAAACGGGATTTGGCCCGGTAATTACAGGAGCGTTATTTCCATTCCTCGGAAGGTACTTTTCATAGAAAATATCTGTCTGGCCTCCGGAAACCTGGGATGCCAGAAACAGGTATTCATAGCCATCACTGTTGTTGAAGAGTGTGAATGGTCCGAGGTCATCTCCGGCAGTATTTGCCCTTGCCGCAATTGTACTATAAAACGGATCGGTTGCCACATTCCCGGCCAGGGTAAACTTTCCGTTTGTCTGGTCAAATAAATAGGTGACGGTGCCGCTTATCAGATCGAACTGCACCCCGCTGCTTTCCCTCTTACTTGAAAAAATAATCGGCATCTCAGTTCCAAGAACATAAAGGTCAGAATTATAGTCATCATACGGACTGTTAAGCCCATCTATATTATAGACGGAATCAGGAAATGTTCCAACCTTATATTTTATAGGGCCCTGAGTCTTCTTACAGCCTGCCATCGATATGATCAGAATAAATATAGCCGGCATTAATAAGAAAGGTATCCTGTAAGAATTGCTTTTCATAAGCTTACCATTTGGAAACAGATACAAATATATTAATATATTCAGTATAATTAAAAAACCGGGCTTTC
>JBBIIS010000062.1:0-12678 GCA_037446375.1 Bacteroidota bacterium | reverse complement strand
GGTTCCTTGAAGTTAGAATTTAGGTTAATTCTAGGGTATATTTGGGTATGAGGGTACAAATTAAAATACAAACAATAGATGTGAATTTTGGTTGTTCGGTTGCGTTGATATTGCAAAAAAAAATAAATATTTATTCACATATTTCGTACTTACCTAATAATTAGATGTTTGAAAAATATCTAAAATGTTGATAATTGAAAAATAGCGAAATGGGTGTTCTTGAAAATAGTGTTAATTTTGTCACGAGTTAACGCGCGAAAATGGAAGAAGAAAAGTTTGGCATTTCCCACGACGAGGAGATAAGAGAGGTTGTTCAGCGTTTTGAGAAAATGAAGAGAAATAATGAGAATTACTTCTTCGATGTTATTGAATTTGAAACAATCATTGATTTCTATATAGAAAGCAATAATCCTGCTACCGCATTTGAGGCAGCTTCTATTGCCAGCAGTCAGCATCCCAATTCTGTATCTATTCAATTAAGAAAGGCCAGAGTCCTTCTCGAAAAGGGCAGAGCGGTTGAAGCGCTGAGAATCCTTAAGAAGCTTGAGAATATAGAGCCTGGCAATCATGAGATCTATATCGTAAAAGGAACAGCGCTTGGCATTCTTGGTGATGTGAACGGAGCAAAAAAAATGTTTGATGTCGCACTTACAAAGGATTCAGACGACATCGAAAATATTCTCTTCGCTATAACATCTGTCCTTCAGAATCTTAATTATTACGAGCAGCTGATCCCTTACCTCAGGCGACTGCTAGAGCTTGAACCTGAGTTCTACGCTCATATATATGATCTGGCATATGCCTATGAAAAGTTACATGAATACGAGAATAGTATTAAACACTATACAACTTACCTTGAGGATGAGCCCTTCTCCGACAGTGCATGGTATAACCTTGGGATCATATACAATAAAACAGATCAGCCTCTAAAAGCCCTTGAGGCTTACGATTATGCTCTGGCAATAAACAACCAGAACAGTTTTGCCCTATTCAACAAAGGTAATATTCTAAGTAATCTCGATAGGTATACAGAAGCTATTCCGGTGTACCACGAATACCTTGAGAATGAACCTGACAGTTTTGAGGCAATGACATACCTGGCTGAGTGTTACGAAAAGACTGATAATATTGTACTTGCCAGAAAATATTATAATGAAGCCATTGATATGGCTCCCGAATTCGCCGATCCATGGATCGGCCTCGGCATTATAGCAATGAACTCCGGCGAAATTGAAAAGAGCCTTATTTATTTCCGGAAAGCTTCAAGGCTCGATAACGAAAATCCCGAGATCATCTATCTTACCGGTAAAGCACTTTATGCAAGAGGAGATAAGAAAGCTGCCCTTAAAAGTTTCAGGGACGCACTCAAGCTCGACGCATTTTATGATGAAGCCTGGGCCGATCTGGCACGGATAATCATTGCAGAAGGACTAATCTCAAGGGCTCTGCCTCTTGCTGAAAAAGCCCATAAAATAACAGGCGATGTACCTGGGATGAATTACCTTCTCGCTTCATTGTATGTCTATACCGGGAATTACCATCCGGCGTTCGATCACCTCTCCGCCGCAATTGAACTGGAACCCAGGTTATTTGAAGAGTACAGCGACCTTTTCCCCGAAACACTCCTTGATAAGAAAATAAAGAATCTGTTGAAAAAGACTAAACCCCAGTAAGATGAAGAATATACTTCCGTTTATTCCGGAAAGACCCTCAAGGCCCAGAAACCACGGACTCACCATGGTCATGGATAAAGGGTTGAGTATCAGAGAGGCAGAGGATTTCATGTCTGTCGGAAGCGAATATACCGACTATGTCAAGCTTGGATTCGGTACTTCACTGGTTACTCCGGGGTTCGATAAAAAGATAAAAATATACAAAAAAGCCGGATCTCTTCCATATTTCGGAGGAACTCTGTCTGAGGCATTTATCATCCGCAATATGTATGATGAATTTGTCGAATTCATAAAAAAATACGAGGTGACCCTTGTCGAGATCTCCGACGGCTCTTACGATATTGAACATACAAGAAAGCTCGATTATATTAACCGCCTGGCTAAAATTGCCACTGTTATTTCAGAGGTTGGTTCAAAGAAAAAGGAGGTCGTCTATTCTCCCGATGAGTGGGTTGCTATGATGAAATCGGAACTTGATGCCGGTTCTGTTAAAGTGATCGCTGAAGCCCGTGAATCAGGCACAACAGGCATCTATAATGAAGATGGCACCATAAATCATGAGATAATTGAAGCCATATCGACACATGTGAAGCTTGAAAATGTTATCTGGGAAGCCCCGATCAAATCACAGCAGGCCTGGTTCATCAAGCACTTCGGAGCAAATGTTAATCTTGGAAACATTGCTCCAAATGAAATTATTGCGCTTGAATCGCTCAGACTTGGATTAAGGGGCGATACTTTCTTTCAGTTCCTGCCGGATAATCTTAAATAGCGTAGAGCTTAGAGCGGATGACTGGAATTAGAACTAGAAAATCCTGATCTCAAATCTGAAAACCGCAATTATAAGCCGGAAGGCTGTGAAAGGCAGTTTGCAGAAGGGGATATTTAAAGTTTGTTAAAACAAAACATAATATGAGGAAATATGGCCTTATCGGATACCCGCTGGGGCACTCTTTCTCAAAGAAGTATTTCACTGAAAAATTTGTCAGGGAGGGATTAGGTGATGCAGTCTATGAAACCTATCCGCTTGAAAATCTTGAACTGTTCCCTGAGCTTATTGAAAATACCGATGGACTGAAAGGCCTCAATGTTACTATTCCCTATAAAACAAGTATACTTAAGTTTCTTTCTGAAACTGACAATGACGCAAGCGCCGCAGGAGCGGTAAATGTCATTAAAATATATACTGCTGAGGATAGGAAAAAACTAAAAGGCTTTAACACGGATATTTATGGCTTCCGTGAGTCACTTCTTCCGCTTATAGGATCCAAAAGCTGCAGTGCACTTATTCTTGGTACCGGGGGCAGCTCCCTTGCTGTCAGGTATGTGCTTGAAATGCTTGAAATAAACTATATAAGCGTCTCAAGGATATCTTCGGAGAATAATATTACATATAATGAGCTTACTGCCGATCATATCAGGGAAAATAAGCTGATAATCAACACTACACCTCTCGGAATGTTTCCTGATATTGATTCCTGTCCCGATATTGAATATGATGCTCTTACAGATAAGCATATTCTTTTCGACCTGGTCTATAACCCCGAAATGACAAAATTCCTTCAGAGGGGAAAGGATAGAGGCTGTAAAGTTAAAAGCGGACTAGAGATGCTCTATTTGCAGGCTGAGAGGTCCTGGATGATCTGGAACGATCCGGATAGCTAAATAAAAATATTCTCAGGGTATTCTATTCCCGTGAGGAAGAGACCTTTTGCCGGAGCAGATTTACCGGCTTTTCCACGATCCTTTGCCATAATTATAGTATTAAATCCTTCAACTGATATTTTGCCTGATCCTACACTTGCCATCGTCCCGACAATAGCTCTTACCATGTTGCGCAGAAACCTGTCAGCCTGAATTGTGAAAACCAGCTGGTTCCCATTTACTGTCCATTCTGCGCGCATAATCCTGCAATTGTTAGTCTTAACCTCTGAATGAAGACGGCTGAAGCTGGTGAAGTCGGTATGTTCAAGGAGCGCTGCAGCAGCCCTGTTCATCGAATCGAGGTCAATATCACCATGGATGAACCATGATGAATCATCTGTGAAGGGATCTTTCTTCCTGGAAATATAATAGATATATGTTCTTGACAAGGCACTGAACCTGGCATTGGACTCTCCTCTTACCTTTCTTATAGAATTAGCAGAAATGTCTGGAGGAAGATATACGTTCAGCTTGTAAATAAAATTCTTTTTTTCATCAAGGTCTGATGATCCGCTGTCGAAATGAGCGCAAAAGACCTGCGCGTGCACGCCGGTATCTGTTCTACCGGCCCCTGTAGTGTTAATTTTCTCTTTTAATATTACGGAAAGTGCCTTGTCAAGTATCTCCTGCACTGTAATACCGTTAGGCTGGATCTGCCAGCCATGATAGGAGGTCCCCCTATAGGAAAGGAATATGAAATACCGGGTAATCACACTCTTTTTTTTGCAAATAAAGGTTAAAAAAACAACTATTAATCGGTCATAAAATGTATTTTTACTCAAACTGCAGATTATTTTGTGATTTACCATGTAATGGTTACTGGACAAATAGAAATTCAAAAATAATAAATATGAAAGTTGAACTTGGCTGGATAGATTATCTTATAATGATGATCTATTTCATTTTCGTGCTTGGCATTGGATGGTACCTGAGAAAACATATGAAGAATGCCAATGCATTCCTTGAAGCCGGAAGGTCTATACCGGCATGGGTTGCCGGACTTGCCTTTATTTCAGCTAATCTTGGCGCCCTTGAAGTAATGGGAATGTGCGGCTCGGGTGCCAAATATGGAATGATGACAACTCATTTCTACCTGATTGGAGCTATACCTGCGATGATCTTCCTTGCACTCTTCATGATGCCATTCTATTACGGTTCAAAAGCAAGATCAGTACCAGAATTCTTAAAGCTCAGGTATGATGAGAAGACCAGGGGGCTCAATGCTATCCTCTTTGCAATAATGACCATCCTGGCCTCAGGAATTTCGATGTACGCGCTGGCTATCCTTATGGAAAAAGTGCTTGGATGGGATTTCAACATCAGCCTGTGGATATCTGCACTGATTGTTCTCACATATACTTATCTGGGAGGCCTCTCGTCAGCAATTTACAACGAGGTAATACAGTTCTTCATTATCGTAATCGGCCTCCTTCCGCTTGCATTCCTCAGCCTGAAGGATGTAGGCGGATGGAGCGGACTTAAGACTCATCTTGCGGCAGTCACCCCACATCAGTTCGATCCTGCAACATTCATGTCAACCTGGAAATATACAGGAAGTACAACTTCCAACCCTATGGGAGTGGAATGGTTTGGTGTCCTGTTCGGGCTCGGATTTGTGCTTGCCTTCGGTTACTGGTGTACGAATTTCCTGATCGTACAGCGGGCCTTTGCAGCAGAATCCAAGGCAGCAGCGAGAAAGGTTCCCCTTATCGGAGCTCTGCCTAAAATGTTTCTGCCTTTTCTTATTATAGTTCCGGGGATCATTGCATTGATACTCATGAACGACCCGGCAAAAGGCTTTAACCTTCCCATGGATCCTGTTAGCGGAAAGCCAATTTACGACTATACCATCATAATGCTTCTGAAGTATTATCTTCCGACCGGAGTTCTCGGTCTGGGAATAACGGCCCTGCTCGCCTCATTCATGTCAGGCATGGCAGGTAATGTTTCGGCATTCAATACGGTATGGACATATGATATTTATCAGAGCTATATAAGAAAAAGGAGTTCAGATACAATATCAGATGATAGACACTACCTGAATGTTGGACGCATTGCAACGGTAGCCGGAGTTTTGCTTAGTATTGCAGCTGCATATATTGCCAGCAAATTCGGAAATATAATGGATTTCCTGCAGACAATTTTCTCGCTTATAAATGCACCTCTGTTCGCAACGATTTTCCTGGGGATGTTCTGGAAAAGAACAACCGGGCATGCTGCATTCGCAGGCCTGCTTGTCGGTTTTCTGGCTGCCCTTTTGCATCACGGACTTACAATACCACTTGGCGCCACAACATTCTTCAAAGGAGGATGGCTTGGACATATACACACCTATCCGGTGGAGATGGCGCAGAACTTCTGGACTGCAATTATTGCCTTTTCGGTATCAACAATAGTAACCGTCGCACTCACTTTTATGACAAAGCAGATGAAGAGTGACGACGACCTGAAGGGACTTGTATATTCACTTACGCCTCACGATGTTGAGCTCGATATGCCATGGTACCAGCGACCGGCTGGACTTGCCCTGATAGTAGGCGCGATATTTATAGTATTTAGTATTTTATTCTGGTAGGAGGAAAACAAAATGTTAGATATAAGAATTCCAATCGGTCTGATGTTCTCAATTTTTGGCTTGCTGATAACTGTTTTTGGCCTGTTCACAGGAGGAAACGCCATCTATCAGAAATCACTTGGCATTAACGTCAACATCTTTATGGGCATCCTTATGCTTGTATTTGGCCTTATCATGCTAATTTTTGTATACAGGAAGAAGAAAACCAATTAACCTTTCTCAATATGAACCGCAGAAAATTCATCGAGACCTCAGGGGTGGCAGCCGGAGCTGCTGTACTTGGAGGAGTAACGGCATCGGCAGAACCCAGAATTTCAGTTGCTGAAGCGAAATCAAAAGGATCCGCTAAGATCAAACTTGGACTTTATTCTATCTCATATGGCGGGATCTGGTATACAGGCTCGGCTCTAAGTTTCGAGGAGTTGTGCAAACGGGCCAGGGATTACGGGTTTGACGGCATTGAACTCGATAACAAGCGCCCGATGGGCTGCCCGCTGGACCTTGACCGGAAAAAGCGCGATGAAATGATCGGTTCCCTTCAGAAGTATGGTCTTGAAATACCGGCAGTTGCTGCAAATAATGATTTCTCAAGCCCTATGCCTGAGCATAGGGAATGTCAGCTCCTTATGGTTCGCGAAACTGCAAAGCTTGCAAAAGACCTGGGCGCCAAGATAGTAAGGCTCTTCGCTGCCTGGCCCGGTGTAGCAGTTCATGAAGGTGTAGGAACGTACGATCTTTCCAGGGGCGAATATTATACATTCCAGAGACAATATCCCTTTGCAACGCGTCTCGACCGCTGGAATTTTGTTAAGGACTGCCTTAAAGAGGCTGCGAAAATGGGAGAGGAGAATGGAGTCATAATGGCTCTTCAGAATCATTCGCCGCTTATTAGAACCTGGAGAGATACATACGATCTTGTAAAGGAGGTGAGCTCCCCCTGGCTGAAGATATGTCTCGATCTTCCGATCTTTGACAATCTTGACAATAACTATATTGCAAATGCCGTACGCACAGTCGGAAGCCTGCAGGTACATTCACATTTCGGAGGTGAGTATTACCGGGAAGGCAAGGAGATCAAGGCAAGGGTTCTTGACTATTATGCAGGCGGGATGCTTCCTGATTATTCAAATTATATTGGTTTGATGAATGAGATCAATTATAACGGATGGTTCACATTCGAGCTATGCCATAACGTACTGAATGAGGACCATACCCGTGCAGGAATTGAGTATGTCGACAACCAGGTTAAGCTCGCACGTGAATTCATGGGCAAATTTATTGGAAGATAAATCTTAAAATATTAAACTATAAAAAACTTACCTGGAATAATGGCTAATTTAAATAAACGAGGATTTGCAAGCGATAATAATGCAGGAGTGCATCCCGATGTTTTGAAGGAGATGCTTGGCGTGAATGAGGGTCATGTTATCGGCTATGGCGGTGATCCTTATACAGAAAGAGCTAAAGTGATATTCAGGGAGCAGTTCGGGAAGGATGCGGAGCTCTTTTTTGTTTTTACCGGGACTGCTGCCAATGTACTCGGTATATCGGCGACAGTCAGGTCGTGGAACTCAATCCTGACTTCTTCAACAGCACATATAGATACAGATGAATGCGGCGCTCCAGAAAAATTTGCCGGATGTAAGGTACTCACAGTAGATACTCCTGACGGGAAAGTAACGCCTGAACTTCTGAGCCGTCATATGCATGGATTTGACTTTGAGCATCATTCCCAGCCAAAGATAATATCAATAACCCAGGCAACTGAGATGGGAACAATATATACCAGGGCTGAAATAAAAGCTCTTTCAGATTATGCACACAAATATGATATGTTTCTTCATATGGATGGGGCCCGTATCTCAAATGCTGCCGTGGCACTCGATCTTCCTTTCAGGGCTTTTACGACTGACGCCGGTGTCGATATTCTTTCGTTCGGAGGCACGAAGAACGGATTGATGTTTGGTGAAGCCATCTGTTTCCTGAAGCCGGGCCTTTCAGATAATTTCAAATATCTCAGGAAACAGTCGATGCAGCTTGCATCGAAAATGAGATACCTTTCAGCCCAGTATATTGCATTCTTCAGCAATGATCTGTGGAAGAGATGTGCATCTCATTCAAATGCAATGGCCCAGCTGCTTTACAGCAAGGTCAGTGATATAAAAGGAATCAGAATAACTCAGAAAGTCGAAGCAAACGGCATTTTTGTTATAATGCCGCAACAGGCAGCTGAAAAGCTTAGAAAGAAATACTTTTTTTATCCCTGGGATGAGATGCGTTCTGAGTATCGATGGATGACAAGCTGGGATACGACTGAGGAGGACATAAACGGATTCGTGGAACTGCTTAAAAAAGAGTTGATGGCTGAAGGCTCGTAGCTTTTTGGAAAACCTTTATTACCATCAGCTGCCAGCTATGACCTGTCAGCATATTTATTGAAGTATTTCGTTTGCTTCGCGGGGAGCCTTCTTCCCGGGCTTACGCTTCATCCAGTATCGCTTATCACACGTGACACACTCCTGCTTCCAATACCCCGGAGTTACATAGCTGCCTTCTTTTGTTTTCAGAAGGCATTCATAGACTGCAAAAACAGGATTGAAGATAAGGTCTGTCACTCCTATGGTGTACTTTGGTTCAGAGCCCTCTGCCATTGACGGTTCCTGTAATTCCTTAACAATATAATTGTTGAATTCAAGAAGATTCCTGATGAAAGCTGCACGCTCAAGTGTTGCACCGGTTTCCGCAACAGAGCAGCGAACACCCTCTATCTCAGCTATAATATGTTTTGCATTAGTCAGTGCCATAGATTCTTTTTTTTTATCAAACCCCGTAACTAAGATTCTTTATCATCTCAAATATCATGCTTGCAAATCCAGTGAAGAAGATACCAGCAACACACGCAAGCAGTGCTATCTTAGTGAATACGTCACTTTTAAATGTGGCTACCGGAGTATCGCTCTTATTAATAAACATTGCCTTTACAATGAGAAGATAATAGTAAAGTGAAATTATGGTATTTAATACAGCGATTAGTACGAGCAGGTAGAAGCCTTTCTGAGCCGCAGCAGTAAAAAGAAAGAACTTTCCAAAGAATCCCGCAACAGGTGGTATTCCTGCGAGTGAGAAAAGAGCAAGTGTCATTATCAGGCTCAATCTGGGATTTGTTATATACAGACCATTATAGTCTGAAATATTTTCTTTGCCTGCGGCATTTGAAATTGCGGCAACAACTCCGAATGCACCAAGATTTGAGAATATATATACAAGAATATAGTAAATAACTGATGCCATTCCCAACTGATTTCCGCCTATGAATCCAAGCATGATATAACCGGCCTGTGAAATTGACGAGAATGCCAGAAACCTCTTAATATTATTCTGTCTTATAGCGAAAAGGTTACCGATAGTCATTGTAAGAATGGAAGTGACATAGATGGTTTTCTGCCATGAAGCTATAATTACGGGAAATACTGTGAAAAGAATAATAATGAAGATGAAAACTGCTGCTCCTTTAGAAATAACCGACAGGTATGAGGTTATATTGACAGGGGAACCTTCATATACGTCAGCGGTCCATAGATGAAAGGGTACTATCGAGATCTTGAATGCCATTCCTGTGAAAAAGAAGATAAACCCAAGCACCTGAAGATTATTGCCGGTGAAGACTTTTTGTACTTCGCCGAAATAGAGTGAGCCTGTTGTTCCGTAAATCATCGACAGGCCATATATAAGAATTCCAGATGAGAGTGCCGAGGAAAGTATGAGCTTGATACCGGCTTCAGCAGAAGTGTTCCTGAAACGGTCGTAAGCAGAAAGAGCAGCAATAGGAATAGTAGCAAGTTCAAGTCCTATATAGAACATAAGAAAGTGACCTGATGATATCATGAAGTTCATTCCAGCAAGTGTTGAAACAAGCAGAATGTAGTATTCGCTTAACCTTTCCGCGTTCTCAGATTTTGCGAGCCAGGAAGCCGACTGCAAGAATATCAGCAACACACCTATATTAAGAATATTCTTCATCAGGATTGTAGTCGGAGTGCTGACATACATTCCGCCAAACAAAGAACCGGTCTGTGATGGAAGAAATCCGGCAACTGTTATGGCAGCGAACAGGATTATAGAAAACATACTGATCGATTTCTTCTTTGCAGGATCCACGAAGATCTCGGCAACAAGGATCAGCATGGCTGCTATTGTCAGCAGCAGTTCATGCCGCATTACTAATAAATTTTCTAGGCTCATATATTGTTTTTAACAGTATATTATTCTTTTTAATTACATAGGGATCACAGCAAGTATCTTGTCAACGATAGGCTTAAGACTTATGCCGATCATTGAAGAGAGCCAGAATGGAGCAAGACCTATAGCCGCCACCGACCCGATTAGTGTTACAGCTGAAACTTTTTCGAACCACTTCGCATCTTTCAGGTGAGTGTAATGTTCATTAGTAGTCGGGCCAAGAAGTAATATTGCGATAACTCTCAGAATATAAACAGCCGTTATTACTATTGATGAAACGGCGAGGATAGTCACAACCCTGTGGAATACATCGGTATGCTGGAATGCACCAACAAATATTGTCATCTCTGCAACGAAACCGCTTAAACCGGGAAGTCCGAGTGAAGCAAGACCTGCAATTACATAGCAAACAGAAAGGAATGGTATCACTTTCATGAGTCCGCCCATTTCATTTATAAGCCTTGTGTGGGTCCTTCCATAGATCATCCCGATAAGGGCAAAGAAAAGAGCAGTCATAAGCCCGTGTGAGATCATCTGGATTATGGCTCCGTTCATTGCTGTCTGATTCATCATAAGAACTGCAAAAAGGACAAGGCCGCAGTGACTGACAGAAGAATATGCATTGATATATTTTAGGTCCTTCTGAACGATTGCTCCGAATGCGCCATAAACGACACTTATCGAGGTCAGTATGATAAATATCCACGATAGCTCCTTTGCCGCCTCAGGCATAAGGAATATGGCAACCCTGAATGCACCATACCCTCCGAGTTTCATCAGAACCCCTGCATGAAGCATCGATACTGCAGTAGGAGCGGAGGCATGACCATCGGGCGACCAGGTATGAAATGGAAACAAAGCGCCAAGAATGCCAAACCCGACAAATGTGAGAGGAAAGAACAGCCTCTGGGCTGTCATGGGTATTGTCACCTTTGAAATCTCAAGTATATTGAATGTAAGCCTTCCGCCTCCGGGCGCTGAGTTGAAATATATTCCCAGCAGACCAACAAGAAGAAGTGCAGAGCCACCCATAAGCATCAGGGTGAGCTTCATGGCTGAGTAATCTTTAGGCCCGCTGCCCCAGATACCTATCAGCAGGTACATCGGAATAACTGCAAGCTCATAGAAAAGGAACATTGTGAAGAGATCAATCGAGATAAAAAATCCGAAAACTCCCGTGGCAAGAAGGATCAGCGAGATGAAAAACTCCTTCGTAAGAAATTCAACCTCCCATGAAGCAAATATACCGGCAAATACAACTATTGAGGTAAGGCCGATCATTGCGACAGATATACCATCCACACCAACAGCATAATGAATGTTCAGGCTCTTAAACCATTCATAATCCTGCTGGAACAGCATTTCAGCCGTATTCCCGGCATGACGCGCCGTAAGGTAAAGATAGATAAGCACTGCTGCCAGAATAAGCTGCATTCCCATTCCGATTGCGGAAACGAGCCTTGTTTGCTTTACATCCTTAACGAGGACTATCCCCGTGATCGTAAGGACCGGAATAACAATAAAAAATGTCAGTATATTCATCGTAAACCTGCTTTTCTTTGATTATTTCCAGAAATAAATAATTAATAAGGCCAGGGCAACTGCACCTGAAACGAAAACAAATGCATACTTCTGGATCTGGCCGGACTGGAACCCCCTGATCCTGAATGATGCCTGCTGAGTTGCTTCAGCTATCCTGTTCATGGTACCATCGACAATATGCCTGTCGAACCATGCAATAGGGGTTGATATGTACCTGAAAATTATCTTCTTTGTTACAAAAAGATAGAGCTCATCAAAATAGAACTTGTTAAAAGCCCATTTATATGAGTATTTGAGATTTGATGCGATCCTGTCTGGTATAGCTGTCTCTTTCCTGTACATTATCCAGGCAATGCCAATACCTAATATTCCGATAAGAACTGAAGGAACAGCAACTATCAGCTCAATACCTGATTCGAATGCCTTGCCGTCAGTGGTAACTAGTTTATGGAAAGGTATAAAACCGGCAAATACAGCGCCTATGGCAAGGATAATAAGAGGAACTGTCATGACTGCCGGAGCCTCGTGAGGTTCATGTTGATAATGCGTCTCCTTGCCCCAGAAAACATTGAAATAGAGCCTGAACATATAGAATGCAGTGAGACCGGCAACAATATATTCAATTGCCCAAAGTACTTTATTACGCTCAAACGCCGCAGCAAGTATCTCATCCTTGCTGAAAAAGCCTGAAAATGGAGGTATACCTGCAATTGTAAGGCAGGCTACAAGGAATGTCAGATGAGTTATTGGAAGGTATTTTCTAAGTCCTCCCATCTCCGTCATGTGATTGCTGTGAACAGCGTGAATGATGGCACCTGCCCCAAGGAAGAGCAGCGCTTTGAACATTGCATGCGTGAAAAGATGAAACATGGAAGCCATAAAACCCAATCCCTCATGCCCTCCATAACCCGATACTCCCAGGGCAAACATCATGTAACCGATCTG
>JBBIIS010000061.1:0-16418 GCA_037446375.1 Bacteroidota bacterium | reverse complement strand
CCCTTCAACCCTTCAACCCTTCAACCCTTCAACCCTTCACTTTTGCTCTTTGCCTTTTATCTTAAAGACCTACCCTCCGGTATATGTTTTTACTGTTCAAAAATATGTTTAAAAAAGAGTGCAATTTTAAGGTATTTTTAACACCATAAAAGGTACTTTTTTAGTATATTTGCCTAGTTAAATAATAAGCATAAGATCAATTATTTATCGAGGGAAAAGAGAAGACAGGTCTGAAGGTGATTCTTGCATGGGAAAATGAAATAAAATCCTTATTAAAAAAATGGTGCCGGATCAAATCTGGAGAGTATTTTTATGATCCTCTTTCAGCCCGGCTTTTAGATATAGATATTGAAATTAAATTTTAAAAAGGTACAAATGAGTGAAATGGAAAAGAAAGCACCTGAAAGCGATTATACAGCGGACAGCATTCAGGTTCTTGAGGGTCTTGAAGCAGTAAGGAAACGTCCTGCAATGTACATTGGTGATATAGGGATAAAAGGCCTTCATCATCTTGTTTATGAGGTTATTGATAATTCGATTGATGAGGCGCTTGGTGGCTTTTGCAACAGGATTGACGTTACAATTGATGAAGATGGCTCTGTTACAGTTGTTGATAACGGAAGGGGTATTCCTACCGGTCTTATGGAGAAAGAGCAGAAATCAGCCCTTGAGATCGTTATGACAGTTCTTCATGCAGGTGGCAAATTTGACAAGGATTCCTACAAAGTATCTGGCGGTCTTCATGGAGTCGGTGTCTCTGTTGTAAACGGCCTGTCTGAAACACTCAGGGCTACAATTCACCGTGAGGGCAAAATCTTTACACAGGAGTATGAGAGAGGCAAGCCTGTTACTCCGGTTAAAACAACAGGCAAAACCGATACTACGGGAACAATAATAAAATTCAAGCCCGATGCCCAGATATTCCAGACTGTCGAATTCAACTTCGAGATACTCTCTGCAAGGCTGAGGGAGCTCTCCTTCCTTAATAAAGGCATACTGCTTACCATCAGGGATAAGCGGGAGATTGTTGAAGATGGCAACGGAGGAAAGCCAAGATATGAGGAATTTATCTCGCAGACCGGACTTGTTGAATTTGTAAAATATCTCGATGATAACAGGGAACCCCTTATTGAGCATCCTATCTTTATTTATAGTGAAAAGGGTGAGGTGCCTGTAGACATTGCCCTTCAGTATAATACATCCTTTTCCGAGAATGTTCATTCTTACGTGAACAATATTAATACAATCGAAGGAGGAACCCACCTCGCAGGTTTCAGGAGAGGGCTCACAAGGACACTTAAAAAATATGCCGAAGACTCAGGGGCAACATCAAAGCTGAAATTCGACATAAACGGCGATGATTTCCGTGAAGGACTTACAGCTATTATTTCTGTAAAAGTAGCCGAGCCGCAGTTTGAAGGACAAACAAAAACAAAGCTCGGCAACTCCGATGTGATGGGAGCTGTAGATCAGGCTGTAAGCGCTGCCCTGACATATTATCTCGAGGAGAACCCGAAGGATGCGCGGCAGATTGTTCAGAAAGTCATACTGGCAGCCACAGCACGGCATGCCGCAAGAAAGGCACGCGAACTTGTTCAGAGAAAGAATGTGCTTTCAGGATCCGGACTGCCGGGCAAGCTTGCCGACTGTGCCGACCGCGATCCTGCAAAGTGCGAGCTCTATCTTGTTGAGGGCGATTCAGCAGGAGGAACAGCCAAGCAGGGACGTGACAGACGTTTCCAGGCTATTCTGCCGCTGAGAGGAAAAATACTCAACGTTGAAAAAGCTATGCAGCATAAGATCTATGAAAGCGAAGAGATAAAAAATATCTTTACTGCTCTCGGACTCTCCATTGGTACAGATGAGGACAGTAAGGCCCTCAATATGGCAGGACTTCGTTACCATAAGATAATAATTATGACCGATGCTGACGTCGATGGATCACATATTACCACGCTTATCATGACTTTCTTCTTCAGGTATATGATGGACCTCATCAAGGGAGGTAATATATTTATTGCCACACCTCCGCTTTACCTCGTTAAGAAGGGAAAATCAGAGAGGTACTGCTGGACAGAGGAGGAGAGAGATGCAGCAACAAGGGAGATGGGACAGGGAAAAGAATCTTCTGTTGGGATACAACGATACAAAGGCCTTGGCGAAATGAACGCAGAACAGCTCTGGAGTACGACAATGAACCCTGAGACAAGAACACTCCGTCAGGTTACAATTGAAAGTGCAGCGGAAGCTGATCACATATTCTCAATGCTTATGGGCGATGAGGTACCACCTCGCCGCGAGTTTATTGAGACACACGCAAAATATGCAAAAATCGATGTATAGCCGCTCTGCAAAAATTATTACTGCCTTCCTGTTTCTTGTTCTCCTGACAGCGGCTAAGCCGGTAACAGGACAGATACCTGAAAAGGTGCTCAGATCAGTCTTCGACGAGGCACTGACAAGCAGGGTAAGCTGGGATAACCTCACCTATCTTTGTAAAAATACAAAAGGCAGGATCGATGGATCCATCCAGGCAGTTAAAGCTGTTGAATTTACAAGACAGGCACTTATAAAGGCCGGAGCAGACACAGTATGGCTTCAGCCGGTTATGGTGCCGAGATGGGAAAGGGGAATGGAAAACTGTAAAGTCAGCTCTTCAAAAAACGGCTCTGTTGAACTACCGGTTTCTGCTCTTGGATTATCAGTAGGAACTACGGAAAAAGGAATCAGGGCAAATGTAATAGAGGTTCACGATTTTGATGAACTAAAAGCACTCGGGAAAACAAATATTGAAGGAAAGATAGTTTTCTTCAACAGGGCCGCCGACAACAAGCTCATCAATTCCATGGCAGGCTATGGTGGCGCAGTAGGCCAGCGGATGCAGGGACCATCGGAAGCAGCAAAGTACGGCGCGGTAGCAGTTATAGTGCGTTCTGCCACACAGGCACTTGATGATTTCCCTCATACCGGAACAACAAGATATGATGAGAATATCACAAAGATCCCTGCAGTTGCTGTATCTACCCTGGGTGCGGAAAAGCTAAGCTTGTGGCTGAAATCAGATCCCTCACTTTCAGTGAATATTATTTCGACATGCAAAAACTATCCCGATGTACAATCATATAATGTGATAGGGGAGATCAGGGGATCTGAAAAGCCGAATGAATTTATCTCTGTCGGAGGTCATCTTGATGCATGGGATACCGGTGAGGGGGCAATTGATGATGGAGGCGGATGCATACAGGCCATTGAAATGATCAGGATCTTCAAAGCTCTCGGGATCAAGCCAAAACGCACCGTCAGGGCCGTTATGTTCATGAACGAGGAGATGACTGGCACCGGAGGAAAAACCTATGCATCAGAGGCAAAGAAAAAAGGGGAGGTGCATTATGCCGCCCTCGAGTCTGACAGAGGTGTCGGGAGCCCGAGAGGATTCAGCTTCGATGCTGACAGTTCAAGATTACCAAAGCTGCAGTCCATGGCAAAATATTTTCTTCCATTTAATATACGTGATTTTGACAAGGGAGGCGGAGGATCGGATATATCGCCTCTCAAGGCAATTGGGGCGCTTCAGATCGGTTATGTTCCTGACATTCAGAGATATTTCTGGTACCACCATTCTGCAAATGATACTCTCGAAAATGTAAATATCCGGGAACTGCAACTTGGCAGCGCAGCAATCGCCTCGCTTATATATCTGCTGGACCTTCTTGACTTATAGCCTCTGTGCCACTACGTTAAGAAAAACTAAAACGGAGTTCCTCTGAGGAGTCACAGAGTACCAGGAGGTTTAGTCACAATAGATTTGCTTTTTCTTAACTCTGTGCTTCTCTGTGTGATCTATGTGGCTCTCTGAGACTGTTCTTTATATTTTACAGAAAGACCAAAGTTTAGACACCGATAACCTTTCGCCTGATCTCCACAGCTTTATCTGTGCAGACCTCGCTGCAGCAGAAACACCGTATGCATTTGCTGTCGGTGAGATCAATATGATTTACAAGGAGTCTGTTTGCACTTATGGCATTTACAGGGCATATCTTCACACACTTAAGGCAGCCTGTGCAATTCTTATGTATGAATACGGGCCTTCTTTCAAGCTTCCTTAACGGCTTTACCCTCCTCATTATGAACTGAAGGGAAATATTTGAGTTTGATGAGATTGGCACCCTGGTAAATCCATTTACAATTAGGTCATCCAACGGAGGGCCGTCATAGTTGATATCATCTTCCGTGCTCATCCACCTCTTCCTGAAAAATGCAGCTTTGTTTGTCGGGATAACAATAGGTTCATAGCCTGCTATTTTGCTCGCAACCATATCCAGTACAAGCGGATTTGTTGAACCTATAAGCAGGCCAACCTTCTTCGGCATTCCCTGTGCGGGACCCGGCCCCTCCATACCCATTATAGCATCCATGAAGAAGTAATGCGGAAGAATTGCCTCATTCAGGTCCACAAGGAACTCGCCAAAGCTGTTCCTGTTCTGATACAGGGCATGCTGCTTGCCTTTTATGAATCCAGGTACAAAGCCAAGAGTATTTTTAATTGCTCCCGTAAAATATACAAGTTCATGGTTCTTGAACTTTGGCATTGATATAACAATATCGGCCTTGTCGAACGCGGCAGCCACTTTTATACTGGCCCGGTTCATCTTCTTCTCGGCAGTTTCAGCCCTGAAATCCACCCATTCAGCACCCGTCCGTTCACATACAGCCCATATACCTGATTTCTCGGGAGAGAAATTTTTAAGATGGATCGAAGGCGAATCTCCTACCGCCACAGTTGCTCCTTTCGTCTGAAGAAATCTCACCATGGCTTCAACAACAACCGGATGCGTTGTTATACATCTTGCAGGATCAGCATCGAGAAGGATGTTGGGCTTCACGAGTACCCTCTTCCCATCAGGATCAGGACCACCGGTTGCACCATATATGTCCGCGATTAGATCATAGACTTCATGCAGATCGTAATTATCACATTTTCTGACTGATATCTTATTGTTCATTACTTAATCTTCTTCCTGGTTAAACTTTGTGCCCTGTTGACCAGGTGGCTCATTCTTCATTCAATCATTATACCAGGACACCAGGGCACACCGTGTTAATTACTGGTTAATTTTAGCTCAGCAAATATAGGGTTTAAGGCTGTCTGTAATCAGAAAGTGATAATTATTTATTCCCCGGCAGCCAGCTCCCTGCTTTTTGCACGGGGCACCGGGTACCAGGCACCTAATTATCAAGTATCGTCTCCTTCAGTATCTCCTCGATACTTGCGACAACAATCGCCGGCGGGCCTGAGTAGTTATTTACAATAATACTGAACACAAGATTTCTTCCCGATTTTGCAGTGAGGTAGCCCGCATAACTCCTTATCCTGAGCATCGAGCCGCTTTTTGCCCTCATTGATGAAGTGAAGGCAGGATCTTTGAAATGGCTTTTGAGGGTCCCGTTTTGTCCTGCTTCAGGCAATGAATTAAAATATGCTTCAAAGTGCTTTCCGTATTTTCTCATCTTGTAAAGAAGCTCTGAAAGCCCGGCAGAATTAATTGCATCCTGCGTGGAGAGGCCGCTCCCGTCCTCGATAAACATGCCGGTTGTATTAATTCCGAGGGAATCGAGAAATCGGATAATGGTTTCCTTTCCGGTCGTGACAGATCCTTCTCCATTGCATTTCTTTCCCAGCTCCTTAAGCAGGTGTTCGGCGTACAGGTTAACGCTTTCGTGGTTAAGTACCCGAATCATCTCTGACAGCTTCGGGGAAACCGTTTTTGTAATTATTCTGATGCTGTCGTTTATCACCTTCCCCAGCTTTCTTATCGTTGTGGGTTCAGATTCCACGGATATGCCTGATTTTCTTATTAAGCTGTCAAATATAGTGGCGGTCATTTGCGGAGGATCGGGAATGGAGGCCTTAAGTACAAAATCTGAATCGTTTACCGGAATTGTACCGCTTATCCATCCCGAGTTGCTGTATGGTGATGAAAAAACATAGCCTTCATCAGTCGAACCGGCTGAAGTCAGGTCATTAATAAAGGATATTTCCGCTCCTGCAGGCTCTATCTTTTCCATCAGCGGCTTTGTCTTTTCCTGCCCGCTCCGGAAATGGATCTTCAGTGTATTGTCAAAGAGCGATATGCCATACACTCCGGCACCATAATAATTCCCGATGTCCTCCCAGTTCCATTTTGAGGGAACAGGCTTATAATCAAAATAGGAATCATCGGCAATCACCCTGCCTTTAATCTTCTTGATGCCGAGCCTCATTATTTCGCTGACCCATTTCTCCATGAATTTTTCATAACTGTCAGGGAATCTTTCAGAGCCAAGTGAGGGATCACCACCTCCCTTTATGATAATGTTCCCTTCAAGTGTTCCGTTCCTCTTCCTGATCGTGCCTGTATAGCCTATAGCTGTTGTAAATACATGATCAGGCCCCAGCATTTCAAGCGCAGCAGCTGTAGTTATAAGTTTCATGACGGAAGCCTGGCCGAGACTTTTCGTTGAATTATTATCGAAGATGAGCTCCCCGTTTTCCGCGTCCCTGACAGCAAACGAAACGGACCCGCTTGTCATTGTTGAATCGCTGAGGAACTTTGACAGTGATAGTTTCTGGGGAAGAGCTGATGATATCAGCGAAAGAGAAAGAATGATCGTGGCACTTATCCTGGGCATATTAGTTTTGTTTATTCTGTTCCATGGTGGAAAGCAGTCCGCAGGCTGCCTGAATGTCCTCACCCCGGCTTGATCTTATTGTCGTAAGAAGTCCCTTTGCGTTCAGCTTGTCCCTGAAAAGCTCTGTCGCTTCCCTGTCAGGACTCTCATAAGGTGAATCGGGAAGCTTATGAAAACGTATAATGTTTATCCTGCACCTTATACCATTTAATATACGCGCAAGCTCGCTTACATGCCTTGGGGTATCATTCAGACCCTTGAAGAGAATATATTCAAATGATACTCTTCTCTGCCCGTTGAAGCCATAGGATCTAATTATTTCGAGAACCTCCCTTACCGTGTTTGTCCGCTGTATCGGCATGAGCTTTCTCCTCTCTTCATCGAATGGTGAATGTAGGCTGACGGCGAGATGTGCCTTGCTTCCCGAAAGGAAATCCTTTATGCCGCTTACGAGTCCGACAGTACTTACAGTGATCCTTGTGGGGCTCCAGCCATATCCCCAATCGGATGAAAGTATATTTAATGTTTTAAGCAGTTCGTTGAGATTATCGAGCGGTTCACCCATTCCCATATATACCATATTTGTAATATTCCGGAATTCCGGCAGGCTTCTGAACTGGTTGAGTATCTCGTTTGAGGAGAGGTTTCCCTGGAAGCCCTGCCTGCCTGTCATGCAGAAGACACAGCCCATCTTGCATCCCGACTGTGACGAAACGCAGATTGTTGCTCTGTCCCTGTCGGGGATGTATGCCGTTTCAATGAATTTCTCACCCAGAACGCGAAAGAGGTACTTCTTTGTACCGTCGTTGCTCACAGTTGAGCTCTCTGGAGGAGTGAGACCTAGGCTATAGTCCGCATTCAGCAGTTCCCTTGATCTCTTTGAGAGGTTTGTCATCTCATCAATAGACGAGATCTCATTCTTATAAAGCCACTCCGCGATCTGTCTTGCAGAATAGGATGGAAGATCAAGCCGCCTTGAAACAGCTGCAAGTTCATCAAGTGTCTTTCCGTATAATTTTTCTTTTTGCATCTTCTGGGTACCCGGTACTCGTTTTAAGGTCCAAAGTTCAGAGTCAATTGTCTCCCCGTCACCCTTTCCTTACTTTAATCTTATTGCTTTTATCTTTTATCTTTTGTCTTTTATATCACATCGTTATTACTCCCTCGAATACAAACGTAGCAGGTCCTGTGAGCCAGATATCTTTTACCCTCTGGCCTTCAACCTTAAAAGTGACATTAAGCTCCCCTCCGGGAGTCGTAACATTTATATCACCATTGACGAAATGTCCTGCCAGAACTGAAGCAATGGCAGAAGCTGTTACTCCGGTTCCGCATGAGAGTGTTTCATCTTCAACGCCCCGTTCATACGTCCTGACAAAAATTCCATCTTTCAGAAGTTCAACAAAATTGACATTGGTACCGTCCGGGGCAAATTTGTCAGAGTGCCTGAGCTTTGTTCCTTCATTGAAAACATCTGTTTCACTGACATTTTTTACTGGCACTACATAATGAGGTGAGCCTGTATTCAGGAAATAATTATTATCAATAATGGTTATGTGTTCAACATTATTCATTCCGAGCCTGACCTTATCATCCGAGATAAAAGCCCTGTGAATTCCATCAAATGTAAGAAACCTCTGCTCCTTTCCGGCTATCCCATGTCTTAGGGCAAAGCCGGCGGCACATCTGCCGCCGTTTCCGCACATTGAGCTTTCGTTACCGTCGGAATTGAAATACTTCATCTCAAAGTCATATCCGCTCATGCCGGAGATAAGAATAAGTCCGTCCGCGCCTATGCCAAAGCGCCTGTCGCACAGCATTTTTATGGTATCCCTTCCTGCAGGGTTGAAGAGGTTTTTACTATTGTCAATTATTATAAAGTCATTGCCTGTTCCCTGATATTTGTTAAAAGCTATTGTCATCTGAGTTAAATTGTTGTTAAATCATTTTATACTGATGGCCGTCATTAAAAAAAATGCATGATATTTGATAAACAAATTGTCCGGTACAAAGTTATAAAGATATATATCAATTTGTAAGACGGTATAATTGAAGAATGGACAAAAGCAAAAAAAGAACTTTAAAAATGAAGAATATGAAAGCAAAGAATCTGTTAGGCGCACTTTTCATGGCAGCGCTTGGGGCATTAGTTGCATTGTTTGCCTATACGAGGCTTGAAGGAAAGAAAAACTCCGCTGTAAGGAATGACAGTCTTACCTCGGGCATTGCTGAAGCCAGGCCTGTCCTGACATCCATGCAGCAATCACAGGGTGGTCCGGTTGACCTTACCTATGCAGCTGAGCAGACAGTTCATGCAGTGGTGCATGTAAGGACGAGCACTACTTATTCAGGAAGGAGCTCAAACCCGATAATGGAATGGTTCTATGGTGATTCCTACCGCGATACGCCAAGGGAAGTAAAAGGCTATGGGTCAGGAGTTATTATATCACCCGACGGATATATTATCACCAATAATCATGTTGTGGAGAATGCAGAAAAGGTAACAGTCAAGCTCAACGATAACCGCGAGTTTGAAGCGACCATCGTTGGCCGTGACCAGGGTACGGATATCGCCCTTCTTAAAGTAAAGGGGGAGAACCTTCCTTTCATCAAATATGGCGATTCTGACATGTTGAAACTGGGGGAATGGGTACTTGCAGTCGGCAACCCTTTCAATCTTACTTCCACTGTAACGGCGGGCATAGTAAGTGCGAAGGGCAGGAACCTTGGTATTTCAGACGATAACTATCATATAGAGTCTTTCATCCAGACAGATGCTGCCCTTAATGTGGGAAACAGTGGCGGTGCACTTGTAAATACAAGCGGACAGCTTGTAGGTATTACTGCTGCAATTGTTTCGCCAAGCGGAGCTTATGCCGGAAACTCATTTGCAATACCTGTCAATATAGTCAAGAAGGTTGTTGAGGATCTGAGACAGTACGGAACCGTTCAGCGTGCGGTAATAGGAGTGAGCATTAGTGAAGTAACTCCTGAAATTGCTGATAAGGAAAACCTGAAGGAGATAAAGGGTGCTTATATAACGGGAATTACATCAAAAGGGGCTGCTTCTGAGGCAGGACTGAAAGAGAAGGATGTGATCACAAAAGTAAATAACATGCCGGTAGGCTCAGTTACAGATCTTCAGGAACAGGTCGGAAAATTCAGACCTGGTGACCAGACAAGCATCACATTTATCAGGGGAGGCAAGGAGAATACTGTTCCTATCACAATGAAGAGCCTTGAGAACAATACCCAGATAGTTAAGAGCGGAGAAGCTTTTGGCGCCAGGGTTGAGCCGATAACACAAGGCGAAAAGGATAAATACAGTATCGATTATGGCGTAAAGATCACTGAAGTAGGTGATGGCCGCCTTAGCGAGCTTGGAATAAAGAGAGGCTATATAATTCTCGGAATTAACGGTAAAAAAGTGAGATCGGCTTCAGATTTGCGCGACCTTACAGATGGTGAACAGAATCTGGAATCCATAGAAGGATTTCAGTCAAACGGAACTTATTTCTCATATCAGTTCAAGAGATAATGAATATATAATTTAAGATGCTGTAAAACAAGAGGATAATATTTATATCCTCTTGTAAGCAACATTAGTAATTATATTTTGTTATTACATTGTAAAGAATTATCTTTGCAAAAAATTTTTCCAGGCATACATGAGACAACTTAAGATAACCAAATCAATCACCAACAGGGAAAGCGCCTCATTAGACAAGTACCTTCAGGAGATTGGTAAGGAGGAGTTGATATCGGTGGAGGAGGAAGTTGAACTTGCACAAAGGATCAAAAAGGGAGACAGGGCTGCTCTAGAGAAACTCACCAAAGCAAATCTTCGTTTTGTTGTGTCCGTTGCAAAGCAGTACCAGAACCAGGGCTTAAGTCTGCCCGACCTTATTAATGAAGGCAACCTCGGACTGATAAAAGCAGCAGAGAAGTTTGATGAAACAAGAGGTTTCAAGTTTATCTCATATGCTGTATGGTGGATAAGACAATCCATTCTTCAGGCTCTTGCCGAACAGTCAAGGATTGTTCGTCTTCCTCTTAACCAGGTTGGTTCGCTCAACAAGATAAATAAAGCCTTCTCAAAATTTGAGCAGGAATATGAAAGAACGCCATCGCCTGAGGAACTTGCTGATGTCCTTGAGCTTCCAAAGGAAAAGGTTACTGATACATTAAAAGTTTCAGGAAGACATGTGTCTGTTGATGCCCCGTTCATCGAAGGTGAAGACAACAGTCTGCTCGACGTTCTCCCGAATACAGATTCACCGGTCGCTGATAAGCTTCTGCTCGATGAATCACTCTCGAAAGAGATAAGCAGGGCGCTTGCAACACTTACCGAAAGGGAGAGGGACATAATAAGATACTTTTTCGGTATAGCATGCCAGGAGATGACACTCGAGGAGATAGGAGAGAAATTCGGCCTTACCCGTGAAAGAGTAAGGCAGATAAAGGAGAAAGCCATCAGAAGACTAAGGCATACTTCAAGAAGCAGATTGCTTAAGGGATATTTAGGTTAAGATATAAAGGTCCTTAAATTTGAAATGAGCCCGGGAATCGGGCTCATTTCTTTTATGGGTGCCCGCAGGTGGGATATATAGCGGGCAGGGGAAAAAATTATAAAGAAACTCTTCTGTTCATTCAAATAAATCCAGTACGAAAATAGGAAAAGAGATCTTTAGAAAATCATATTTAAAGCTATAGCCAACAGAACTGCCAATTTTGGCAACAGAGTTCTCCTATTGACTAACAGAACAAATTAATTTTTGCTTTAAGATCTTCCGACAGCCAGTTATTTCCTTGAGACTCTCCTTATGAAAACATCCTTATAAGCATCTCCAAGCGACGCCTTGTTGTTTTCAGTCAGAAGTATCTCCCCCTGCTTTGTATAGGATGTAACATGATTCAGGCTTATGATGTAAGAGTGGTGAACCCTTATGAAATTCTGATCGGCAAGAAGCTCCTCATACTGCTTAAGGTTTTTAGAACTTACTATCTTCCTGTTGTCAGTAAGATGAAAATAGGTGCAGTATCCATCCGCACGACACATGATAATCTCAGTAATCTTCAGAACCTCATATCCCTTTATATGAGGTATCACAATGGTAGGAAGCATCTTTGTAACACTGTTGAGATTATTGAGAAATGCTTCAACATTCTGCGACTTCATGGTTGTACCATTAAGATTCCTTGCTTTCTCAACAGCTTCCTTAAGTTCATCTATCTTAACAGGCTTTAGAAGATAGTCTACTGCGCTGAATCTGAATGCCTTCACTGCATGCTCCGAATAGGCTGTCACGAAAATAATCTTGAAATCAAGCTTTTCAAAAAGATTAAGAAGATCAAATCCCTTCCCGTCACCTAATTCAATATCAAGAAACACTAGATCCGGAGCATGTTTTTTAATTATCCTGTAAGCTGTCTTAACTGATCCCGCTGTTGCTACAACTTCTACATCAGGGCAATACTCTTTCAGGTAATTGCACAGCACTTCGCGCGAAGGCTTTTCATCATCTACAACGACAGACCTTATCATCTCAGGATATAGGTTAGGTAAAACGGACTTGTCACAAACAGTTATCAGTCTGACTAAAGTACTAAAAATTCCTTAATTGCAAAATACTTATTGCAAAACCCTGCACGGGATGTCAATTTCTATTTTTGTACCGGTCTCAGATTTGCCCGGATACTTGTCAGAAATTTCAAGGTTATAGTTTGTGTTTCGTAATTTACTTATTATATACAGCCTCTCTTTTACAATTGCTATACCTCTGGATTCATGATTTTCATTGCCCTTTCTCATATCCTCTGACCTCTTTCGTCCTATTCCGTCGTCGTCTACGACGCAGGTTAATTTATGGTTGTCAGAGCCGGTCATCCTTATCCTTATCAATCCTTTCCTTTTTTCAAGCGCCCTTAC
Source organism: Bacteroidota bacterium (assembly GCA_037446375.1). Taxonomy (GTDB): domain Bacteria; phylum Bacteroidota; class Bacteroidia; order Bacteroidales; family VadinHA17; genus LD21. The sequence goes on along the minus strand of JBBIIS010000061.1, from coordinate 3,820 downwards.
ACCATGCCAGATCGCGTTCTCAATAAATGGCTGGATGAGGCCGGGAAAAACTTCGATAATATCAGGATTTTCAACCTCAGAATAGTCAATGGTATAGTCAAACTTATCGCCGAACCTCAAATGTTCTATTTCAAGATAATCTTTGACAAAGCTTATCTCTCCTTTAAATGCAACGTAATCGTTCCCCATATTCGAGAGAATTGACCTGATGAGACGTGCAAAATCCGAAATATACCTGTTGGCCGAGAGCTTATCGTTATTTGATATAAAATAGTTAATGGAATTAAGCGAATTGAAAATGAAATGAGGATTCATTTGTCCGCGCAGCGCCTGCAGCCTCAGTCCGTCCTGGATCTGTCTGGATCTCTGTTTAAGCTGTTCAATATAAAGCATAACCATTCCAAAAATAATAAACGTGATAAGAAGTATGATCCCTATCTTGAAATAGATATTCTGGTAAATGTACGCGCCCAGGCTTAAATTAACTGTTCTTTCAATCGTCCATTCGCCGTCGCGGTCTGTAGCCTGAATTGTGAGCATGTAGGTTCCGGGCTTGAGATTATCGTAGTTAATATTCCGGTTAAAGTGATCCGTCACGATCCATTCCTTATCATGACCGGAAAGACGGTATCTGAAGATCGTTTTTTCAGAGAGAGCGAAATCTGAAACAGCAATTGTCAAATGAAAGTTATCCTCACCCTTACTGAGAGAGATTTTATCGGATCTGTTCAGATCATCTTCAAGTGCCTTGTATTTGCCTGATACTGTGAGGAGTGATAATACTATTTTATTATCAGCAAAACTTGTTTTCAGCAAATTTATACTGTCGGGGAAGAAACTCACAGCGCCACCCATTCCACCGAAATAAAACCTGCCTTCACCATCGGTGTATGAAGCACCTGAGTTGAATTCAACAATATCAAGCCCCTCAGAAGCGCCAAAGTTCTTTATTACCCCCGTTGCCGGGTCCAGCCTGGAAATGCCGTTATCAGTCGAAGCCCAGATGTTTCCGATTTTGTCTTTAAGAACGCTATAGACGGTATTGTTGGCCATCCCGTTTGACGTAGTGTAAAAAGTACCTGAACCCGTCGCAAGATTGTACCTTCCCAGGCCACCTCCCAGGCTCGCAAGCCAAACGTCATCGTTATCTCCGCGGCATACATCTTCAATGTTGTTAGACTTATTCCTGGTTTTTATAATGCGCGCTTTCTTTTCAATCGGGTCATAGCATAAAAACGATCCGTGAGGATTGCCTCCCCATAAAACTCCCTTTTCATCTTTCTTAATTCTGAAGTTGTTCAGTTCAGGAATGGTATCCACTATAACCTCTTTCTTCCCCGTGGTTGGGTCAAATACAATAAGGTTGCTATTTCCCATATAAAGTTTCCCGTCATCCCTGATTTCTAATGACCTGAACATATAGGGGCCAGGGTTGAATCTTGTTATCTTTTCTGATCTGTAATCATAAAAAAGAAGCAGATCGAGAAAATATCCTATCCATATTCCCTCAGGTGTATTTATCAGACACCTTGGCGGGCCATAGTAGCCAGGAATCTCTGCAGCCTGTGTATACTTCCTGATAATCCGGTTTTCCGGTGTTATTAAGGTCAGATATTTTCTTCCTCTTATCCCAAGCCACACATTCTTCTGATTGTCAGTGGTAATGGAATAAACAGCAGGTATTTCATCTCCTTCCACCGGATCGGAATATTTTCTGAAATAGGCCGGGACAAACGTTAGCCTCGAAAGTCCAGCTGAATTGCCTGCAAAGCTGGTGCTTGAGTACCAGATAATGTCCTTCCCCTGTGATGTGACAAACTTAAGCATCTGAACCATTTCACCAGGGACTTTTATTAAGGAATGGCTGGCTGTTCTGAAGATATTCATTCCCCCTTCCTGATCTCCCCAGCAGAAAAAGTTTCTTCCTGTAAATTCAGCCTTTGGTATATCACCCCTAAATTCTGTAACAGTCCCTGTCTGTTCGTTCAGGATAAAAAGTCCGGAGTTTGAGAAGATCCATTTGCGTCCCTCTTTTCCCTCATAGTATTTGTACCACGAAGCATGGTCTACATTTCTCAGCATCTTCACCTGTGGTACGTTACGAAGTTTTATGCTGTATATCTTCTTTATTGTCAGTGTGTTGCTTTTATCATCCCTCTCAGCTTTATAGGTTCGGAATCCTGCAAGCCACATTGATTTATCACTTCCTGTAGTTATTGTGAAACGTACGCCGATATCGATCTCATCTGTCCCCTCGGGAAAGCGGAAGATGTATTTTGTGAATTTCCTGCTGAGATGATCATATCTGAAAGCCACCCTGAATGAGATTATCCATATATCACCATTTTCATCACTGCAGATATTCGGAGATACAGGCAGCCTTTCCCCGTTAATCCGGGTTATGGGTATGAACTTGTCTGTTGCCCTGTCAAGCCTTGATATTGCTGAATTGTCCGACAGTATCCATATACCGTCTGAACCGTCGAGTGCTATCCTTTGAACTGAAAAATATGGAATGGAAGTGGAATCATCGGGATCGTGATGGTAGTTTTTGAATTCATATCCGTCGTACCTGCTCAGTCCATCCCAGGTCGCTAACCACAGGTAACCCGAGCTGTCGGAAAGAAGCTCTCTCACATTATTATGGGGCAACCCTTCATTGGAGGTGTATCGCTTTATTGTATATTTCTGTGGAAGAGCGTCAACAGGTATTAAAAGCAAAAGTAAAAGAAGGAGACGATGCCATCCGGCAGAACTATTTAAATCCTTGGCAGTGATCATCTGAAAATACGTCTGAAAAAGAGCTATTTTTGAATTCAGAAAATAAAGGAATAAAAAAAAAGCGAGAAACCTATATGGATTTTAAACTTGTTTCTGATTTTCAGCCTACTGGAGATCAGCCTGAAGCAATAAAACAGCTTGTTGAGGGGCTTAACAACGGAGTTCCCTTTCAGACCCTGCTCGGTGTGACAGGCTCAGGAAAAACATTTACTGTCGCCAGTGTAATAGAAAAGGTCCAGAGACCGGTCCTTGTGCTAAGTCATAACAAGACTCTGGCTGCACAGCTTTATGGTGAGTTCAGGCAGTTCTTTCCCGAAAATGCTGTGGAGTATTTTGTTTCATACTACGATTACTACCAGCCCGAGGCATATCTTCCTGTTACAGATACATACATTGAAAAGGATCTCTCTATCAATGAAGAGATAGAAAAACTCCGCCTCAGCGCCACATCATCCCTTCTTTCGGGACGAAAAGATGTTATTGTGGTTTCATCTGTTTCATGCCTGTACGGCATAGGCAACCCCGATGATTTTCATTCAAATACGGTTCATATCAGGGCCGGACAGACTATCGGAAGGAACCTTTTCCTGCGAAAGCTTGTGGATAGCCTCTATTCTAGGAATGAGGTCGAATTCAAGCATGGTACATTCAGGGTGAGGGGCGATACGATCGATATTTTTCCGGCATACGCCGATATTGCAGTAAGGGTCGTTTTCTTCGGCGATGAAATTGAGGAGATCTATTCATTCGATCCGTTTGGCGGATTGAAGATCAGCGACCTTAATGAATATATTATCTATCCGGCAAATATTTTTGTGACAACAAGGGAGAGGATAAACCAGGCGATCTCGCTTATCCAGGACGACCTTGTCAGGCAGGTGACACATTTCAACGACATTGGAAAGAGGGAGGAGGCAAAGCGGCTGGAGCAGAGGGTCCTTTATGACCTCGAGATGATCAAGGAACTTGGCTATTGCAGCGGAATTGAGAACTACTCGAGATATTTTGACGGCAGGAAGGCGGGAACAAGACCATTCTG
>JBBIIS010000060.1:0-16483 GCA_037446375.1 Bacteroidota bacterium | reverse complement strand
AGAAGAAGGATGATCCTGCGCTCCGCCATGATCATAGGGCCCGATCAGGAGATAGTGATCAGGGTTCTGATTATACCTGTGATGCTGTTCATAGTAATAAAGTGCGCCTCTCTGATCATCATCATAATAGCCTGTTATTGTCAGAACCGGTATATTGATGTTTTTAAAGTCTTCTTTGCAGGGGACCATATCTGTCCAGAATTGATCAAGCGATGGATGTGCCAGATAACTTTGAAAAAGTTTACTTGGCCGGCCTTCGATGGAATCGATACTCCTGAATGGCTTTCCATTTTTGTACCATTCATCTTTAACATTCGACCACTTTTTCTTATCCCAAAAACGTGACCAGTCAGTAAGTCTTGAATTTGATACCAGATGAATCCAATCAAGCATATCTGTCCAGTAAACACCATACATTCCGGGAAAATCTATACCCACCCCCACGGCAGCCAGTGGCACGATCGTCTTTAGTGCCGGATGCAGCTTTTTAGTGGCAGCCCATGTTGTGAAACCCAGATAACTGCCTCCATACATTCCAATCTTCCCGTTGCACCACGATTGCCGGCTTATCCAATCAATGATATCGTAGGCATCCGATGCGTCATACTCAAACGGAATTATCTCCGATGTGCTCAAACGTTTGCCTCTTGTATCTGCTATTACGGCTGCATAACCGTGAGATGCTATTGATCTGGCTGTTGAAAACTCAGACTCTGATGAATAAATACCGAGGGTCAGAATAACTGGTTGTGAATCATTTTGTTTCCTTAGCCTGACAATGGTTGCGGATAGTTTGGTCCCATCTCTTACAGTAATGAATACACTATCCTGAATTATATATTTCTGTAAGTTACATTGTCGCACCAGATCATGAACATGGGGAAGCTCTGCGCCATAAACCACATAATTCAGATATGCGAAACACAAATTTCTGGCATCATTAAGTGATATACTATCTATAGAATTATTCACAAGTTTTGCTGCCATTTGAATGTAGCGGCCCTGACGATCTGAAAGATCAGCCTTGAAGTAATTTTCTGCCAGTTCTGCTGATTGATCTGAGAGCTTAGCATATTCCTTCGTAAAAAGTGTATCAAAGGGAACTTCAGGTGACAAACTACTATTAATCTGAGATTTTGAAAGTGAATACGCCCAGAAAGGAAAGACATAAGCTTCTTTATCTTCTTTCGTCACGAGATAAGCTCTTGCAGAATCTATTGATATCAAAGCTTCCTTATATTTTTCAGCCAGCATCTGAAGGCGAAACAGAAAAGCGAAGTGATTGATCCTGTTCTTATCCTCATTTTGCTTATAAAGTCTGATAACCTGTTCAGCAAGCTTTGGCATGGCTTTCTCCATAAATTCAGTATTCGTGAACGCCTTAGCTGGAAAGTATAGATTCTGGCCTGATATAGATTCAGAATTAATAACAGCAAGACAGAACAACATCGAAGAAGCAAAAAAGAGCCTGAACATGGATATAAAATTTGTCTTAAAGAAAGTCGAAATATTTAAGGATTAAATCAATTGTATGACAACTTTTTTATTATGCCGGAAAACGCTGTATAGTGCGAGTGTTGTTCGCCAGCCCGGCAATATGGGGAGGTTGTGTCGGGAAGATCACTATGATCCTTATTTATTAAAAGCTTGTAATGTTCAATCCTGGCCAGTTGTCCGTTTTGATACCAATACTTCCATTCCTTTTCTTTCATTGTCAATTTGCCCGTCAAAGTCAACACTTCTGACCGCATCTTCTTCCGGATATCATAGAACATGGAACAGGTATAAGTTGAACCCCCGGATTGAAGTTTTCGACCGGTGCAATATGTCCTGACTTTCTTATGCTGTACTGAGAGAGCAAAAGTGAAACTGAATACGATTATCAGGATAACAAAACAATAAATCAGGGCATGAAGGATGGTACCCGGCAGGACAGAACGGTTGCATGTTTTGTAGCCTGTTTTATCTGAGACGATCAATGCTTCTGTTTTTTCCAGATTTACTTCAGCCTGAAGGCCGGGGTGATATAAAAATGACGAAGAGACAAAGAGAGGAAGTTGCTCCTGGCTCATAGCTGATGGCTCATGGAAAGACGTTCAGAAGACATCATATTTTAGATTACAGAAATAATACCTCAATCCTTGGTATATAATCCCCTGTCTCTTTCAGAATAGTTATCAGGGTCAACTTTTCGGGCCACTTTTTGATTTCAACTATTTGTTGATTCGATTTAATCTTGTCTTATAAGCTTGCAAATAATTTCGTTTGGTGCTCTCATTTAGAAATGATGCGGCTATCATTTTTTCTACTCTTTCCGATCGGGATGTCAACTGACCAAGTATGTCTTTTGCCTGTTTTTCACTGATTTCAGCTTGTTCTGCCAGAACGAAGAATTGACGTCCTGGCTTTCCCTGTGCCAGCCTTTTAGGCAATAATCCATCCTCCAGTGCAAAGTCATTATCAGGAATGTGTATCCTGCTATTTAGTAAATCATACGCTGGGCTTAGCCGGTAATCCCCCAGAGGAGTTTCCAGGAGTGAAAAATTTTTGAAATGTGCATCTCCATTTGAAAACAGATAATTAAACAATATTACCTTAAAAAGTTTGAGTGCCTCTATTTTATAAGCGGGAATATAGGTTCGCATAAGCTGAAATAGCTCAAGATAATTACCTTGATATTTGTAATTTTCACCATGGGTTTGAGGAGTTCGTCCATCAAGAGATGCAAAATCGTCCTGTGCCAGTTTACTCCCATCTTCTTTTACATCAAATCGTTTTGTTATATACGCCGGAGCTCCATTTCTGAAAAAGATTAAAGCATTTTCTGCCGTTTCAATATTATATATTTGCCGGGCAATCTGCATAGTTAAATGTTCATTTGCAGGCATTTGATCAGCCCTGTTTCCTCGGTTGGGCATAGGTTTTAAAATATAAGTTCCTCTTTCTCCCTCATTAATTAGTCTGAGTTTGTTTTTATCCAGTGTAACAGAAAATTTTTCCTGTACACCTGAAATTGACATCCGTTTTCTATTATCATTAAAGAGTTTATCTGTTTCTTGATTAGTTGCAGGAGAATCATACGGCAATATATGATATACTTTTTTCCCTCCAAATACTCTGTTTTGGCAGGTCCGGCTGTATGTATCAAATCCTTCAGCCAATGTTCCGGGGCAATATTTTATTTCTGGTATTTTCATAGAAATTATTCAATTCTAATTACCCTTATTGCCCCAATGATATCAGTTTTTGCCGTGGCCAAAAGTAAACCAAAATAATCTTCTGGATCGATTCGCATCAGGTTACATGCTACCAGCTTATTTGACCCTTCCGGAAGCATGTTGCAGAAGAAAGGAAACAGATACTCAGAATAATATTCTTGTTGTGTTTTTGGTAAGGTCAAGCTCACTCCTGGCTTACTACTATCCTTCATCCAGACATCGTCATATCGGAATGTAAAGCTCCCATCATCATTCTGGATCAATATGCCGGCTTCTTCATCTTTATACAGAATTCTAGCTTTTCTCATTTATTAATTTGAGTTTTCTTTATTTTTAAACAGATCTCCATCCCCAATACATCTGCCAGTTTTTGAAGGGTCTGAAGTGTCGGATTTCCCTTGCCTCTTTCAAATTGTTTTAATGTTCGCAAGCCGACACCAGAAAGCTCAGCCAGCGTTTCTTGCGTTACCTGCATCATTACTCTGCGCTCTTTAAATGCCTGAATAAGTTCCTTAAAGTGCATCATATGGCTCTTTTTGATACAAAAATAAATAAGTTTTTGTAAAAAACAATATATAGTGCCATTAAATGCACGTTTGCTTGTGCTTACTTCTTTTCCCCACATTAATTCGACTAATAGTGCACTAGAATGCACTTCCGGGACTTAATTTCTTCTTTGCAAAACGATTTTGACCTTTGAGCTAAGGTCCTGCAATTAATAGGACCGATCCGCAAGTTGGCAGAGAATCTCAGGTTACCACTGATTTCTGCTTCGTATTCATTTCCACCAAAGGAGACGAAATATCCTTACGGTGTTCCTGAGCCACTCTGCCGACAGAAAGATAAGAAAGCTGCTTGTCTCTCAGGTAGATAGTATACGCGTTAAATAATCCAGTGTCAGGGAGGTTTATTTCTATTCGATGTTGACAGGTTTTAAACGTAAAGTGTGGAGACTGGTCCCTGATTATCCGCGTAAGCGTTTTGTCGGGAAATTAAGGATGAGGTTGCAGGATATGCAACCCCATCCCGGATTTTTTTATTTCAATTTAAATGCAACGGGAAGTGGTCCGTTCTTTACAAGGGCAATGAAAAAGTTTGCTTCCTGCCGGGTAAGGTTACCGGAAATTTCACATAATCCGGATTTAATCCGGGCCTTGACAACCGGAGCATTAACAACCTTCTCATCAATCACTTCTGCTATCGGCTTATTCAGATTCTTCTTTGTAAGATCCGACCAGATCTGAGCAGCTTGCGGCTTGAATTTTAACTCAATGCTGAACGATCTCGAATCTTTTTCGCCGGAAGAACTGATTGATTCAATATCAGATCCGCTCAGCGGCGGATTCCCACCGTTCGTTTTTAAAGCATAAAGACAGGTCATCGAATCCTTCTTCTTCAGACTCCAGAATAAGCTGATGTTTTTATCCAGGCCGGTGCGCTTAAGATAATTTTTAACCGTATCAGCTGTTTTTCTATCCTCAATTGTTGAACAGGCGATCTGAGCATCCGCCGGCCTTAGTTGAGATTCATTCTGCGCCGGCAGATTTTTGCTTTTTAAATATCCGGGAATCTCATCCGGAGTTAAAGTTTCATAAAACCCAATGGTCCCTTTGCTTGTTAATAATCCCGCTATTTCGGATATATCGGTATTCTCAGGTAACAGTACCTCAACCTGACCCTTCGCTGATATCAGATTAACTGAAGCTTTTATATTATATGATTTTAATCTTTCAGCTATGATCCTTGATGACTCCGTCAATAATTCTGAAGAAACCTTTGGATCAACTGCCTGAAGTATTACAGTCTCAGTTTTTTGACCTGACTGTGGAAAGCAGACATTGGAAGAAAGCAAAAGGCATGAGAGTATATAGCATATTCTCGTTTTCATGATATTGATAATTAAGTTAATATTTTGAATTGTAATTGCTTAAAGAAGCAAGATGATCATTATACTAACTTAAATCAGGTATATCATCACTGGTATGGGGAATAATGTGCCGGAAAATTAATGAATCCGGATTTCCCGGATAGATCATTCGCAGGTTATCGAGGTGGCTGATCTTGATATCTGTTTTCCTGCTTTCCAGATACCGGGTTTTATCAATTGTCAGCAGCCTGAAATGATCTTTGGTGGATATAAAGCTTATTTGCGGGCAATTAAATTTTATCCCGGCATCGGTAATTGCAGAATTCTGAAGTACAGATATCTCAGTTGAGCCGGATCTTTTTGGGGCATTGGAAGAGTTCCCCTGCAAATTGAGTTCCATTAATCCAAAAAGCAGGATCAATAAAAAGAAAAACAGATCGATGCAGATAGCCCTGATATTTTCCTTTCTGTTTGACATATAGCAAAGATAATAACTTTTAATATATCTGCTGCTGAATAATTTATCCGGCAGGTAGTATATTGCAAATGAACGCCATCTGAAGGATTGATGCCGGCAGGCTATGATGATGCTGTAAGGTTGGTGCAGTAGGGGCAGGCAAAAAGAATGTTTTCAGCCTCCATGACCCGGAGGCCTGTTTCAGCAGTCTTATAAATTTAGCCATCGTCTGGATCCCTGAAGGTTCCCTTTGACCGGGAAGGAGTGAAAAGCAGGCTGCCTTATTGTTGATGTCACGCAATGTCCTGATTTTTAATCTGCCTGTTCTTATACAGATTTTTATTCTGAAAGGAAATATTGACTCCGAGTCCCTTCCAGTAATTATCAGTCTGGCTGTATATTAACTGCATATGGATATGAGGTCGCTCTGAAAATCCCGAATTGCCGGCATTTGCAATCAGATCATTCTGCTGGACCGGATCCCCCGGCTTTACCCTTATGCTTCCTTTTTTTAAATGGCCGATGAGAAAGTAATAGTCATTGTTTTTAATTACCACCGTATTCCCGGTGTTATAGGGATAATTTCCTGAGTACGGAATGTTATCCGCGATCCCATTCTCAACTTTAATGACTGTTCCGCTTATCGGGCTATAGATTTTTTCTCCGAATATTGAATAATCATCGTTGCCTGGAGGCAGAAAAGTCTTTTTTGTTGTATCCACCCTGACAATATCTGTTGCAAATTTCATGGAATTATTTGTTCCGTTTTTCCTGTGTACCGGAGAATAGAAATGATAGTTCATTAACCTGCTTATCCTGGAATTGCCTCCATCGGTTATAAGGAACATTCCGTTTTTGAGGGGAAAGGATATTTCGACAAATTCTTTGTCTTTTCTCAGAATTACAATAAAGATCTTTATCAGTTCAAAAAGCAGACAGGCCTGCAGGATGAGCAGAATGGACAAAAGCAAAATATTATGTGGCAGTGAATATGGCAGGGAAAGCTTATGACAAAGCAGGATCACGATCAATGCTTCAGTTGTGCAGGAATAAACTACACGGAATCCTGAGCCAAAAAACTCCCAGTATCCTGCCAGAAACAGTATGAAAAGCAATGTCTGGGATACAGACAATAGTAATATTGAATCCCGGTCAGAGAAGAAAGAGATCAGGAGAAATGCAGGCAGGAGTATGCAATGTGTTGAGATCAATTTAATCGTCAGAACTGTTCTTTCTTTCATAGTAGTAGAAATTCAAATGTTCTCCCGGCCCGGCGTCATAACCGGGAAGCGTCACCCGAAATGCCTCCGGGCACGGCAGAAATAATCCTTTAAAGTCCGGGTCCGGTTTTCGTGTTTTTATTATCGTTCTCAATCAGAACTGATCTGCTAAAGAAAACCTTTGGTCTCTGTGCAATTTTAAAGTCTCTCCTTTCGAGTCTTAAGATCATCTCTTCGAAATTCTCTTTTTTGACATGAAAGTTCGGCTCTATAATTAATATTTTGCCGTCAGGCTTAAGAATTTTCTTAAATTCCTGAAATGTAATATCCTGATTATCCAGCTCATGTATCATATAGAATGCAAGGATGAAGTCAACGGTGTCATTCAAATGGATACCAGACTCATCACATTTATGAACTTTAATTCTGCTTTCCATGTTGCACGAAGTAATCTTATTCCGGACCTTTTCAAGCATGCCTGCCTGAAGATCGGCAGCGTAGACGAAACCTGTTTCTCCGACAAGCCGGGCAATATCAAAAGTAAAAAAGCCCGGCCCGCAACCAAAGTCTAAGACTTTATCTCCAGCTTTAAGGTATGGCTTAAGAATCTTCGCAGGACTCTGAACCAGTCTGCGGAGTGGATTTTCCAAAGCACCTGATCTTTCCACAGGGCAAACTTTGTGTGAAGGAGTTTTTTCCATTTCAGATTGTTTTATTATTGTAAGCAGTGAGTTGAATGAAAATTAACGGTCAGACAATATTGGTAGGTTGCATTATCCGGCATGACAGGAACTATGAACAGAAACCCTGGCTGATTGATCGAGAACCGGGAGGACGGTGAATCAAATTACCTATCTTGTCAGTATCAGGAGCAGAACCGAAATGAGTTTTATTCCTTCATCACCGGCAAGTAAATATAGCTTGGATATTGACTGTTGCAATAAATCGTCTCGGTTGCTTTTATAAAGTCGGTTTCCTTTGCATCGAAGATATTGGCTACATACTTCTGAGGGTTGCGGTCAATAACAGGAAACCAGCTGCTCTGTACCTGGATCATCAGATGATGGCCTTTCAGGAATGTATGGTTGATGTCGTGCAGATCAATAATAAACTCCTCCGGCCTGCCAGGCACGAGAGGTGTCGGGTTTTCAAAGCTCCTGCGGAAGCGTCCCCTGATAACCTCCATCGCAACTGGAAGCTGGTAGCCGCTCATCTTTTTGCTGGAACGGTCAATATCGGGATAAACATCAATAAGCTTTACAACGAAATCGGCGTCGGTGCCTGTGGTTGATGCAAAAAGATGTGCTGTAACATCTCCTGTGACCGTAAGGTCCTGTGTGAGGCTGTCCATCAGAAAGCTGACCACATCGGGCCTTGTTGTCACGAAGCGCTGGTCCTCCACATGCCAGGTAAACCACCTGCTGCCCTCGCCATAGGTGGCTTCGATGGGCAGTGTGCGGTAAGGCACAGGATTCGCCGGATCGCTTACATAACTGACTGATCCTGTCTCCGATGCAGGGGATGTGAAGCCGGCTTTATGGTCCGATGTGGCATAGAGTTTTTGCATCACGGCATTTTTGGGTGGCCATGAATCATAGTTTTTCCAGACATTAGTGCCTGTCTGGAAACAGTTTGCTTCAGAAAACTTTCCATCGCCAATGCCCTTGAGCCAGTAATCAAACCACTTCTTCTCCAGCGCCCTGAACCACAACGATGTCTGGCTGCCAAAGCTTATCTGACCCAGGCTGTCTCCCTTCGGACCCTGCCAGCCGCCATGGTTCCATGGGCCGAGTACAATAAAATTGCGGTTAAGGCTATCTTTCTTTTCAAGATGCTGATACATTATCTGTGGACCATTCATATCCTCCTGGTCGAAGTACCCGCCCACATGCAGGATCGGGATCTGCGGGACATTAATGTACGTGAGCGTTGAGGATTTTTTCCAGTAATCATCATAACCCGGATGCTTTGTAAAATCATTCCAGGCGGCAAGACGACCCATGAAATATTTCTCATTCACATTTTTCAGTGATCCAAGCTGCAGGTACCAGTTAAAGAGGTCATATTGCGGAAAGGGGTAGCTGCTGTTCGACACCTTATCATTTTCCACCATATAGCTGTATTCAAAGCCATAGCTCAGTCGGAATGCCCCGTTATGATGGAAATCATCGCCCAGGAACATATCAGCAGGAGAGGCCTGTGGTGAGCTTGCCCTGAGAGCCGTAGGGGGATCAACAGCGGCATCAAGCGCCAGATAGCCGGGGTATGAGACACCATGTATGCCGGCTTTGCCATTGTTGTTGGGGATATTCTTCACAAGCCATTCAATGGCATCGTAAGCATCGGTGCTTTCATCAGTCTTTGTCTTATCGATCAGATGATAGAGCGGCCGGGTCATCTCGAAAGTGCCTTCGCTTTTGAACTTGCCGCGTATATCCTGGAAAACAAAGATATATCCCTCCTTCGCCATTTCGGTATATACGCCCATATCATTCACAGGTATGGCATAATCATCGGGGACCGGAATAGAGGCGCCATAGGGTGTACGCTCTATCAGGAACGGATAGGGCTTTATATTCTGAACAGGTGCAATGACCGTTGTGAAAAGTTTGATCCCATCCCTCACAGGGATCATGTAAGTTTTCATTTTATAAGACTTGATGGTGTCAGTCTGGGCATAAACACCGCTTAAAACAAATGCGGTGAACAGGACAAGAAGAATGCATTTTTTCATTTCAAATAAATTAGTTGTTGTCAGAGTTCTTATTCACTACGTAAAGACTCTGCAGGATTAACGGTTGCTGCACCCCAGCTCTGCCAAATTACAGTAAATAATGCAATCGATACTGAAATTATGGCTGTAAGGGCAAATATCCACCAGCTCAGGGAGGTTTTGTAGGCAAAATCAGTTAACCAGCCATGCATCACATACCAGGCAAGGGGTGCGGCAATTATCAGAGCAATAATTACCTGCATTATATATGTTGAAATAAGCAATAACACTACCTGTATCCTGCCTGCACCATTGATCTTTCTCAGAGCGATCTCCTTTGAACGTTTCTGCACCAGTATTGCTGTCAGGGCATATAGTCCGAGCATTGCAAGCAGCAATGAAAAGACAGCGGCGTAAGTCGACAAAGTCTCCATCTGCTCACGGGAACCATACCTGTTGCGGCAATAATCGTCAAGTACAACATATTTCAGCACATATTCCGGATCAAATTCCCTGATTATTTTTTCAACTTTCCTCAGCAGAACAGGCATATTATTTCCTGACAGCTTCAGCTCGATGTTCATTGCACGGTTATCACGAAAGGTGAACATCATGGGCTCTATACTCTCTTCAAGCGAGGAGAAGTGGAAATCCTTTACAACACCAATAACATGCATTGTATCCTCCTTCGACATCCTGGAATTTAAAGGATCGGTCAGACCAAGTGCCCTGACAGCTGTTTCATTCAGAATTACAGCCGATTCATCACTCCTGATGCCCTCATCGATGGATCGCCCCGAAACAAACGTGAAGCCGAGAGTTTCAAAAAAGCCGGGCAAAACCCTGTATTCCTTTATGGGATAGTCTTTCCTCTTGTCATTCCCAATAAGCTCTATGTACTGGCCGCTCGGGACATTGCCAAACATATGAACCGATGCTCCGACGGATCTTATTTCAGGAATACTCCTCAGCTCGTTCCTGATTGCAGGGAAAGACTTTGTTATGCTGCTTTTCAGGTCGGTAATTGTAATAACCCCTTTTGTATTTATACCCAGATCGGCATTTTTCATGAAAAGGATCTGTTTTTTCATTACAATAAGACAGACCATCAGGAATATCATTATGGAAAACTGCATTACTACCAGTACCCTTGTAAACCGGCTGCCTCTGCTTCCGGACAGGATCCCTTTGATAAGCTTGTCGGGAGAAAACCTTGATATGAAAAGTGCAGGATAGATACCCGAGATCAATCCGACTATTATTGCAAGCAGCGGAAGCCAGATGAATAGCAGGAAGCTGTCATGATAAGTGTTTACAAGGTCCCTGTTCAGAATTTGTCCGAGTTCCGGGATCAGGATATCACTCAGAAACGCAGCAAGGATAAGTGATACAAATGAATAGATCAACGACTTTGTTAAAAACGCGGAAATGATCTGTGACCGCGATCCGCCTAGTGCTTTCTGAATTCCGATATCCTTTATTTTACCCTCATACTGAACAGTTAATAGATTGATAAAATTAATTACGGCGATAAGCAGTATAACAAGTGCAAGTGACAGGTAAACAAATATTTTTCTGTATTCGGCATCAATGCCGCCCTTTGACTGAAAGCCAGATCTCAGATGAATATCGGCAAGCTTCTGCAAAAAGCAGTCTGTTTTCTTAAGAACACCACCGGCCATTTTTTTAGCAAGAAGCTTATTGTATGAGACCCTTGTTTTATTTATCCCTTCTCTCAGGTCGATATTTTTATGAAAGAGAACGTAGGTATTTAGTTCGCATCCAGATTTATAAATATAAGGGATCGCGGTTAAGGGGATTATTGCATCTATCTTTAAATGAGAATTGGCGGGATAATCCTCAATTACCCCGGTGACCGTAAAAATATCCTTTGAAAAGTTTGTAAGGATAGTTTTTCCAATAATATCGACCGACCTGAAAATTCTCTCGGAGAGACTGCGTGTCAGTACAATTGAGCCGGGATTTATGAGAGCCTGATCCGGATCTCCCCTGAGATACTTAATTGCAAATACTTTATGAATATCCGGATCGGAATAGATCAGATTTATGTTGTTGAACCGGATCCTGTCATAAATAAATTCCGTCTCCTCATAGGCGTTGTTTTCCTTGATTTGCAGCAGCTCTTCAATTTCAGGGACCTCTTTTCGGAGAGTGCTGTCTTTCATTCCGATACATATCGGCACGATCTCTTCAGCATCAAATGTCAGGACTGAGTTTATCCTGTATATACGCTGTGAATTTTCGTTAAAGCGGTCATAGCTTAATTCATTACGGACGTACGTAATAAGCAATATCGTGGCTGTCATCCCGACTGTCAGCCCAAAAATTGTAATAGCCGAATAGAGGCGGGTGTTCCTGAAGTTTCTGAAAATAATCCTGAGCTGCAATAATATCATTTCACCTGATGATTCTTTATTTTCTCTTGTTGCAAGGTCCTTTGTAAAATGGATTTTTGTATACGCAGTTAAAATCTGGACTCAATTATAAGAAAAGGACGCAAAAAAGATAAAAAAGATTAAATAATGAGTTGTATTTGTTTTTGTCATTCAGAGCTGGCCACGGGGGGAAAGGCACCTATTGGAGAGACTAAGGGACATAGGGACGGAGAGCGGAATGGACCTTAGGCCTCTGCCTGTACGATCCATAGGCTGTCTGGCACTATGATGTACTGTTTTGCAATGATTTTATTTTTTAGCAAATTCTATAAGAGCTTTGTAGTCATCAGTATCAGCCTTATATATAGCTTCCAGGTATTCTTTCCTGAGAGGATTCTTTCCTGACAGATTGGACTGCCCCCATGAAAAAACGGGCTTATTGAATATTTTAGAGATAAAAATATCAGCGACCAATCTTGAGTGCCGGCCATTCCCATTGGGGAATAAGTGGATTTTAACCAGTCTATGACTAAACCGGACAGCAATTTCTTCCTCACTAAATGACTGTTGATCTATCCAGAGATTACAATCATCAATCAGTTTCTTAACCTCAACAGAAATCTGGGTTTTGTCAACGCCTATATTCTTATTTGATTTTCTTTTCTTCCCGGCCCATTCCCATACTTCACCAAACATTTTTTTATGAATCTGCAGCAGAAAGGCTTCGCTCAGCAGTTGATTTTTATCGATTTTCGTCTTCAACGACCATTCTATGGCAGATTGAATGTTTAGCTGCTCGAATTCATCAAGTTCACCTCTTGTTGAAATAGTTTTTATAAGCAGGGCGTCTTTCTCATCCTCATCAAGCGGTGTCTGTCCCTCAATATATTTTAATTCTAATCCCATAGATACTTCGGCATCTCATGTTTTATTTCATAGGATTTTTCCCTGATAGCTTTCTGAATTCTTTTAGGATTGTTTTCCTGATCTTCAAGTTTCATTGTTACTGATGCTCTGTATACAATATCCTTTGCAAGTTCATACGCCCGGTTTTCAATAATTTCTTCAAGACTGCCGTTTTTGGGAATAAATCCATAAACGAATTTAAGGTCCAGCGATCTGCCAAATTGCCTCAATACCTTAATGGAGATTGTCTCATTTTGTTCCCTTTCCTCAATCTCCTTAACGCTCTGGGGTGTGATTCCCATCCTAAGCCCTAATTGCCTCATCGACATGCCAAGTGCCTTTCTTATAGAATAAACCCATCCTGAAGAAGGGATTACAAGATTTTCGGCTTTCTTGAGCTGAAGAATCTTAGCATTCATTTGTTCCATTATTAATTTTTGCTTTTTCATAAGGGTATAGCCTTAAAATATGGCATCAAATATAAGGCTAAAGCCTGAAAAATGCAAATATATATTAATGGTGGAGCCTTAAAAATTGATATTGGTCAATAACAACCTGAATTGCGGACGGCTCAATTTTACTTTTACTATTGACCAGTCTGGAAAAATTGAAGTTGAATTCCATAAACATAAATCCGCTAATTGAGAAGAAACAATTTCCATTATCGAATCCCGGGGATATAAGGAATGATCCTGTATCTGGTCCTGGCTGAATATTCCATGTGGCCTTTGCGTTATGGTTCAATACCATATCTTCAAGAGCTGTTCTGCCTGCTGCGTAGAGTAGAAGGAGATTAATTAGCGAGTAATCCTATAATTCATAACAGTTCTGTACCATGATCGTGGCAGCGGAATACAGTTCAACAAGCCATTCCCGTCTTGCAAGACACCCTCATTTCTCACGGCTTATCACCAGATATA
Source organism: Bacteroidota bacterium (assembly GCA_037446375.1). Taxonomy (GTDB): domain Bacteria; phylum Bacteroidota; class Bacteroidia; order Bacteroidales; family VadinHA17; genus LD21. Next base: position 2,786 of record JBBIIS010000060.1, on the reverse strand, counting down.
AGGTATTATCCTGTAGCGGGTTTTTGAAGAATATTCAGAATAGCCTTTGAGCTCCTGGTTCAATACCTTATCCTCAAGAGAAGTTCTTATAATATGAAGCAGTATAAGCAGAGCGACCGGAATTATGCTCCAGAGCGAACCCATAAGAAGAGGGAAGCCTATAGCCTGGATAAACGAGCCCATATATGCCGGATGCCTCACAAACTTATAGAGGCCGGTATCACATACTGCATGGTCCCTGTCGGTTTGGATGCGGACCGTACTTGAGAAAAACTTGTTCTGTTTCTGGGCGATGAGGAAGAGGAGCTGACCAAGTGCCGTAAATACCGCGCCGGTAATTGTAAGGCAGAGGTGAAAACCGGGCGACCAGTGAAAGCGGCCCGAATCGAGACCGGCAACTGCGTACATCGCGATCGTCGCCAGTAATGATAATCCCAGTATCGCCTTATCCCAGCTCTTCGTGTTCTCTCCCGGCTTCGAACGCTCCTTCAGGAGCTCTGCATCTATTCTGAGAACCGTAAGGTTGAGGATCACCATTATTAAGCTGAGTCCAAGGTAGGTGAGCCCCTGCCAGTAGATAAGCTTCCCGGCACATAAAAATATTATCGCAAAAAATATGAAAGTGGCAACAAACTGCCTGACCACAAAACCAGCTTTCATCTCCAGAATATCTTGTTAGTTAAAAATGTCTCTTTGCCGTGATGATCCTCAGTGCCTCTTCAAACCTCTTAGTCTGCAGGCTCAACAGCAACTGATCCATATGAACCAGTGCATATTCAAGCTTTGCTTCATCAGGTGCCAGGTCGATATTACCGTTCCACATCCTACTGTGATACTCCCGGAAGTCATGCCTTGCTATTGATTCAATAGCGATGAGCTTCACTTTCTTTGCAACTATGTACATAAATACCACGAAGTAAGATATATTCATCACCTGGCGCATCAGGAAAAACCTGGCAAGCTCATATTCTGTAGCAGCCCGGCCAAAATAGCTGCCGAGGAACTCCGCCTCATCAGCCTTACCGTCAACGACGAAATTTGCCACTATCGAAAGATCGGAATACCTGTCATTTGTAAATGCTGCCTCCCAGTCGGAGAGCCAGGCCCTGCTTCCATCATAGAGAATATTTTCGGGTTTCAGGTCGTTATGCGACGGGACAAGCTCTTCTTTGTCGCGCGGGTAAACGGCCGTTATCCGCTCAAGTGCTCTGAAGATCACTTCAGTCTTATCAGAAGGCATTATCCCGGCTTCCCGGAACTTAAGGGCAAACATGTTCGCAGTATCAAGGCTGTGGATTGTTTTTGAGAAGGGGGGAAGTGAATGAACCCTCCGTAGCAATTGAGGCAGCTTGTATTGTGCCTCTTTCAGGGGGAAGGGCTTCAGCTCGATGAAATCGGTAAGCGATATCCCGTCCTCCACTCCTGCATACCAGACAAAGGGTGCAATGCCTGCCACAGCGGCCTCCTTCATGCAGGCATAGTAATAAAGCGTCGGGTCACTCAGGGCATCTGTTCGTGCTGTTTTCAGAAGGTATGGCCTTCCTTTCACGACGATCCTGAAAACAAGGGAGTTACTCAGGCCTGTTGTAAGCTGTCTTATATCATCCCACTTATCCGTTCCAAAGGTTGAAAGGAGAGCTTTTTTAACGGCATCGGTTTTACTTTCCGGCAACATTGTTCGCTATCTGTTATATAACATTTACCTTTTTGAACGTCATCCCTGTCAGCCTGTTCTTCTGAACGGCCCTCTTGACCATCTCATTCACATAGAGCGCTGATGCGATCTTAAGGCTGCCGCCTTCACCCGGACAATGAAAGATGCCCAGCTGGTGGACCTTGTTCAGGGAGAAATGCGGAGTTAAGATGGAGCCATCTTCTGAATAAATGGTATTTTCAGTGTCGAGCACATCCAGCTCTCTTTCGAACACCGGGATGTAGTAGTTTCGGACTCCGCCCGGACCATTGATCTTCGCGAGGATCCAGTACAGTCCTTCATCTCCGGTCAGGTTCTCTGTGATAAACTCTTTAAGACGGTTCGACATCAGAGGCAATTCAAGGTTGTTTGGCTGGAAATCGAGCCAGGTGGTGCTGAGGCCTGAGAGGTCGTCTGAAATGGCAGTTCCGTTTTTGCTTATAGTAAGCTTTACAAGATGTAGTTCAAAATTGAGTTCTGAGCTGCCCTCCGCTCCCTGCTCCCCGCCATCTGCGCAAGCAAATTCCTTTTTATTCTCCCTTCCAAGCAGGTAATAATCGTTCATTACTAAATTATATCTATTTAAAGATATATAATTTCGTAATGCTTCCAGGGGCGGAATTGCAATCCAAATCTTTTCTTTTTTCTTATTCTTTCTTTGTTCGTCCAAAGAAAGAATCAAAGAACCGAAACCCCGAAGGGGTTGAGCTCACGAACGAAGTGAGTAAAGGGCGCCAATAATGACAAGTTTGCCCTTTCGCTCCGCGCGCTGCACTTGCCTTATTTGCACCACACTCAAGGCTCTCCCCTGCAAGCCGGCTCCTCGCTAATCCCACTTTGCGGGATCTTAACGCTCGGCCCTGCACCATTTTCGGTATGCCAACGCGCTTATCTGGTTCCGATAGTTATATTAATCACTGCTTTCTGGCAGTTTGTTTTAAAACATAGCCCTTCCTTCACGAAGCACCAGGCTTCAGCATTCTGACTTTTATCTTTTTTTATAACCCGCCCTCCGCTCTCCGCCCTCCGCTCTCCGCTCTCCGCTCTTCGCTCTTCGCCCTCCGCTCTCCGCCCTCCGCTCTCCGCCCTCCGC
>JBBIIS010000059.1:5405-16731 GCA_037446375.1 Bacteroidota bacterium | reverse complement strand
GGAAAATGGGATTCACAACCATTGAAAAACTAAGGGAGACTGAAAAGGCAGGCAAACTCGCTAATGATCTTAACGGTTACAATAAAAAGAATAAGCTGGGCCTTCAGGGACTTAGTCCTGAAGCAGTAGCTGGCTGGATAAAATAAAGGCGTAAAGGTACAAAAGCGCACTGGCTATCCTTCCTTGAATCTGGGTTAGACCATTTTAATTATATGATACTCCGTTGTTTTAACCTTTTTACCCGTGGGCATCTGTTTTTTTTACCGGATTTTCCCAAACAGGTTTATGCCCCTTCTGAAAAGATTAAAGCAGAGAGTCAGATACAGCACGATCGCTCCGATCCATATAACAGAGATGTTGAACCAGTAAGTATCTACCCTCTTACTCCTTATCAGCTTGTCACTCCTGAACTTCCCTGAAACCGATTGATTGAAGCCAACGGCAGTATGAATTGTAAACTATGGCCTATATCAGAAATCTACTTGCTCAAACAAACCCAAAAAAGGAGAATACCTCCTGAATAGCTTCTATTACCGGCGGCTTCAGCCGCCGGTAATAGAAGCTGTCGCTGACAGGGGCTTTAGCCCAAATCCTGCTGCAGTCCGTACTCTTTGATCATTTTTTCCAGCTCTTTTTTAAACGATCCAGCCCTGTGGTGATAAACCTGACTTCTTATGTAAGTTCTAAGGTTTTCGAGCTGCGATTGCCCAACTGAGACGGCATAAAAATCATCCTGCCATTCAAACCTTTGAGGGGTAAGTTTATTCTTATTGATCCAGAATGAACTCTCCCCTTTAATAAATTGCATTATATCTGAAATATTCTGTTTGCCTCCCATTGAAATCAAGGCATGAAGATGTTCATCATATCCATTTATATTGTCAAGGAAAATACCCTTCGACCTCGCATTATAACGGATATGCGTTACAACTTTTTCAAGAATATCTCCTTTTAAATAAGGGATCCTGTTTTTTGTAGTCCACACAGAGTGAACCCAGATAGTTAAGTAAGACATAATAAGAATATTGCAGCAATTGGACTTATAAAATTATTAAAAAAACATCTCTGTTAAAAATATTTTTATTGGGCTAAAGCCCTGTTGAAATTGCTGCCATTATTGCTGTTGGCTGAAGCCAACAGCAATATGAATAATAAACTATAGGACTTATATCTGAAACCTTTGGCTGAAGCCAAAGGCAATATGAATAATAAACTATCTTACTTATACCTGATACCTTGGGCTGAAGCCAAAGGCAGTATAAATTGTAAACTATAGGGCTTATATCTGCAAACTTCTTGCTGAAACAAACTCAAAAAAGGAGAATTCCTCCTGAATAGCTGCTATTACCGGCGGCTTCAGCCGCTGGTAACAGCAGCTGTCGCTGACAGGGGCTTTAGCCTAAATCCTTCCGGGACCAATAAGGCCTAGGGTTTTTGTATACCCTTCCGGTCTTTATTCTGGATAAACAAGAAATACAAATTACAATGTTTATACTTAAAAATATACTATTTCCTATCTTTATTACACTAACTGTAAGCACACTGGCTTTCCTTTCAGGTCCGAAAACCGATAAAGACAATATCCAGGTACAGGACACAATTATCAGATATCAGGATGGTCTTTACGAAGGACAGTCACAACATATATACAAAGATGAACCTTACTGGGGAAGGGTGCAGATCAGGATCGAAAAGGGACAGTTCACTGTTGTAAGATTTACTATAAGGGATACAAGCCTTCACGAAACATTCAATCAGCTCTATGAGAAACATTTTGAAAAAATTCCCGAGTATGTTCAGCAATGCAGAAATGACTGGAAGGGGGTCCAGTCCTACCCTGCTAAACTTATTGAAAAACAGAATATAAACAAGGTGGATGCAACCTCGGGTGCTACCTGGTCATATAATATCTTTAAAGCCTCTGCCGATTCAGCCCTGAAAAAGGCGGTCATAAAATAGCACTATCCATCAACCTCCCAATCTTCCTCTCCCCATATCTCATTCTCATAAAATCTTCTGCCGTGCAATTAAAAATTCCTAGATATGCTTGCACATTGAATCCAGCTTATCAATCAGGGAATTTAATAGATTCTGATTCTCAAGCTGACAGTAAAACTCCTCAAGATAAGCTATCATCTCCCTTTTTGATTTGGGATTGAGATAAGGGAAATCATTAATCAGACCGTATATTTTTTGCTTCAGTGGCAGAAACTGCAGAAGTTCACTCCTGAATGACTCCCTGTTCACACAAATCCCTGTATAAAGACGTACCCTTACAGATTCTATACCCACATCTTCAGGAGGAATTGCATATAGAGGGTTCACAAATCCCATCCAGTCAAAATCGTGAGGTATTGCTATAGCCATGTGGTTTTCAAAATGGTTACATTATGCCCGTTTGGCACCGCCCAGTCATAATTACCTATCATATAATTAAAGATTGCGAGTCTTAACATTAAATGGGGTATTACACTTCTCTGTGTTAACGAAATATTTTTCAGAACCTCTGAATTGATCCTTTCAGCAAGTACTGTAACCGGTTCAATGAAAAAACCAAATTGTCGCCTCGGCTTTCTGGCCTTGGTATTATCAATATAATCTACCCGCACCAGTCTTACCCTGAAGCTGGTATCGGTAAATAAATTAAAAATTCTGTAGGCGAGGTATTCTTTAAGGACATAATCGCCGAACATATCGCTCTGCTGACATTGAGTGGCAAGCTTGACCTTTTTTATTGCCCCTGAATCCTTATAAGCGTACAATGGCTTTTTAAAATAGATCTCCATTGGAGAAAAGGCACAGAACTGAAGTCTGAATATTCCCCGGTTCTTAATTCTTACATTCTTTGATATTGAATCACCCTTCCCCGAGTAAAAAGTGAGCTCTCCGTCAAGATATAATCCCTTATTCTTCTTCCTGATGAATGAAGTCATATCAAAACGGATGGCCATTGACAATAGATCCTGGGTTCCAAACAGTGCAAAACTGTCACTGAAGCTTTTATCATCCGCCCGTTGATAACTTATTGTATCGGACTGTCCGGAAGCTCGCAGGAATGAAAGCAAGAGAAATAGAAATAATCCTGTTTTCAAGAAATTAATAATTTACTCCATACTCATTGAAGAATAATGCCGGATACTCAACCCGATCCGGCAATACTCTAAACCTATCAATAATTCTCTTATATCATAGAAGTTAATAATTCCATTATCCGGACTATTAACTTTTAATGCTTTTTGAGGCTTCATCCCAGCGGACAGTCTTTCCTGTAAAATAGGCCTCGTTTGCCATATGACATGCAACCGCGGCGTTATTTCCAAAGACTTCATCCTCTGTGACATGAACACGTGATTTCACAGCCTGGAAAAAGTTCCAGATGTGGGGCCTCATATCATCCCAGTCGTGACCTGAGTAGTGTACTTCCTCAGATATCGGTTCCTGTCCCATTTTGGGTGAGTGTTCCGCCCACCACTTCGACTCATATTCGGAACGCATTTTCTGCGGAAATCCTGAATCGTAGTAACTTGGCGAAAGATCAACTCCGGGCTGTGGTGCATAACGAAGTGTGAATTCACCGGCCTCGATAATACCTTTAGGCCCATAGAACCTTGCCGATTCAGGTGATTCGGTTCCAAGTCCGAGACGAACAAAAACGGGAACACCGTGGTAATCAAACAGGACCAGATGCAGGTCTGGCATATTCCTGCCGTCCTTCCAGCGGAAAATGCCACCCATTGCTGTTGCTGAACGAGGGATCTCATTCCACCCGAGTGTGCACATCATTCCGCTGATGAGATGAACCATAAGGTCGCCTGCAACGCCGGTCCCATACTCTTTCCAGCAGCGCCAGCGTGCAAAATGTTCACCATTGAAGGGAATCTTTGGTGCATCGTTCAGCCATGTATCCCAGTCGAGGGTTTTTGGTGAAAGATCGAAAGGTACAGGGTACTCCCAGGCTCCCTGAGGATCGTTTCTTCCCAGGGTAAGCTCGATATGCTCTATTTCTCCGATTGCACCTGCTTTGTACATCTCATTTGCCTTCCTGCACAGGTTTGAGCTTACACGCTGAGAACCAATCTGAACTATACGGTTATTTTTCTTCGCTGCATCAACCATAGCAAAACCGTCGGCGATTGTATGCGACATCGGCTTTTCACAATAGATATCCTTTCCTGCGCTGCAGGCATCTACCACAACTCTCCTGTGCCAGTGGTCAGGTACTGCGGCAATTATGCAATCGATATCTTTCCTGTCGAGAAGCTCCTTATAGCTCCTTGTTGTAAAGAGATCCGGATTACCGGTTATCTCCTTAGCGAGTGTATGCCGGCCATCGTAAAGGTCAGCGGCCCCAACACACTCTGCGCCGGGTAATGTAACAGCTCCGGACAGAAGTCCAGACCCCTGCATGCCGATCCCAATTATACCGAAGCGGATCCTTTCTCCCACAGGGGCTTTGTAACCCGGTCGTTCGTATGGCTGTGCATCAAGCTTAATGGTTCGGGACGCAAGAATTGCACCTGCGCCAAGGGCGCCTGTCCTGATAAAATTGCGGCGCGAGAATGAGTTTTTCATAAATGATTATGGTTAAAATGAATTGTATAAAAATGATTGGTCATTATGTTAAAGGTAGGAAGTAAAAAAATACAAGGCAAATAAAAGTAAGCATATATAGTTCAGCCTCCGAAAATCAGGTCAGGCAAAAGATTCCGGTTTACCGCTTCCAATTTTCTTCCGGGCTTTAGCCCAAATGGTTTTTCCAATTATCTTTGAAAATATTTAAATAGTCACAAGATGCTGATCTTAATCAAACATCCTCTGATAACCCACAAGCTGACACAGATGCGCCGGAAAGAAACCTCAACCCGCGATTTCCGCTATAATGTCAGTGAGATAGCCGCACTTATGGCTTATGAAATCACCCGCGACCTGCCATTGAAAAAAGTTGAAATAGAGACTCCGGTAAGCAAATTAACAACTACGGAACTTTCAGGCGACGTGGTGCTGATACCTGTTCTGCGGGCCGGTCTTGGAATGGTCGATGGAATAACAGATCTTCTGCCCGATGCCAGGGTCGGTCATATAGGGATGTATCGTGATCATGAGACCCTTAAGCCCATAACATATTTCTCGAAGTTCCCTGAGGATCTTGTTAAAACTGTTGTAATGGTGCTCGATCCGATGCTTGCAACAGGAGGAAGTGCGAGCGCAGCTATTAAAGTAATAAAGGAGAATGGAGCCAGGACAATAAAGCTTGTCTCAATAGTCGGAGCTCCGGAGGGGGTAAAAAGGATTGAGAAAGACCATCCTGATGTACAGGTTTATCTGGCTGCCCTCGATGAGAAACTCAACGAAAAGGGCTATATTGTACCCGGCCTTGGCGATGCTGGCGACAGGCTATTCGGAACGTTATGAACCAAACCTTTCCAGTATCCTTTCAACAACAATAAATTATCTTTCCGGATGAGCGGTGAAAATGTCATAGAGGTAAAAAACGTCTGGAAATCCTTCAAGACGGTACAGGCTGTGAAAGGTGTTGACTTAGCTATTCCAAAAGGTCAGTTTGTAGCTCTTCTGGGACCAAATGGTGCCGGAAAAACCACACTTGTTGAAATGATTGAGGGCATCCAGAAACCAGATAGCGGAGACATAACAATAATGGGGAAAAAATGGAAAGGCAATGAGGATGAACTACACCGGATAATAGGCCTTTCTCTTCAGGAAACAAGATTTATCGACAAGCTCAGAGTGACGGAAACACTGCTTCTGTTTGCCTCCTTTTTTAATCTTGGGAAAAATAGAGTTGATGAGATTATCAGTATTGTTGGTCTGGAAGAGAAAAAGAGATCATATGTAGTTAACCTTTCGGGGGGTCAGAGACAGAGACTTGCTATCGGTATTTCACTTATAAACAGCCCTTCGATCCTGCTTCTTGATGAACCAACAACAGGTCTGGATCCGAATGCACGACGCGAGATATGGGAGATACTGAAGTCGCTGAAGGAGAAATCAAATACATCGATGATCCTCACCACCCATTATATGGAAGAAGCTGAGACTCTCTGCGATTATATAATCATAATGGACAAAGGAGTCATCCTTAAGGAAGGAACAAGAAAAGACCTTCTTGAGGATGGCCCGCCCAAACTCGTTTACATCCGAAAAACTCTTGATGATCTTTTTACTGAACTCACCGGGAGGACCATAAATGAATAACATAAATGAATAAATGGTTCAGATTATATCAACTATGGCAGCTGACAGCTGCTGAGTTCAGGGAGACCATCAGAGAGCCCGGAGTACTTTTCTGGGGAATACTCTTCCCGATACTCATGTCGCTCGGGCTTGGAATCGCCTTCACAAAGAAGGCAGATGTAATCAGAAAGGTCGCAGTAATAAAGCCAGCTAAGGCTTTCCCTGTTGCAGATTCCTCTTCAACGCTTTACAGCTTCCTTGAAAAGAGTTGTGAAAAGAACATTTCAACAATGAAAGATGCCTTTAAATGGAAGCTGACACTGAAGGATGACAAGCTGGGAAACTCAATCTTCTATTTTTATGAAATGGACTGGCAGAGTTCAATGAGGATGCTGAAGAGAGGAACGGTAAACCTTGTCCTTATCGGAAACGGTAAGTCAACGGAATATCATTTTGATCCGCTTAACTCCGATGCACAGATCTCATACCTTAAGCTGAATCCCCTTATAGGAGTTGGCACAATTCCGGAAACCAATAACAGCCAGGAGATTAAGCCCCTTACTGTAACAGGAACACGATACATTGACTTTCTTGTTCCCGGACTCGTTTCTATGGGAGTAATGATGTCGTGTATGTGGGGTATCAGTTACGGCATAATAGAGAAAAGATCCAAAAAGCTTCTTCGCCGGCTTGTTGCGACGCCAATGAGAAAATCGCATTTCCTGATTGCAATGATTATGGTAAGGATAGCTATGAACTTCATCGAATCCTCCGTACTTATAGTTTTTGCCCTTGTTGTTTTCAAGATGCAGATACAGGGAGACATATCTGCCCTTTTTGCAATATTTCTTGCGGGGAACATTGCTTTTGCAGGAATTGCAGTATTCTTTTCATCCCATACATCAAATACTGAAGTTGGCAACGGTCTTATTAATGCCGTAGTGATGCCGATGATGGTATTATCGGGAATCTTCTTCAGCTATCATAATTTCCCCGACTGGAGCATCCCTGTAATTCAGAGGCTGCCTCTTACCATGCTTGCCGATGGAGTCAGGAGCATTGTAAATGAAGGTGCCGGTTACGCCCAGATTGGTCTGCCAATACTTATACTTACTGCCATCGGCGTCATCTTTTTTTCAGCCGGACTGAAGATATTCAAATGGCATTAGCCATTTAATATATCTCGTTTAAAGCATATTTTCTGCCATTCGCCGATTTTACATCGGCGGGATGCATCATTTTTGTAAACTTTGTGTCTTTAGATCAAATCATACTAACCAAATAATAAGGATGAAAATGAAAAGTCTCAGAGTTTTAATGCTTCTTGCTGTTTGCCTGGGTGTCGTTTCGTGTGTCGACGGTCAGTTCTACAGGAGTGTCAGCGGTAACGGTCATGTTGTAAAGAAAGACAGGGCCTTATCAGGATTCGATGGTGTTAAAGTTTCAAGCGGTATAGATGTCTATCTCTCACAGGGCGATCAGGAGAGTGTAACTGTTGAAGCTGATGACAATCTTCAGGAATATATCCTCACGGAGGTGAAAGATGGCAAGCTCCATGTATATTCCGATAACATAAGCATTCGTCACGCTGAGAGAGAGCGCGTGTATGTAACGATGAAAAACGTAAAATCTCTTAAAACAACGAGTGCCGGCGATATTATCGGTGAAACCGCAATAAAATGTGATGATATTGAACTGAGTGCAAGCAGCTCAGGCGACATAAAACTCGAGCTTTATTCGAGGAAAGTCAACCTCGACATAAGCAGCGCAGGCGACATCAAGCTTAACGGAGAGGGTGAATCTCTTGACGCTGAACTCAGCAGCGCCGGCGACCTTAATGCATTTGACTTCAAGGTCAAAGAGGCTGATGTAAGTGTCTCAAGCGCGGGCAGCGCAGATATCTTCGCAAGCGAAAAGCTTGTTGCCAGAGCGTCAAGTGCTGGGGACATTAACTACAAGGGAAATCCGAAATATGTCGACTCCCATTCATCAAGCGCCGGTGGAATCCATAGCAGATAATTTTCATCTCAATATATATTCCATCTTATAATTTAAGCCGCCGGGACAAATCCGGTGGCTTTTTTTATCTTTGCATTAAAGAAAATATTATAACAAAATGAAAGAAAATATTTCTGTTAATCTTAAGGGTCTTGCTAACCTGATCTCTTCTGAAGAGGTTGCAGCTCTGGCCCATAAATCATCTGTACATTTAAATACCATCAATGCTGCAACAGGCGCAGGAAGTGATTTTCTCGGCTGGGTTAAGCTTCCTGAAGATATACAGGCTCAGCTCAACAGCATTGAAAAGTCAGCTATGCATCTCAGGTCAGTCTCATCGGCAACAGTAATAATAGGCATAGGCGGATCCTACCTTGGTGCAAGGGCAGTTATTGAAGCCTTATCAAATGCTTTCCCAAACCAGTCGGGGAAAAAACAGCATGAAATCTTCTACGCCGGTCACAATATCTGCGAGGATTACATGTCAGAGCTGCTTGAAGTACTCGATAATAAAAACTACTCGATTGTTGTCATATCAAAATCAGGAACCACAACAGAGCCTGCAATTGCATTCAGGCTTCTGAAGGATCACCTTGAAAGAAAAGTAGGAAAGCCGGTCGCCGCCGACAGGATCATTGCAATTACTGATGAAAAGAAGGGTGCCCTGAGAGCAATGGCTGAACTAAACGGATATAACACATTTGTAATACCCGATAACGTAGGTGGACGCTATTCAGTTCTTACGCCTGTCGGACTACTGCCCATAGCTATTGCAGGTTATGATATAAGGGAATTTGTAAAAGGAGCGATTGTTATGGCCCAGAGCACCAGGGATAATAAAAATGCCGACTCAAATCCTTCTCTCCTCTATGCAGCAGCAAGGAATATGGCACTGCAGTCAGGCCGCCCGGTAGAAGTACTTGTCAGCTTCCATACCAAGCTTCATTATTTTCTAGAATGGTGGAAGCAGCTATATGGTGAAAGCGAAGGAAAGGATGGGAAAGGCATCTTCCCGGCTTCAGTCGAGCTCACTACAGACCTTCACTCTATGGGTCAGTACATCCAGGACGGCCAGCGGATACTTTTTGAAACAGTGCTTTCAATTAAATCACTTCCCGACAGGGTAAAAATACCATCTGAAAAGGATGATTCGGACCAGCTGAACTATATTGCCGCGAAACGGCTTAGCGAGGTTAATAAGAATGCCGAGACCGGAACAATCCTCGCACATAACGATGGGAAAGTTCCGGTAATCACTATTCAGATCCCGCAGCTTAATATTTACTATATAGGCCAGCTGGTATATTTCTTTGAGTACGCATGTGCGCTTAGCGGCTACACACTTGACATCAATCCATTCGATCAGCCCGGGGTAGAGGCGTATAAGAAGAATATGTTCGCACTTCTCAATAAGCCAGGTTTCGAGGAGGAAGGGAAGAAGCTGAAGGAAAGGCTTAAATAAAAGATAAAAGTCGAAGCGAAGCGAAGACCCGGATCTAAGCGTGGGGTAAAAAGATATAAGTCAGCTGGCAGTCGGCAGCTGACAAAGGGTTTAAATTAAATATCCTGAAAATATGGAATTAAAGAAGGATCACACCTGGGCTATTCTTGCACCCACAAGCATGGGAGTGCGTCTTATACCTGTCTCGGGGCAGCCTGTTCATACAAGCGATACATTCTCTATGCAGGCAACAAGCGCCGAAAGCAATGTTGTTTCAATATCGTCATGCCTTGGTATGCCTGTGATGATTCTTACGGCTTTTGTCAAGGATAGTCCGATTGCAAAATTCATAAAGGATAATATTGCGCGCCGGCATATATCATGCGACGCCATCGAGGTTGAACAGGGAGGCCCATGGGGCTATCGCCATCAGTTCAATATTGCCGACAGCGGATTCGGGTTAAGAGGACCAAGGGTTTATAACGACAGGGCCGGCGAGGTTGGCAGAACACTCAAAGCAAAGGATTTTGATCTTGAAAGGATCTTCGGAACTGAGGGAGTAAGGATACTTCATCTCTCAGGTTTAATTGCAGCATTATCTGCTGAAACAGGAGCTTTCTGTCTTGAGCTAGCAAGAACAGCAAAAAAATACGGAACAAGAATCTCATTCGACCTTAATTACCGGGCCTCTTTCTGGAAAGAAAGGGAGAAGGAGCTTTCAGGGACATTTAATGAAATTGCGGGATTATGTGACTACCTGGCTGGCAATGAAGAGGATTTTCAGCTCTGCCTTGGCATTGAGGGGCCTCAAACCGGCGGGAAGAATATACTGTCGGAGGTTGACAGTTTCAAAGAGATGATAGCCAGAGTTAAGAAAACATTTCCCAATGTCTCTCTTTTTGCCACTACACTCCGGGAGGTATCAAATTCAAATGTACATCTCTGGGGGGCCATAATGCTTGAAGGTGAAAACTGGCATGTTATTGAGCCTCGCGAGATCCTTGTGCTTGACAGGATCGGAGGCGGTGATGGATTTATTGGAGGTCTCCTCTATGGTATCCTTAAGGAGTGGGAGCCTGAAAAATGGCTGCAATTCGGCTGGGCAGCCGGGGCACTGGCAACAACTTTCATTACCGATTACGCGCAGCCCGCAGACGAGGATCAGGTCTGGAGCATCTGGGAAGGCAATGCCCGTGTTAAACGTTAGAATCCGACACCTGCTAAAAAACCGGAATACAGATCCCGGCTCCTTGATTTATTTTGAAAGCTTATGTTTCTTTACAAATTCATCCAATACCTGAGTGAGGTTCGGATCGCCAATCTCCTGAAGATCATAATAAACCCTTGTATTAGGCTTTTTGATCTTTATGATCCTGTTAAGGTCGATTGGCGTTGCAATTAGAACACTGTCGCAATCTGTATTATTTATTGTCGTCTCAAGGTCGTGGAGCTGCTCATCTCCATAACCCATTGCAGGAAGAAGTGTTCCTATATTTGGATAAAGCCTGAATGTTTCTGAGAGTTTTCCAACAGTAAAGGGACGCGGATCAACAAGCTCCTTTGCACCAAACTTCCTTGCAGCGACAACACCGGCACCGATTTTCATCTCACCGTGTGTCAGTGTTGGCCCGTCTTCAACAACGAGTACCCTTTTGCCTTTTATAAGTGAAGAATCATCAACCTTAATCGGAGATG
>JBBIIS010000059.1:0-5395 GCA_037446375.1 Bacteroidota bacterium | reverse complement strand
ATTACAATAGCATCCGGGTTCACCTTCCCGATACTTTCACGAACTGTCTGTATTGCTTCAGGAGCAGCACTGTCCATTTTATTTATAACAACAACATCTGCCATTCTAAGAGTTACTTCACCAGGATAATATCGTAATTCGTGGCCCGCCCTGTGCGGGTCGGTAACTGTTATCATAAGGTCGGGCTTGTAGAAAGAGAAGTCGTTGTTCCCGCCATCCCACAAAATTACGTCACAGCCATTTGGATCTTTTTCCGCCTGGCGCAGAATAGCCTCATAGTCTACACCGGCATATATGACATTTCCCCTTACAACATGAGGTTCATACTCCTCCATCTCCTCAACAGTGCACTTATGCTTCTCAAGGTCCTTAACCTCAGCAAAGCGCTGAACTTTCTGTGCATTCAGATCGCCATAAGGCATCGGATGACGGACTGCAACAACCTTCAGCCCTTTTTCCATAAGGATCTCAATAACTCTCCTTGATGTCTGGCTTTTTCCGCAACCTGTACGGATGGCTCCGACAGCTATAACAGGCTTTGTACTCTTAACCATGGTATCGCCAGGTCCGAGCAGAATAAAATTGGCTCCCGCTGCATTTACTATTGCGCTTACCGACATTACCTTCTGATATGTAACGTCGCTGTATGAGAAGACACAATAATCGGCTTTCAATTCCTTTATCAGTTGCGGAAGCCTGTCTTCAGTATAAATAGGAATTCCGGCGGGATAAAGTTTCCCGGCAAGTTCCTTAGGGTATTTTCTGCCTGCAATATCAGGTATCTGGGCTGCCGTGAAAGCAACAACATTAAAGAGTTCATTGTCCCTGTAAACAGTATTGAAATTATGAAAATCACGTCCGGCTGCGCCGATGATAATTACATTTTTCCTGCTCATATAACCTCCTTATTTTGTTTTTGAATTTTATTATTTCGTCTGAATCCCATCAATAAGTGAGAAGATGTAAAGATATATTACACTGTGCGAATATCCGACAATCAGGCACATTTATTTATGACTTAAATCATCATACAAATTATTGGATTATAATATTTTAAATGTAATCATGTTATTAACTTTGCAGATGTAACATAAATTGTTTAAGAGATATAAACTATATGGCAAATTCTTTGTACTATTGAATAAGTTTTATGAATGTTTTAGCCCATATTTATCTTTCAGGTGATTCCGACAAGATCATCATTGGTAATTACATAGGTGACTATGTAAAGGGCCGTGATTATCTCAAATATCCTGAGCAGATAAGAAAAGGGATTATACTTCACCGTCATATCGATGCATTTACCGACCGGCATCCTGTTGTTCACAGAAGTAAAATATTCTTTACAAGGAAATATCACAAATATTCAGGGGTTATAACAGACATTATTTACGATCATTTCCTTACAAAAGAGTGGGATTTCTTTTCGCGCCGTCCCCTTGAGAGTGTTACATACAATTTTTACAGGGCCCTTGTAAACAATTATGATATTATGCCTGACAATGTTCAGAGCATGATGCCATTCTTCATCATAAACAACTGGATCGAATCGTACGAAACAGTAAACGGAATACGTCATGTACTCAATACGCTGAGTAAGAGATCAACTCTGCCGAACGAGACAAGGTATGCAATAAAAATGCTCAAAAGGAATTACTATTCTATACAGGATGACTTCATGGAATTCTTCCCGCAGCTGATAGATTATGTTGAGAAGGATTTCGGAGTGGAAATCTCGCACAGGATAAGAATCCCCTTCTGATCAGACAAGATACTCTGTCCGGCTGGCATCGAGCCTCAGAAAAATAAAAAGCAGGATAGTAAATCCCCAGAGCGAGCTTCCTCCGTAGCTAAAGAATGGAAGAGGAATCCCAATCACTGGTACAAGCCCGAGGACCATGCCAATATTTATGAAAAAATGAGTCAGCAAAATGGAAATAACTCCATAGCCGTAGACTCTTGAGAACGAAGATCGCTGTCGTTCCGCCAGAAATAATAGTCTCAGAAGCAGTGCAACATATAAGCCGATTACAACGACAGAGCCTGAGAAACCCCACTCCTCCCCCACGGTACAGAATATGAAATCTGTGGCCTGCTGGGGCACAAACTTGAACTTTGTCTGGGTTCCTCTAAGGTAACCTTTCCCGGCAAAACCTCCTGATCCTATTGAAATAACCGATTGATTCACATTATATCCAGCCTTATGGGTATCTGTTTTAAGGCCGAGCAGTATTCCGACCCTGTCCTTAATATGTCGCTTTAGCAGGTTATTATAAGTGTAATCAACAGTGTTTACATATAATACACTTCCGAGAAGAAAAAGATAAACGATCAATATGGCTCCTGCTTTCTGCCTGTATATATACCATGCATACATCAGGCCGCTTAGAATAATTCCCAGCATAATGACTAATTCAAGTCCAAGCTTTTTCACCAGATAATGATCGAGAAGATAAAGCAAGCCTGTATTAAACAGCAGCAGACCCAGCCCGGTAAGGCATATCCTTGGGTTCCTGACTGCATACCAGATAACTACAAAGGCGATAACAGTCAGTGCTATTGTGATAATTATGTTGTTGACAAGGAGTGTCACAAAGAAAAGAAGTATCATTAGAAATCCGGATATAAAAATATAGGGACTGAGCCCTTCCCTGAACAGAACAAGGAAGAAGCTCATATACACGACAACTGATCCGAAATCGGGCTGGAGCGCCGTAAAGAAGGCAGGTATCATAATTATGACAAGAGCCGGAAGCAATATCCTTATCCTGGTAAGCTCCCCCGATCTTGAATTCAAATAGCGGGCAAGCGCCAGAGCCGTTCCTGCTTTTGCAAATTCAGACGGCTGAAGGCTCAGGGAACCAAATTCGAACCACGACTTCGCGCCATTTATCTCTTTCCCCAGGACAAGTACAAGCGCAAGTATAAGAATGAAGCCTCCATAAATAAAATAGCCAAAGAAGAAATAAAACCGGTTATCGATTATAACTATAAATACAGCAAGGAGGATAGTGGCAAGTATCCAGAGAAACTGTTTCCCGTATCTCTGGGAAAGATCCAGAAGGCCTCGGTGATCCTCATTAAAGACTGCGGCGTAAATGTTAAGCCAGCCCAGCACCAGGAGGATTAGAAAAAGGAAGATCGATATCTTATCAACATCCTGCCATATGTTTACTGATCTCTTCACTTTTTCATCAGATTCAGACTAAGGATATAATCCTCATTTGCCTTATTTGATACAACTCCCTTAAGATATTTCTCAATAAGAAGGCTGGCAACCGGAGCAGCATAAGTTGCACCGAAACCAGCATTTTCGACATATACTGCAATTGCGATCTTAGGGTCATTTTTTGGAGCGAATGCCACAAATATTGAATGATCCTTTCCGTGAGGATTCTGAGCCGTGCCTGTCTTGCCGCAAACATCAATATCCTTTATTGCTGCAATCGAGGCGGTTGCTCCATATCCACCGTTAACTGCCTGCTCCATCCCTTCAACAATATATTCAAAATTTACAGAATCGATCCCTATAAAATGCTTTGTATCAAAATCCCCCGTTTTATTAGGAGCACCGCCTATTGTCCTGACAATATGCGGACTAAGGTACCATCCCCTGTTGGCAATGGCTGATGCCATATTTGCCATCTGCAGCGGTGTTGTGCCGACCTCTCCCTGCCCGATACCATTTGAAATTACCATAAGTGCCTTCCACCTGCCCTTACCATATCTTTTGTCATAAAAGCCGGAGGCAGGTATAAATCCGGGAAGCTCATTTACAAAATCGGTTCCAAGCTTTCTTCCAAATCCGAACTGATCGAGATAATCCTTCCATTTATTATAAGCGTCACTGAGGTTCGGATAGACCGGGTTCTCAAGTATTCTCCTGTACGTCTGGCAGAAATAAGAGTTACATGAGTTTTTTACTGCACCTATAAGGTTAAGCGGCGATTCATGTGTGTGACAACCTACGAAAAGATAGCCATTGTTGCAGGAGAAAAGAGTGGAAGGCACGATCACTTTCTCCTGTAATCCTATTAATCCGTTCACAGGCTTGAAAGTTGATCCCGGAGGATATGAGGCCATCAGCGCCCTGTTAAAGATGGGCTGCGTTGTATCGGCCAGCAGATTTGCAAAATTTTCCGATCTCATTCGGCCTACAAGGAGTTCAGGGTCATATCCGGGGGAAGAAACAAAGGCCAGTATTTCTCCTGTTTTTGGCTCAATGGCAACTATACTTCCCGATTTATTATGCATAAGCTTTTCAGCATATTCCTGCAGATCCATATCGAGTGAAGAGACTATATCATCTCCCTGAACAGCTGTTGTATCAAGTTTCCCCTGTTCATAGGAACCTTTAAGCCTGCTGTAAACATCAACGAGAAAGATCCTGACACCCTTTTTTCCCCTTAGCTCCTTTTCATACGACTCTTCAATACCTCCTGTACCTATATAATCACCAGCCTTATAATAAGGCTCCTTCCTGATCAGGTTATCATCAACCTCGCTCACATAGCCAAGGGCATGGGGTGCAATTGGCTTTGAATATTTACGGAGTGTTCTGGCCTGGACATAAAACCCCGGATACCTGAACATTTTTTCCTGGAGCCTTCCATAGGTCTCTGCGGATATCTGCTTCAGAAATACCGATGGAGCCCTTTTTGAATAATTAATTGCAGCTCTCATCCTCTCATTGAAGAGAGTGCGGGTTATTCCGATAGTCGAACAGAATTCGGTTGTATCAAACCTCAAGGTCTGCGCGGGTACAACCATAATATCATATGCAGCCTGGTTAAACACCATCAGTTTCCCGGTCCTGTCATAAATGAGTCCCCGGGCCGGGTACTGCGTAATATACCTGAGAACATTGTTGTCTGCAGAAAGCCTGTAGGATTGCTCAACTATCTGTATCCTGAACAGTTTTATTATAAGTGCGACTGATGCAAGCACTATAAGAGCTATCACGACATATTTCCTGTTTATATAAATATCTTTCATCTTTCTCCGGTCATCGTCCCCTCCTGTAATATTCAATCAGCAGGATGAAGGAGGTAGTAAATAGTGAACTCAGCAGAACCCTCAAAAGAGTTCTGAAGAAATCGGTGAACCTGAATACATCAAGGGAGAAAAGTACAAAATGGTGGATCGACACCATGAAAAAACAATAGAGAAGAAACCATCTGAATCCGTAAATAAGCATCGATGGAGTAGTTCCGGCTTCATATCCGTCGCGCGGTGATATTATCCTGAGAATGTAAGGACGGGCAAACCCTGCTGCAACAGTTGCACCAGCATTCATCCCGGCCGTTCCGGAAAAAAAATCGATAATAAGCCCTGTAAAGAAGCATAAAATAAGAAGAAGCCATCCCGGGATTTCGACAGGAAGAAGCATAACAAA
>JBBIIS010000058.1:15522-16978 GCA_037446375.1 Bacteroidota bacterium | reverse complement strand
TATTGTCCCTTACCTTAAACAAAATATGTTAATTGGAGAGGCTGCCAAATTAGCAGCAATGTACTGGGGTGGTGCTATGGTTGGCCGTTTCCTGGGCTCAATAAACCTCAGCGCAATGGAAAGCAGGAAGAAATTCATGTACTCGGGAGCAATAGTTATACTCGCATTCTTTGTAGGCTGGCTCGTTACAAGCAGCCAGATAAAAGAGGGAGTCTTTGTTTTTAATTCTCAGCCTGAAAACGGTCTTATTTTCCTCGGTATCGCAGTTGTTAACTTTCTTGCAATGCATTTCTCCAAGGGAAAAACGAACGTTGCACTCGGCGTATTTGGCCTTATCGCGGCAGTACTCGTATTCTCCGCAGTGGTACTCGGGGTTAATGTAGGAAAATGGGCACTCCTCTCGATAGGCTTCTTTAACTCAATTATGTTCCCGAACATCTTTGCTCTGGGTGTTAAGGACCTTGACAATTTTGAAATGCCAATGGCCTCAGGCATTATAAATACAATGATAGTGGGCGGTTCTGTTATCCCGCTTCTGATGGGATATTTCACCGACACTATAAGTGTTCGTGCTGCTTTATGTGTTCCTCTGGTATCTTATGTATACATTGTCTTCTTCGCCCTGAAGGGAAGCAAAATAAGATAGAAAAGATCATAAATACTTAACAATATAAAAATGAAAAAGGTCTCAATTGGAATTGACATTGGTGGAACAAATACCGCAATCGGGGTAGTAGACATAGACGGTAATGTTCTGTATGAAAGAAAACCACAGATGCCAACTCCCCAGAAGTCGGAAAATCCGAATATGACTCAGACTGTGTCTGATAAAATACTAAAAAAGTACATCAGCGATCTTACAATAGAAATAAGGGACGCAATTGAAAAGGTTAAAATGATCAATCCCCAGATAGAAGTCATGGGAATTGGTATTGGCGCCCCCAATGCAAACTATTACAGCGGAACCATCGAATATGCACCAAACCTTCCTTTTGTAGGGGTTGTAAACTTTGCAGCACTTATCCAGAGCAATTTTCCTGAATACAAATATGCAAAGCTTACCAACGATGCCAACGCAGCCGCTCTTGGTGAGATGATCTACGGAGGTGCAAAGGGAATGAAGAACTTTGCAATGATGACAATAGGAACCGGTCTTGGAAGCGGCCTTATAGTAAATGGCGACCTTGTTTATGGCGCCGATGGCTTTGCTGGCGAATGCGGGCATGTTACAGTTATTCCTGGGGGTCGCCTCTGCGGATGCGGGGGTCATGGACATCTTGAAGCATATTGCTCGGCCACAGGCATCAAGCGTACTGTTTATGAGCTTCTTGCAAAATACAACGACTCAAAAAGCCCGCTCATGAACATCCCGATGAGCGAAATGTCATCAAAAATTGTTTTTGATGCAGCTGAAAAAGGAGATGCTATCGCAAAAGAGGTGTTCCTGATAACTGGT
>JBBIIS010000058.1:12400-15512 GCA_037446375.1 Bacteroidota bacterium | reverse complement strand
CGTGCATTAGCAGATACTGTACACTACCTGAGCCCCGAAGCTATATTCCTGTTCGGAGGTGCGGCAGCGGCAGGTGATTATATCTTTAAACCTACCAAAGAGAGTATGGAACGTCACCTGATGCCGGTATTTCGTAATAAAGTAAAGATCCTGCCTTCAGAGCTTAAGGAAAGCTCAGCGGCTATTCTTGGTGCGAGCGCGCTCGTATGGAAGGAGATCGAAAAAACCAGATAACTGATCATTTCTCACTGCAGAGAGGGTCGGATAAAAAGAAACATCCCTGGTCAATTATATCTGACCGGGGATTTTTTTAATGGAATTTTGAAAGTTTTACTAATTTCGCTGGCCCTGGAGTTCTTATTTTATATTTTTAAACACATCTGATGATATGCAATATTCAAGGATCCTACTCAAATTAAGCGGTGAAGCCATGATGGGTAATGGTACGCATGGCATATCAAAAGCCGTTCTTGAAGAATATTCCTCCCAGATAATAGAGATAATTAAAATGGGATGCGAGGTAGCTGTTGTTATTGGCGGCGGAAATATTTTCAGGGGCCTCAGCGGGACTGAATCTGGCTTCGATCGCGTAAAAGGCGATCAGATGGGAATGCTCGCAACTGTAATTAACAGCCTCGCCCTTGAAAGTGAGATAAAGAATCAGGGAGGTGATGCAAGGGTTTTCACATCCATAAGAATGGAACCTGTCGGAGAGCTTTATAACCGCGACAGGGTGGTGGAACTTCTGAGGAAAAAAACAGTCTGCATTCTTTCGGGAGGGACCGGAAACCCGTTCTTTACTACAGACACAGCGTCAGCACTGAGGGCGGTGGAGATTTCAGCAAATGTCCTTCTGAAGGGAACAAGGGTCGATGGAGTTTATACCGCCGATCCAGAGAGAGACCCTGATGCGGTAAAATTTGATAAGATATCATTTGCAGAAGTCATAGAAAAAAGACTTAAGGTTATGGACTCCACTGCTTTTACTATGTGCCGCGACAATAATATGCCAATAATAGTTTTCGATATGAACACAAGCGGAAATCTTAAAAAGGTTGTTGAGGGCAAAGGGATCGGAACAGTCGTAAGCTGAAAAGAACTATTGCTTTTCCGGCTATTTTATTAAATTTGTTTGATTTAACTTGAAACCCTTTCTTATCATTAACAATATGAACGAAGAATTAGAACTTGTACTCGAGGAGGTAAAGGACAGGATGGTGAAGGCCGTTGAGCATCTTGAGCATGAACTGGCACATCTCAGGGCAGGACGTGCAACACCAGCGCTTCTTGATGGAATAACCGTCGATTATTATGGCGTCAATTCCCCACTTGCCCAGGTGTCCAACATAAACACACCTGATCCAAGATCTATTTTGATCCAGCCTTGGGAAAAAACAATGCTTGGCCCTATCGAAAAAGCAATTCTTGCAGCCAATATCGGACTTACCCCTGTCAATAACGGAGAGGTTATCAGGATAAATGTACCTCCACTTACTGAAGAGAGAAGGCATCAGCTTGTTAAGCAGGTACGAAACGAAGGTGAAACTGCAAAGATCAGTATCAGAAACTCACGTAAGTGGGCCAACGATGAGCTTAAAACACTTTTAAAGGAAGGAATGCCCGAAGACCTTGAGAAGAATGCGGTCGAGCAGGTTCAGGAGATGACAAACGACTATTCAGCAAAGGTCGACAAGGTAATGGCAACGAAAGAAAAGGATATTATGACCGTATAGTATAACGGATACAATTTTCAATAATTTATATAGAGACGCCCCATTTGGACGTCTCTATATGTTTTATTTACCAGGCTTCAGAACCAGTGTATATTTTGCGTTTGCCTTAACTGCCGGTTCAGAAAAATGGTCTTTGTAAAAAACCTTGTTTATATAGTTTTCCGTCTGGGAAAGGTAAAACTCACTTCCAGGCACTCCCGAATTCCCCGTAGGAATTATTGTCAATGATTCATCCCAGTTTGCAGTATTAAATATATGCCTTTCGGAAGCTCCGTGATTTGCAATAAGAGTGCTGTCGTATGAATATGGACTTACAGTGTGTCTGCTTCCGCCAACCGGGTATATCTTAGAGTTAAGCCCGAAGACCTTATCGAGGATCTTAACCTTTGAAAGTGGATGCACAAGAACAATCTTATGGAGCTCTCCCCAGTTCCATTTTAAAGTATCCCGACCATACTTACCCGACAAATATGAGACACAATCCTTAAAACTTTTCAGCATAATATCATCAAGATTCTCTTTTTGCGGCGTATTAATATTATCAACCCATTCATCGGCTCCGGTTTTCAGGATCCCGTATATATAATAATCCCTGTAAGTTAAGTCAAAGTTATTATAGAGGTCTCCAAGTTCATCCTTCAGAATATTATCCTGCAGCTTGAATATGAAGAACTCAAAGACCGAAGGAGCTGCAAGATCCTTATTCATATCATAATCCCATTTCTTAAGGGATCTAAAAGCAAACTTTTCGAGCGGTGTGAACTCTCCATAGTGATCTCCTTCCTTTAAAATAAATGGAGTTACAAGGGCAGCATAATCGGAATGCTGATCTGTTATCATTCTTTTGAAATCATCTTCATTAAAGACCTTTTTTTCACTAAGCATCTGCCTTATACGGTTTATTCTGAAAGGTAGCTCGAACTCTCCTGCGATATAATATGGATATTCTGGTGTTACGGTCCTGTTATTCGCGGAGGAAACGAAACCGGTATCCGGATTGTATGACAACGGAAGCTGTTCGAATGGGACATATCCCTTCCAGTCATATTCAGTTGTTTCACCGCTTCGTATTATTGTCCCATTCCCCTTCCTTACCGGGATCCCACCACCAGTGTTCAGACCTATATTGCCATCAACATCAGCATATGCAATATTCTGGCTTATAGATCTGAAGGAAGTAATCGCTGCTCTGAAATCCTGCCAGTTTGTTGCCCTGTCGAGCTTGTACACTGCCTTAATTTCATCGCTTTTATCAAATCCCGACCATTTCATTGTCAGCACCGCTCCCTTCACCTTCTGAACATCTGAGATGACAGGTCCCCGATGTGTAAACCTTAGTTTGATTGCCTTCTCCTTCCCTCCTTTTATCTTTATCACCT
>JBBIIS010000058.1:0-12390 GCA_037446375.1 Bacteroidota bacterium | reverse complement strand
GCACCATTATAGTAATACTGGTTTGAATCGGCCGGATTGATCTTTTCATGGTAAAGGTCAATATCATCAACCATAAGGTTTGTCATGCCCCAAGCGACTCTCTCATTGTGCCCGCAGACTACAAATGGTTCGCCCGGCACGACAACGCCTGTTACATTAAGCCTGCCCGGAATCACCTGGTGCATCTGGATCCAGATGCCCGGCGAGGCCAGCGACAAATGCATATCATTTGAAAGGACCGGCTTTCCGGTCCAGGTCTTTCTGCCTGCTACAGCCCAGTTATTGCTGCCAGAAAATGCTGTTATTCCAACTGCCTCTAACTTGTCGAGCGATTTAAGCGTTTCAGTCACATCCTTAAGGGTTGCATCATCCAGCCTGAAATCGGGAAAGACAAATGATGAGACCGCTTTCCAGTCGGGAATAAGCTCGTTGGCTTTTTCAACACCGAATTTTTCAACAAGCAGGTAGTTCTCTATATCAGCATCCAGATTCCATTTTGCCAGGTCCCAGCCCATATACCCTATAATATTTGCCTGGTCCTCAAGTTTCCACGGATCAGGCTTATAACCGAGGATCCTGAATTCAGGAGGCAGCTTCTTGCCAGCCAGTTCAATATAATTATTGACCCCATCGCAGAATGCCTTCATGGCATCTAGTACTGCCGGTTCTGCCCCTTCCAGTACCATTTTTGACTTGTTTGTCATGTCCAGGCTTCTGAGGTACATATCAGCCTTAATAAAATCCTCACCGAAGATTTCTGAAAGTCTTCCGGTAGTCGCACGTCTGATCAGATCCATCTCCCAGAGTCTCTCCTGGGCCATTACATAACCTACCGCATAATAGAGATCATGCTCATCGCCGGCGTAGATATGAGGCATTCCCCGCTCATCGCGGTATACCCTGACCTCTCCGGAAAGGCCTTTCAGCGATAGTTCGCCAGTGTATTCAGGAAGAGCACCATGCTTTATCGCTGAAATAAAAATAAGACCGGCAGCAACTGCAACAACAATCATGGCGGCAATTGAATACAGAATGATCCTGAGGGTTTTCATGATTATGAAATTAAAATTTACAAAATTTAATATTTTTAACTTGATTTTCTTACCTCTCAAGACTTTTTTTTACCACACCCAATGCATTCAGGCAGGCACTTTCATCCGGGATAAAGGGTCGGGAGATGAGGTGGCTTTATAGTTTTAAACCTGAAGTGCAATTCCTGCAGATTGCGATACTTTCCCTGTCTTTAAGAAGCGACCTCCTGAAATTTATATATCCATCTCCGTACCAGATCTCCCTTAAGCTGTTAACGTTAATATCGCCCATCACGTGGTCAGCATCCTTGTCGAAACAACATGGAACAACCAGGTTATTACAGGATTGAACCAGAGACGGCTGCATCTGTTTCTGAGCCTTGCTTTCAGTATATACTCTCCACCGGATAATTCGTATCGTCTGAACTTCTCATTCCCGGGCAACCAGTATTCCTCTTTGTTTTTGCCAATAACCTGCATTGATTTAAGCTTCAGCCTGGCTCCCGTTTCCGCGGCAAGAATGCGGGCTGCAGGGATCTGACATTCGTTATACTTATTTACAAGGAATTGGATCTCCACCTTCAGTCCGGATCTTATCCTCTTCGCTGCTTCGGTAACAAGTCTTATGCCATTAAGCACTTTCTGAAAATCACCATTCTTTCTGTACAGAAGGTACGTCTCACTGTCCATGCCGTCGAGTGAGATAATTAGCCGGCCAAGCGATGAAGCTGCTATTCTCTCAGCGCTCTCTTCGGTCAGAAAGTGTCCATTTGTTGAGACAGTGGTTCTTAGCATTGAGGCCATTTCAATAATCCTGAAGAATTCAGGATGCATCATTGGTTCTCCCTGGAAATACAGATTGGCATGCATAAGCCCGGAACCGGCCTCGTCAATTATCTTTTCAAACAGGGATATGCTCATATATCCTTTCTTTCTCTTCATGGTTCCGGAGCCGGAAGCACATTCCGGACAGGCCAGGTTACAGTAATTTGTAAGCTCGATTCCTGCGGCAAAGGGCATACCCCAGATCAGAGGTCTTCGGAGAAGAGTCCCTGTTGCATAGGATGCTATTCCTTTAATGGAATCGGAGTACCGGTTTAGCCCATACTTTTTCATAATATATAAACCGGCCATTAAGATAGGAACTTTTTTAGCCTTCACGATAGGGTCTGCACTAATACATCCGGTCATTAGTTTGAAAAGAAAATGGATTGAAAAGTATTTAATGTTTAAACTTTTAATAATTAATGCCATGAAAAAATTTAATAAACTATCAGTTGTGACAGCCCTTCTGCTGATTATGTTTTCAGCACAGGCTGTATTAGCAGGGCCCTTTGGCGAGAAAAGGAAAGGTGGCCCGCAGGACCTCCTGGTAATCAGGGGAAAAGTTGTTGACAAGGAGACAAGGGCTCCTCTTGTATTTGCTTCGGTTGTGGTAAAGGAGACGAACGTTGCAACAGTAACAAATATTGACGGTGAGTTCATAATTAAGATCTCTGACCAGCAAAACTCAAAGAACCTTGAATTTATCTTTCTGGGTTATAAGAACAGGGTAGTTGCTCTGTCAGAAATGAAGGACAATGGCTATAAAAATGTAATTGAGCTGGAAGCGGCCCCGATTCCTATTAAAGAGATCATTGTCAAGCCTATGATGCCCGAAGAGATAATGGGAAAGATGATCGGTTCGATATCAAAGAACTATCCTTCAGTTCCGAATCTTATGACAGCCTTCTACAGGGAGACAATCAGAAAGAACAGGACTTATGTTTCTATCGGGGAAGCGCTTGTTGAGATCTTCAAGGCACCCTATACAAGTGATCTGCGCTTCGACGGGACAAAGATCTACAAAGGAAGAAAGAACACGGATCCTGAAAAAGTTGATACAGTTCTCTTTAAGCTCCAGGGCGGACCCGTAACATCACTTCAGCTTGATATGATCAAGAACCCCGATCAGATAATAACTGCTGATGCCATGAGATACTATGACTATAAGCTCACCGGGGTTGTTGAGATTGACTCCAAGCCGGCATTTGTAATTGAGTTTGTTCAGAAACCGGGTGTTGATATGCCACTTTTCCTCGGGAAACTCTATATCGACACAAAAACATATGCCCTTACACAGGCAGAATTCGGATTCAATCTTGCCGACAAGGATGCAGCAACATCTCTCTTCATCAAGAAGAAACCCCTTGGAATGTCAGTTATACCTGAAATTGCGACTTACCTTGTAAAGTATCGTCAGCAGGATGAAAAATGGTACTTCACGTATTCAAGGGCAGAAGTTAAATTCAAAGTCAGCTGGAAGAAGAAATTGTTCAATACTAACTACACAATTATGTCAGAAATGGGTGTAACCGACAGAACTGACCAGGAAGTTATTAAATTTGCAGGCAAGGATAAACTGAAAACAACAGATATATTCCTTGAAGAGGTATCTGCATTCGCTGATCCGGAATTCTGGGGAGAGTACAACGTAATCGAACCCGACCAGAGCATAGAGTCTGCGATACATAAGCTTGCTAAAAAGGTTAAATTCAGCGACAGACAGAAATAGTCTGACAAGAAAAAATGATCAGGGAATCAGAAATAATCAGGAGGATCAAAGAGGGTGATATCAAAGAGTTTGAGACACTTTTCAGATCCTCCTATTCCTCCCTGGTAAAATACGCCGGAACAATGATAAAGGATCATGATTCAGCAGAAGAAATTGTTCAGGATCTCTTCTTCAGGTTGTGGCAAAACAAAGAAAAACTAAACATTGAGAGTTCTTTAAATGGCTATCTTTTCAGGTCGGTACATAACAGTTGCCTTCATCACATAGAACACATAAGGGTTGTCGACAGACATGCACGGGAAGCGGCACTGGAAACTGACCTCAGCACCGAAGATCCGGCAGAGTTGCTTCAATATTCAGAACTGCAGGCAAAGATAGCAAGGATACTGGAGAGGCTTCCGGAAAGATGCGGACAGATCTTCTGCATGAACAGGTTCGAAGGATTGAAGTATTCAGAAATAGCCGATAAACTGTCTGTTTCGGTGAAAACGGTGGAAGCAAACATGGGTAAAGCACTTAAAGAATTCAGAAAAGCACTGGCAGAATAGAGATTAATGAGATGAAAGAGTTAGAAAAATATACGGAAAGAGACTGGGAGGAACTTGCAGCAAAGTTCTCCGGTGAAAGGGAAACAGCAGGCAGTGATCTTGAATCCATCAGTAATGAGGATGATCTGCATACTGAAAAACAGTGGAGAGAAATAGGAATGAGAGCCGGCAAAGCTGAGATTAATGTCGATAGTGGCTGGAATAGGCTCCATAGCAGACTTGAAAATGAAGGTTTGCTGACGAGAACTGCCCACATAGGTATTTTAAGCAGAAGAAGCCTCTTCCTCAGGATAGCTGCAGCAGTTGTGCTTATAGCAGGGCTCGGAGCCGCCATTCTCTATATAAACAATACTGGCATGCTCAGCAGGAGTATAGTTTTTACCGCCGGTAACGATCAGAGGAATATTGAAGTGAACCTTCCGGATGGAAGCAAAGCATGGCTTAACCGCAATTCGGAAATTTCCTATAAACCCGGGCTTTGGAAAGGGTCAAGAAGTGTTAAGCTTAGAGGTGAAGCCTTTTTTGATGTTGTTCATGACGACACCCATCCATTTATTATTGATGCCGGTAATGCCAAGGTTAAGGATATCGGCACCTCCTTCAGCGTAATAACAAAAAACGAGAAGAACGAGGTTGAGGTCTTTGTAAGCTCAGGAAAAGTAATGCTTTCCGATGAGGCAGACGCCAGGGAAGTAGTTCTTGACCCGGGATATATCGGAACCATGAGCAAGAGCGGTTCAAACAGATCGCTTAATACAAATAAGAACTATCTCTCGTGGAATACCGATCTTCTTATTTACACAAAGGAGCCACTGAAGAATGTATTCTCAGATCTTAAAAACATATATAATATAAATATAATTGCCGATGATCCCCAGATACTGAACAGGGACTTGTCGACTACCTTTGATAAATCACCAAAGGATACCATAATCAGCGTTTTGTGCCAGGCTTTACAGGTAAAATGCTATAAAGAGGGGAATAATTACCATCTTTCGAAAAAATAAAACAACCACGGGAGATGCTGTCACCCGAAGACCATATAGTCAGGAGACTATCAGTTATTGCAATAATGTTCTTACTTATAGGTACTCACCAGGCTCTGAGCCAGGTGAGTATTCTTGATTCTGTCTATACATTCAGGGCAGGAAGGATAAAAACAGGCACTGCCATGAATATTATAAGCAGGCAGACAGGATATTATTTTACTTTCGACAGTAAGCTCATCGACACAGAACAAAAGAGTGATTTTTCTTTCAGGCAGAAAAAGCTCAGGCTGATTCTTGACAGCCTTCTCAATAATGACTCCTTAAGGTATTCTGTAATAAACAAATATATAATTATTTACAAAATTTCTCCCGCTCAGCCTGTTTTGCAGGAAAAGGAGCAATGGGAAACAAGATCAGTCACCGGGAGAATTACAGATTACGAAACAGGAGAGCCTCTCCCATTTGCAACACTTGGAATAATCAGGAAAGGAAAAGGTACAGTGACGAACAGCAATGGAGAGTTCGGCCTTAAGATCACAAGGGATTGTACCAATGATTCTCTCACAGTCTCCTACCTTGGGTATGTGAACAGAACTATCCCGGTCAAGGAGGCGCTTGGAAATGACTTTAATATAAGGATGATGAGGGAATTTATATCAATTCCCGAGATCATTATTAAAAACCAGGCTCCCCAGGAAATACTCCGCAGGGCTTATCACGCGATCGGCAGGAATTACGGATCCACTCCGGCATCTATGACTGCTTTCTACAGGGAGGCTGTTACGAGGAAAAGTCTTCTTCAGATATATTCAGAAGCTGTTATTCAAATCTACAAAAGCGGCTATTCCGCTTCATTCCCCGGTGATCAGATAAAAATAATCAAGAGCCGGAAGCTTGAGAATATAGGAGCAAAGGATACCCTCACCATAAGATTAAAAGCCGGTCTCAGC
Organism: Bacteroidota bacterium; assembly: GCA_037446375.1. GTDB lineage: Bacteria > Bacteroidota > Bacteroidia > Bacteroidales > VadinHA17 > LD21. The sequence continues at coordinate 6,318 of JBBIIS010000058.1, read as the reverse complement.
TCATGCCTTATGCTCGATGGAGCAAGAAATGCTTTCGAGTTCATTCAACCTGAAAACTACGGCCAGTATGATTACAGGATGACAGATATCGTGACTATTGACGATGAATCCGCCTTCGTTATAGAATTTGTTCAGAAGCCATCCATAGATATGCCTCTGTTCAGGGGATCGCTATATATAAATACTGTTAACTATGCAATTGTACAGGCAGAATTCGAGATCAACCCTGAGTATATACTGAAGATAAAGGATGATTTTGTCAATTATCAGGCCAGAGGCTATACAATGTGGCCAGTTTCAATCAAGTACTTCGTAAATTACCGGAAGGTGGATCACAGGTACTTTCTGAACCATGTAAGGGGTGACCTGAAATTCACTGCAAGGCAGAAGGCCAAACTCTTTAACAGCTCATTTGATGTCTTTTTTGAGCTCGCCGTAACCGATATAAGCCTTAAGAATGTCACAAGATTTGAAAGGGAGGAACTTGCCCCTATCTATTCAATCTTTTCACGCACTATTACAAGTTATGACCCCTCATTCTGGGGCAATCAGGATTTCCTCAAACCTGAAGATAATCTGCTCCAGGCACTTAAGAATATGAGGGTCAAGCTGCAGGAATTCTCCAAATAATATTAAAAGAATGAGTGGAAGATGGGGTGAGACGGAGAAACGGAGAATGAATTAATACATCTCCCTCCCTTCTTTTCCCCGATTCACCCCCTTAGTCAGTTTTGGCCGGGATGATTATAGCGCAAGGAAGTCTAATACTTATCTATAAGCCTGTAGAGTTCATTCAGGTCGGGAGCAAGAACTATTTCAGTCCTGCGGTTCTTCTGTTTCGCATCTGCTGAGTTGTGCTCGTCAACCGGCAGATACTGGCTTCTGCCGGCAGCTGTAAGTCTCTTCGGATCGATCTTTGTTCCCTCAAGAAGAACCCTTACAACAGTTGTGGCCCGCTTCACGCTCAGATCCCAGTTATCCTTAAGCTGCCCCCCTGCTGGATTATAGGGAACATTATCGGTGTGGCCCTCTATAGTAATCTGAATACCGGGATTTTTTTCGAGAACCGCGGCAAGGTTTTTAAGCGCATTGCGCCCGTTGGCATCTATATCCCAGCTGGCAGTTTTAAACAAGAGCTTTTCGTCAAGCGAAACATATACCTTTCCGTTTTTCATTGTAACTGTAAGCCCCTTGTTTTCAAAGCCAAGCAAGGCATCAGAAACCTTGTTTTTGAGATCCTGCACGATCTTCTTCTGATCATCAAGGATTTTCTGCAGTTCTGCAAGCTTCTGATTCCTTTTTTCAAGTTCAAAAGACATTTCATCAAGTGATGTTTTCTTTGCATCGAGTGTCTGTTCGAGCTGACGGAGAATGTCTTCTTTCTTCTGGAGGTTCTCCTGTGCCGTCTGCAATTCGGAAAGAAGCTTACGCGTTTCTGTTACATTTCCTTTTATGAGATCCTCCTGGGCATTCTGAAGGTCGTTTACCTTGGCAAGCAGCTTATTATAATCATCCTTAAGCCTGTCCCTTTCATCTCTTGTCTTCTGCAGATCTGTCTTCAGTGCAGAATCCTCCTTCATGAGTGATTCCGTCTTTGCTTCAAGCTCCTTGTTCGACATTGAGAGGTAGATGTTTTTTGTTTTAAGTGAGTCTCTTTCATGGAGATACTGCCTGCTGTAATCCTCAAGGTTTGAATATTTTTTTGCGGGTACGCATGATACTGATATAATTATCAGTGTAATTGTCGTCATGATAATAAATAACAACTTTTTCATTGGTATTGAATATTTTAATGAAATCTGAATCTTTTTTTCAGGTTTATTGTTGTATGGATTTAATATCCACGGCAAAAATAAGAAAATCCATCTTCAGCCACGGCAAACCGGGGGGAATAATAATTATTATCTTTGCATGGCCAGTTGAAAAAGTGAAGTTCAGATGAATAGCGGAGACAGCCTGTTAGACAGAATTAAGGAACCTGCAGATATAAGGAAACTGGAGCCTGCCGATCTGGTTAAGCTCTCTGCGGAGCTGAGGCAGTTCATAATTGATGAAGTAAGCTCAAATCCGGGCCATTTTGGAGCAAGCCTTGGTGTAGTTGAGCTTACGGTGGCGCTTCATTATGTATTCAATACTCCTTACGATAAAATAATCTGGGATGTAGGCCATCAGGCTTATGGCCATAAGATACTCACGGGTCGCCGGGATAATTTCCATACCAACAGGAAATATAAAGGGATAAGCGGATTCCCGAGGATCTCTGAAAGTGAATACGACTCTTTCGGAACGGGCCACTCCTCAACATCAATCTCTGCGGCTCTCGGAATGGCAGTTGCCGCTCAGCGGAAAGGTGAGAACAGGCATGTTGTTGCGGTTATAGGTGATGGAGCGATGACCGCCGGGCAGGCTTTTGAGGGCCTTAACAATGCAGGCATTGAAAAGTCAGATCTCCTGGTGATCCTTAATGACAATAATATAGCCATCGATCCAAACGTGGGCGCGCTGAAGGAATATCTTCTCGATATTACAACGAGCAGGACATACAACCGCTTTAAAAATGACGCCTGGAAGATACTCGGCAAAATTGGAAAACTCGGGCCCAATGCAAGATCGCTTGCTTCACAGCTTGAGGCAGGCCTAAAGAGCACAATACTAGACAGAAGTAATCTTTTCGAGGGAATGAATTTCAGATATTTCGGACCCATTGACGGCCACGATGTGCTTCACCTCACCGATGTACTGAATGATCTTAAGAAAATCCCCGGGCCAAAACTCCTTCATTGTCTCACAATAAAGGGTAAAGGATTCAAGCTTGCCGAAGAGAACCAGACAAAATACCATGCTCCCGGATTATTCAATAAAGAGACCGGCGAGATTATCGATTCTCCAAAAGGCGATGGTCCTGTCGCCTATCAGGAGGTATTCGGAAGGACTATTCTTGAACTTGCACGGGAGAATGAAAAAATATGCGGAATTACACCGGCTATGCCTACCGGCTGTTCACTTTCCATAATGATGAAGGAGATGCCCGACAGGACCTTTGATGTAGGGATCGCTGAACAACATGCCGTAACCTTTTCGGCAGGCCTCGCCACCCAGGGATTTATCCCATTTTGCAATATCTATTCTACTTTTCTGCAAAGGGCCTACGACCAGATAATCCACGATGTCGCACTGCAGAACCTTCATGTTGTATTCTGCATCGATCGCGGAGGCCTTGTCGGGTCTGACGGAGCTACACATCATGGATTTTTTGATATTGCGTTTATGCGGAATATTCCGAACATAATAGTGTGTGCTCCAATGGATGAGACAGAGCTCCGTAACATGATGTTCACCGCACAGCTTGAGAAAATAAAGTCTCCCATAAGTATAAGATATCCCCGCGGATGCGGTATATATTCCGACTGGAACAGACCCTTTGAAGAGATTGAACCTGGAAAAGCAAGGAGAATTTCGGAGGGGAACGATGTCTCGGTCCTGAGCTTCGGTCACCCCGGAAATTTCGTTAAGGAAGCCGCACGGGATATTTTGTCTGATGGAATAACAATCGAACATTATGATATGAGGTTTGCAGCACCGCTTGATACTGAGGTACTGCATTCGGTTTTTAGAAGATTCAGGAATGTTATTACAGTTGAGGACGGAGTCCTTAAGGGAGGATTCGGAAGTGCAGTAATTGAATTCATGAACGATAACGGATACAGCTCTGCTGTCAGACGGATGGGAATACCCGGATATTTTGTGGAGCACGGCACTCAGGATGAGCTGATCCGTGAATGTGGCTTCGATGCAGAAGGGATAGCCAAAGCAATCAGGGAGATGGTAAAGAAATAAGGGGGTGATGGGATGACAAAAGATAAATAATAAAAGAGAAAAGTAAAACGTGACGACAAAAATCCCCTCAAGGGATAGGCGGGTGGTATTTAAAATAAAAAATTAACTACTTTCGCAAACCGTATATAAGAAGTGAGAAGTGAGAAGTGAGAAGTGAGAGGTGAGAGGAAAGGACAGATGCCCGGATGGCGGAATTGGTAGACGCGCTGGTCTCAAACACCAGTGGTAGCAATACCGTGCCGGTTCGATCCCGGCTCCGGGTACAATTCTAATTAATAAAAGCCTTGATAGACAAACATATCTAGGCTTTTTTATTTGCATTGGCTGAAACATAGCTGAAACATTTCATCAGTTTAGCAGACATTAGAGTCAATAAGACTAAGAAAAATGATATTTTGATTCAATCATGCAAATTCTTTTTAGCATTATAATGCTAAAAGATGAAATAACAATTTAAAATGGTAAATCGTCATCATCATGTTTTGGATTCTGATCATACTCTTCCTTAAATTTAATTGACAGAGCCAAATCTTTTGTTGATTTGGAAATATCCCCAAGTTCTTCATATAGTTTACTTCTCTTGAGTAAAAAAAGGTACTTATATAATAAATTATTATCCTTTTCAGATAAGGCAATTGCTTGATTGATATATGATTCTGCTTTGACAAAATCTTTAAGTTTCATGTATGCTTCAAAGATATCAGAATAACACTCACTTATTTCTTCAGTGTCATCAGGCTGATAATTTAATAATGATATTATTGCAGTTTGCAAATCAATAATACCTTCAATTTCATTATGAGTTTTGATTTTACATTGAGCCCTCAATTGATATAATTTAGCTTCTAATTTTTTATCCTTTGCATCTAATCCATTATTAATTAATGGTATCGCCCCCTCATAATCTTTTTCATCAACCATTTTATGAATAGCTTTATCTTGAAAATAATAAGCGGGGTTTTCTGTTCGTAAAAGCGTATCCATAGCACTTTCAAATAAATCAGGATTATTCTCTAACATTTCTATAATTTGATTTTCGGTACTAATATCAATTTTGTCAAGTTCCTCAATATAATCCTCAGTCCAAATTGCTAAAAATGATGATGGAGTTTCGTCTGGGGCCATATTCATTTTTTCTGCTTCGATATATTTGTTCTGATTTATTTTCATTAATAATTCTTGTGCTTGAGATTTCGTGACAAGATTTTTTGCTAGATCGACAATATACTTAGTCTTTAATTCTTCAATGCTGCAATTATGTTTCGATGCCAAGAATCTTAGGCTTTTTAATTTATTATCCATACAAATAAGATTTAACTATGGTTTATTCTATTACAATCGAATTGGTTGCGTTATTTAGGCTATTTTGTGAAATATTAAATAATTGTACTTTAACAGTCTGGGCAACATTTTCTGCTGAACAAAGACAATCTCAAGCCTATAGATTACGGCATACTTGAGCAATTATCAATTATTTAAATTTATGTGACAAGGTAAATTTTAATGTAAAATGACGTTAAAAAGGACGTGGACTTAAATCTTACTATCCTGTAGGTACCGCTAGGAACCCCATCCACAATAAGCAAAGCCCACGTCGACCGTGAGCGTATTGCCTATTATCCTTGTGAATGGTCTAAAACTAGCGGTTTTACAGAATAAGAATAATAGCTTACGCTATATTTCAGATATGTAAATAATTAACTCTCTGTTTCGTATTGAATATTTATTAGGTTAAAATTATGAAATATAAATCAATTGGCATAAATTTGATATGCTGTATTGAAACGTGTAATTATTTAAGGTATATAAAGATTCTCCAGGCGGCACTTATTCCTTTATTAGACAGTAGATACTCCTTTCAGGATTGTATTACAGACATTGACTTTCACATTAAGTTCCCCCTTAAACTAAAAAGACCAAGTTATGACTTGGGTTGAAGTTTTTGTGACAAACCCATTAATTATAATGTCCGTGTTAGCGGTTAGGGTGGTTTAAAGTCAACAAAAAGAATACTAAGCCATAATTACAATAAATTCTTCAAAGTCACTGTACAAAATATATAAAGAAATATGAATGCAGTGCTTGGATTATAAAAAACATAGAGCGAAGAAAAGGAAATTCACGATTTTGTGATAATTTTCTAGAACAGAGGTTCAATTATTTTCGGATTATACATTTCTTCATGGAAAATCCTGGGGATCATCAAATTAAAAAAAATTAACAAAAGTTAAGGAAGAGTAACTCTCCCTTAACAACTTGACATCTTCATTTCGAATTTAATTCTATTATCCTAAGATTATTTGGTCATTTCTGGTATCTTTTAATGATTATAGTTGAGCTTTTAGATCAACTATTAGAGAAGATATCAATTTAGAATCATCTATCTTTTTAATCTAGAACTGAATTAAATAAAGTGATATTATTCCAATGTAAGCATCCGATAAATCACATCTAATTTAAGGATTATGGTGGATTTTTAGC
>JBBIIS010000057.1:15364-16992 GCA_037446375.1 Bacteroidota bacterium | reverse complement strand
ATATATTTAAAGTCTGTCTAATGGCTAACCCCGTAGGGGTGAAATTATTATAGCTTAAACATTTAATTGACAGGCAACCCCGCAGGGGTGGTATTATTAAATTCTATAATAATGGCACCCGTTCCGGGTTGATCTGATTAATATCCTTCTAAAAGCTATAATAATTACACCTGTTCCAGGTTGAATTCCTGATCAGAACAGAATCAAAACCCCTACAGGGCGCCACTATATATTTAAGGTCTGTCTAATGGCTAACCCCGGAGGGGTGAAATAATTAATTTGACCTTATCTTTTCTATCTTTGCATACTGAATTACTGCTTAATGGGAAACGATATAAATAAAATCCTGGAAAAGGAAGAACTTTCCAAAGACAACATTATCCATCTGCTTAAATGCGAGGGTGATGAGAGATCTCTTCTGTATAAAAAATCAGCAGAGGTTAAGGAAAAATATATCGGAAGAAAGGTCTGGTTCAGAGGACTGGTTGAATTCTCAAATGTATGCGGGAAGGATTGCCTTTACTGTGGCATAAGGAAGGGGAACAAAAACATCACGAGATATAACCTCTCAGATGATGAGATCATTGAAACCGCAAGGTTTGCATTCGACAACAATTACGGGTCAATAGCACTCCAATCCGGTGAGATTGAAAGTGAGGCTTTTACAAGCAGGATAGATAACCTGCTTAAAAGGATAAAAGAGCTCTCCGGCGGCAGGCTAGGCATCACACTTTCAGTAGGAGAACATTCGCCTGAGACTTATACCAGGTGGTTCGATGCCGGCGCACACAGGTACCTTCTGAGAATTGAAGCAACAAACAGGGACCTCTACAGGAAGATCCATCCAGCCAATAAAATGCACGATTTTGATCGGAGGATGGAGTGCCTGAGGAATCTTCAGAAGATAGGCTATCAGACTGGAACCGGAGTTATGATCGGCCTTCCCTTCCAGACACTTGAAGATCTTGCAGATGACCTTCTGTTTATGCAGGACTTTGATATCGACATGTGCGGAATGGGTCCTTATATAGAGCATGCAGAAACTCCGCTCGCCTATACAGGTGAGTCGCTCTTCCCTCTAAGCGTTAGATTTGACCTGACTCTCAAAATGATCGCAATTATCAGGATCATGATGAAAGATATAAATATTGTGGCTGCAACGGCCCTTCAGGCAATAGATCCGATAGGAAGGGAAAAGGCCGTGATTATCGGGGCGAACATCCTGATGCCCAACATCACCCCGGGAAAGTACCGCGACAGCTACAAACTTTACGACAATAAGCCCTGTACGGATGACAGTGCCAAGGATTGCCAGAGCTGCCTTGAAGCACGGGTCAATCTTGCCAATTCCGAAGTGGTCTACGGAGAATGGGGCGATACGAAACACTATGAAAGAAGGCACAAAGGTGCAAAGGCTAAACGGTCTGAAAATTAGAAGACGATTTTTCTTAAATGAACTTTCTTAAGCGCCAAAAGGTCAGACTCCAGAAGGTTCATCTGAGTTATGTCACCCTTAAGCTCGAGTATTATGAGGCCGGCGGGTTTGCCGAAAAAGGTCTCATTCACGCCAAGTCTTGTTCTGATTACGCACCCGAATGCAGTGAGCAACTTCTGCACTGCTATCACAA
>JBBIIS010000057.1:3279-15354 GCA_037446375.1 Bacteroidota bacterium | reverse complement strand
TATGGACCCTTTCTCAGCCTTCTTGCTTTCCCTGACTTTCTTATTGAAATCCATTTCACGTATCTCAATTCCGCCCAAATTTGAAAGATCCTTCACAAGATGGTCGTAATCTGCCTCTTCTCCGTTAATATGAAGAAGCATATAAGCTTCCCTGCTGCAGACTTCTGTCGTAAGCTCATGGTAGCCAAGCCTTGTTGTTATCATTGAGGCATGCTTTGAAAGGACCTCCTGGGTAATGCCGACCTCTTTAATCCTGTCGGTAACCTTGATACCTAATACTTTAATCATTGCATGGCATTTTGATTGTGAACTAAAAATAAAGATCACGCTCCCCTTTTTTGATCCTTTCTATCTTCTCCTTTGTCATTTCGATGACACTCGGTTCGAGGGTGATAAGATTCCTGTCTATAGCCTTCCATCCTTTGACTGCCAGATCGCCGGAGGCATAATCGCAAATATACTCTGACAGTGTAAGTATTGCGTTTGGTGTACAAAATCTTTTTATAAATCCCGGCACTGAAAACTCCATGAAATGCTCCCCGGTCCTCCCCATTCTGTAACACGATGTGCAGAATGAAGGAAGATAATCATGTTCAAGAAGCTCGTCGATGACCTCTGCAAGGGAACGGGCATCACTTATCCGGAACTGCTCCCGGTTAAGGTTCTGCTTTTCGTTCTTTATATCGGCGTATGAACCAATCTCGATTTTTGTGCCGCCATCGATCTGTGACACCCCGTACTGCATAACTTCTCTTCGGATCTCTGGGTTTTCGCGTGCTGTAAGGATCAGTCCGGTGTACGGTACAGCCAGTCTTAAGATAGCCACAAGTTTCTTGAAATCTTCATCCGTAACCATGTAATTTTCCCTGATCTTTAGCGAGAGAGCATCCTTGATCCTCGGAAATGAAATTGTATGCGGGCCTACATTATAGCAGGCCTCGAGATGGTTTGTATGCCTTACAAGGCCCATTACCTCGAATCGCCAGTCATAAAGTCCGAACAGCGCGCCAATTCCAACATCATCTATCCCCGCCTCCTGTGCCCTGTCGAGAGATGTCAGCCTCCAGTCAAAGTCTTTCTTTTTCCCTCCCAAATGATACCATGAATATGCTTCAGGATGGTATGTCTCCTGGAACACCTGGTAGGTGCCTATCCCCGACTCTCCGATAGTTCTGAATCCTTCAATATCGAAAGGTGCCGCGTTTATATTCACCCTTCTTATCTCTCCATGTCCCTTCCGTATTCCGTAGACCACCTTAACAGTATGAGCGATATATTCGGCGGAATATTCGGGATGCTCTCCGTAAACGAGTATTAATCTCTTCTGTCCGTTATCTTCAAGAGCCTCTACCTCCTTTATGATCTCGATATCTGAAAGGGTCTTCCGTACAGCTTCGGTATTTGTCGCCCTGAAACCGCAGTACTGACAATTATTGCTGCATTTGTTACCTACATAGAGAGGCGCAAAAAGGACTATCCTGTTGCCATATATCTTTTTTTTAAGTTCCCTGGCACCTTCCTTTATCTCATTCAGAAGTTCGGTACCTGAGGAATTTATAAGGACAGCTGTCTCTTCCATTGTCAGGCGCTCCTTGTTAAGTGATTTGGCAATTATATCTCTTACCCTCGACTTATCTGCCTTCGCTGTTCTGATAAGCTGCCAAATTTCTTCCGGATCGATGAATGATTTCATTCTCTGATCCGGGATGGATAGTTTTTCAGGTATAAACCTCATGAATAGTTGATTTTTTTAGAATCGGTAAAGATATGAATAATCTCATTTACCATTTATGATACTTATCAATAAATCAAGTCTGATATCTCTTCAGTTGCCTTACTGAACTTCTGGTGTGCAGAGAACGGCTCTGTGAGATTAACCGGGCCAGATACCTTTTTATGGAAGAGCATTGCTGTTGATTTATCTGATATATCTGTTTTGCTGTCAATTAAATGCAGAGAGACCTGCGGATTGCTGTTTATCATTGTATTAATTAGCACCATTCCCTTTTCTGAACAGGTTCCGGTTAATACCGACACTGCGTATATGCCATCGGATGGCAGAAGCTTGTTTTCGTCAGTTATCGGAATTTTGAAGAAGCCCATTGATGAACCTGCAGGAGGCTGATCTGATCTTTGTGGCAACCCCATTACCAGGTAATAATGATCAAGATACGCATTAGCTCTCTGTATATATCCCTCGCTTATTGCCTTTCTTATCCTTGAGGAACTGACAGTTTCATGTTCAACCTCCTGTTCAGGGATCTCCTCGGCTTCAAATCCATACTTTTCCTGCATACTCCAAAGCTGCCTGTAATCACCCTCCTTATTGAAACCAAAATGATGGTTAAATCCTGCAACCACCACTTTCGACTTCAGAATGCCGTAAAGGTAGTTTCTGACGAATTCCTCGCTTGTTGTTTTTGAAAATTCACGTGTAAATTCAATAATTATGACATTATCAAGACCTGCTTTCTCTAGGAGCATTATCTTCTCCTCCTGGGAATTAATAAGCCTTAGATCTCTTCCTGCTGTTTCAGGATAGAGAACCTTTCGGGGGTGGGGGTGAAATGTAATAAGCACCGACTCTCCATTATGCTTATCAGCAAGCATCCTCAGCCTGTTAAGAATTGTCTTATGTCCTATATGGACGCCATCAAACGAGCCGGTTGTGACAACCGGATTCCTTAATCCCCGCGCCTCTTCAAAGGTCCTGAAAATTCTCATCAGCAGAACCTTCTACTTGATTCTGTTCTCCTTAACAAAATATGCAACCTTTTCGATTGAGGTTATCATATCATATTCCTCGAGATAAACACCGGAAGGGACGTTAAGGGCGATAGTTGTGAAATTGAGTATCCCTTTTATGCCGAACCTGACAATTGTTTCACAGGTGCTCCTGGCATAATCAGCCGGAACTGAAAGGATAGCAATCTTTATGTTAAGATCCTTTATAACACTCTCCATGTCCTGGATATGAAAACATTTTATTCCTGAAATGACCTTGTTGACTTTCTGTGGATCATTATCAAAGGAAGCTACCATATTCAGCTTGGATCTCTTTCCCCTGAAATAGGCAGTAACTGCTCGTCCGAGGTTACCGATACCGATTATCGCGACATTAATTCCTTCTTCAGAATCGATTATAGTGCCGATAGTCTGAATAAGCTCTTTAATGTCGTAACCTTTCCTGAGTACGCTTGAATAGCCAATCAGCATAAGGTCGCGTCGAACCTGAACAGCAGTGATGTGAAGCATGGCTGCCAGATCGTGAGAAAAGACATAGTTTCGTCCTTCAGAAAGACATCCGAGCAACGTTCTTCTGTATTCGCTTAGTCTCTCAACGGTTTTTCCTGGTAGTTTATTCATATTTATCCGGGTAAATTAATGAGTTTTTTTGGCAATCGAACTGTAAATGTGCTTCCTGATTCGGGGGTACTTTCAACATTGATTGTCCCTTTATATAGCTCTATGACCTTTCTTACAATAGAAAGGCCGAGACCACTTCCGGTAATATTTCTTGTCTTCTCAGATTTGATTCTTACAAACTCAGTAAAGAGGTCCTTCATATCTTCATCTTTTATACCGATGCCTGTATCAGAGAAAACCACTATCGCTTCAGTCTCTGAACTGTCGATAGTTATCTCCGCCCTTCCTCCGGACTTATTGTATTTTACCGAATTTGAAAGAAGATTATTGAAAACGATCTCTATATCATCCGGATCGGCCATTATTGCAACCTTTGACCTTATATCAAGATCAATTGTCACTTCCATCTGTATTGCGTAGGGTTGAACGGTCACAATGGAATTTTTTGCAATTTCCTCAAGGTCAACCTCCTGTATCTTCTCATCTTTTCTTTCAAGTCTGATTTTAGTAAAGTCGAGAAGATCCATAATAAGGTTTCTCATCCCCTGAACTCGCTGAAGTGACCTTTCAATAGCATTGGCATAGTCATCGATAAGTTCGCCCGACTGCTTTTCCTGCATCATTCTCAGGTAACCCTCAAGGGCATTCAGCGGAGCTTTAAGCTCATGTGAAAGTACAGAAAGGAACTGGTACCTGATCTTTTTCCCATCCTGATTAAGCTTATGCGTTATCCTTCTCAGATAAAGCTGCTTTGTAATATTCTCAATACTTGATTTGAGCTCCTGTGGTGTAAAGGGTTTAGGGATGAAATCAGTTGCTCCATCGCGCGTTGCCCTTACAGCAACATCAAGGGAAGCATATGATGTTATCATGGCAACCACTATGTCGTAGCTCTTCTTTCTAATATATTCCAGTACCTCAACACCCTGTATCCCCGGCAGCTTGTTATCCAGAAGGATAATATCCGGACGGTCTCTTTCGATCATTTCTATCGCTTCCTCACCTGAGGCAGCCTCAGATATCTCAAATGAAAAGTCCTCATCCATGAATGGATAAGTTACATGAAAATTTGTCAGTATCCTTAAAACTCCGGATCTGATGCCTGGTTCATCGTCGACAACAAGTATTTTTAAGACGCCCATATCAAAGTTTCAAGAGTTTTGCAACCTCCATATCAAGCTGTTCAGCCCTGATCCCTTTTTCAAGATATCTGTCGGCCCTGATCCAGTTTCGTTCACTTTCTGAATCGATGCTGAACGATAATCCCGTTTCACGAGCAACTGCTGTTGCAAGGATAACCGGAACATCCGGATATCTTTTTCTGAGCTTATAACAGAGGATGAACCCGCTGTCATCATTTTCCATCATAAGATCAAAGATCGCCAGATCTGGTCTGTGCTTTGAAATATATGATTCTGCTTCCGCCTGGCTCTCCACCGCTACAGTTTTGTATCCCGATCTCTCCAGATTATTGATCGTCTGAAAAAGGTAATCCGGATCATCATCTGCCACAAGGATAGTAAAATCGCTCCTCTTCATTTTCTGCAATTTTCAAATAATTCTTTAAATCAACCAGTTAAAGTGATATATATGAGTTATGTTATAAATTTAACAACCTTAATTATGCAACCTGTCTGCAGGTGCCCGGTTCTCGGTTCCCGGATCCCGGTGCCGTTTTGCCCACTGCTTACCGAATACCGTTTATCGATTATTCCTTCCTTCTCGGCAATATAATTCTGAAGCTTGTTCCAGTAGGGCCTTTAGCCGGATCGGTATTTGAATCGGCTATAATCTGTCCCTTATGCATCTTCACAATACCATAGGCAGTTGCAAGTCCAAGACCAGTTCCGTGCCCGATTCCCTTTGTTGTAAAGAACGGCTCGAAAATCTTCGCCCTGTCTTCCTCTTTAATTCCAGTTCCGTTATCCCTGACAGTTATCGTCACGTCGCCAAGATTATCTTCCAGTATTATATCTATTATTCCGCCAGAGGGCATTGCATCAATGGCATTCTTGATAAGGTTTGTAAGAACCTGCATCATCTGCTCCGAATCGACCATTGCATCATGATTTGTCATCTTGTCCTTAACTTCCACGCTTACAGATTTTGGAATGACGACGCCTCCAATGCTGTTCCCCACAAGATCGCCGATATTTACCAGCTGATGGTTTACCTGGTTCTTGCGTGCGAAATTCAGAAGTCCGGCTACAATCTTTTTACATCGTCCGGCCTGCTCAACAATAAGCCTCAGGTCTTCCCTTACCGGATCGTCTGACTTACATTCATCGAGCAGGATATTGCTGTACATAATAACTACACCCAGAGGGTTATTGAGCTCGTGTGCAATTCCTGCTGACAGTTGTCCCATGTGTGCAAGCTTTTCAGACTGTTTGAGCGCCTGCCGCATTGAGCTCAGCTTCTCATTTGAGAGGGCAAGATCCTTTACTGATTTATGAAGCTTCTCAATAGTGTAAGGAAGACACATCTCGGTCTCGGCAAGGCCTTTCCGTATAGCAATTGCATGTTCAACACAGCTCTCATAGCCGCATGCACCGCAGTCTAGCTGATCCTTGCTTGTCTTCTTTCCCATCGAGACCAGAATATCCCTGACATCATTCTCCGTAAGCTCTTCGATTGTGCGGTCTTCGGGACGATATGAAACATGAAGATCTATTTCCGCTACCTCAGTCAGATCATTTGTCCATGCTTCAACATCCAGTTCATTCATTTTTGTCTGGGCATAATTACTCACAAGGGTCCTTCTGTTATATTGCTTGCCATTCTTCGAGAGACCAGGGCCCATAATGCAACCCTCACAGCAAAGCAGCTCCATGTGCTGGTTCCTGATAAGTCCGGACTCAAGCTCTTTCAGTGCACTCTGGAAATCGATCCTTCCCTCCGCCGCAATAATATTACCAGTAATTGCATCATCGTTAATGTTTGCAGTCTGCAGTAGTCCTCTCGTAACAGGGAAAATAGCGCCTCTTCCCCCCTTGGGCGGGTCAAAATCCACTTGGTTAATGTTCTCCGGAATAATATTCTTTGCCTGGAAAAGCTCTCTGAGTTCAACAAATGTAATGGCCTCATCTATCTCATTACTTTCGGCTTTCTTGGCTATGCACGGACCAATAAAAACAAGTTTTGTATCAACACCATATTTTTTTCTAACCACCCTGCCAGTTGCAACCATTGGTGATACAAGCGGTGCCAGGCTATCAACAAGCTTGGGATGATAAAACCTGATATAGTTAACAATTGACGGGCAGTCTGATGATATATAAAATTGCTTATTGTCTGTTATCAGCTTCTTGAATCTGTCGGCAACAAGATCTGCTCCGAATGATACCTCGATTACGTAATCAAAACCAAGAGCCTTTATCATTCCGACAAGCTGCTTATGATCGCCAATCTCAGAAAATTCAGCCGGGAAGCTTGGCGCCACTAGTGCCGCGCATCTCTCTCCTTTTTCGAGGAGCTTCACGACCCTGTCGGTTGTATTCAGAAAAACCTTGGCCCCCTGGCTGCATACCTTTGTGCAGTTCCCGCAGCCGATGCATCTTTCATCGATGACCTCAGCCTGGCCACCAACTATCTTAATGGCTTTCGCGGGGCATTCCCTGACACATGTATAGCATGTACGGCAAAGTTCCTTAATTGTATAGACAAGCATCAGGAGTCAGTTTTCTATAATAGTACATCTCTTGCAGAATACCTTGTATGATAAATGGTCTTATCGGCAATATCTTTGTTATCCGGAGCAATTTTTTCATACAGATTCAGAAATGAAGGAGATTTGCACGGAAGTGTAACTGCCTCGTTTTCTTCATTCTGAAAAACAGCTTTTGTCCGGTTTTTTATAATATCCCTTGAACCTGTAAGTGGAAGGCCGCCGCCTCTGACGCATCCTCCCGGACAGACCATAACCTCAATAAGGTTGTATTTCGCGCCGGTTGCAATGGAGTCATGTAGTTTTTCAAGTCCCGTGAGTCCATCAACAATAGCGACCCTGATCTCAGCATCTCCTGTATGGAAACTTGCATCCCTGAAATTTCCGCTGCTGCGTATCTTTTTGAAAAGCTGCTTGTCAGGTTCTCTTTTATTGCCTTCATAAAAAGCTGTTCTTATAACTGCTTCCGTGAGTCCTCCTGAAACTTCTGCAATGGCAGCTGCCGAGCTTCTCATATCCATAGGCTCGTCCACAGGCTCTTCGCCGGCAGACTGAACATCAATTCCGTTAAGCCTTATCAATCTGGCAAGCTCCCTTACTGTAAGTACTGCATCCACGTCGCTGATGCCTCTACGCATCATGCCATCGCGCCGGGCATCAAACTTACCAGCAGTACATGGTGTGACTGAGACTGAGAATACCTGCTGAGGCTTAACACCATGCTGTTCAGCAACAAGGGTTTTGATGAGAACTCCCGTGATCTGTTGTGGTGATTTCAGCGATGAAAGCTCAGGAATCAGCTCAGGTTTATACTGCTCGCAATATTTTACCCAGGCAGGGCATGCTGACATATAGAGTGGTCCTTCAATTCCCTTCTCAATCCTTTCCAGAAGCATTGCGGAGAGCTCCGTAATGAGGACGTCCGTACCGAAGCCGGTTAAAAAGACTTTTGAAAATCCTATTTTCCTCAGAACGGAATTAAGTACCCTGTCAAAATCCTTTGCGGGTCTTATTCCAAGCTCTTCACAAAGGCCGGTTGTGACAACAGGTGAATATTGTATGACATTAAGAAATTCAGGCTTATTCAGGTATTCCTGGACTTCAGTTATATTATATTTTTCGTGCAGAGCTCCTGTTGGGCATACCTGGACACACTGACCGCAATGTATGCAGCTTGAGAAGTTAAAATCCTTATCCATTGCCGGACCAACATGAGTCTGCTGCCCCTTGTTTATAAAATCCAGTGAGGTTGTTGTTATAATCTCCTCACAAACGCGTATGCATCTCCCGCAAAGGATACATTTTGACAGCTCTCTAATTATTGCGGGGCTTGATTGATCGAGGCGCTGCTTGATCTTCCTCCCCTTAATGCGCCGTTCCCTGATATTGAGTTCTTCGGAGAGCCTCTGAAGCTCGCAGTTGAGATTCCTGTCGCAATAAAGACAATCATCGGGATGTTTGGAAAGGAGGAGCTCGACAATTGTCTTGCGCGCCCTAATTACTCTCGGTGAATGGGTACGGATAACCATCCATTCTTCGACTGGCTGCGAACATGCCGAGACAAGTCGCTCGCGGCCCTCTACCTCAACAACACACATTCTGCAGGCTCCTGTCGGAGTGAAATCTTTCATTCTGCAAAGTGTAGGTATGATAATGCCGTTCCGGTTAAGGGCTGAAAGAATTGTTTCCCCTTTCTCGGCTTTTATTTTTTTGTTATTTACCTGAATTGTAAAAAGCATAATCATCTATTTTACAACGACAGCGCTGAATTTACAAACTTCAAAGCATATACCGCAGCCCGTACATTTCTCATCCACTATGAAAAAAGGCTGAAGCCTTGTCCCGTAAATAGCGTTCGCTGGACATTTTGAGGCACAGGCAGTACATCCGTTGCACTTGTCAACATCAATTGAAAATGTTCTCAGTCCCCGGCAAACGTTTGCCCGGCATTTCCTGTCGAAAATATGTTCCTCGAACTCATCCCTGAACTCCCTCAGGGCGCTGAGGAAAGGATTCGGAGCTGACTGTCCCAGACCGCAGAGGGAGGTGTCCTTCATTACGGAAGCTATTGACTCAAGCTGCATTACACCTCTGAACCTTTCGAGCGTCGAAATTGAATCCTCGTTCTGCGGTTTTTTTATTACACCTTCAAGTATCTCGTTCATTCTTCCTGTTCCTTCACGGCAGGGTATGCATTTTCCGCAGCTCTCGTTATGAATGAAATCCATATAATACCTCACAAGATCGACCATGCAGGTAGATTCATCTATAATGACAAATCCTCCGGCTCCCATTCCGATACCTCTTTCCTTCATAGCATCATAATCAACCCGAAGGTCAAGATCATCTCCCTTTATGAATGATCCTGATGCACCTCCAAGCAGTACTGCCCTGAAATCGCGGCCGTCTTTTATCCCGTCGGCAATATCTTCAACGATCTTCCTCAACGAAGTTCCCATTTCAACCTCAACAACTCCGGAGAACCGCCCGCGTCCTGTAACAGCAAATACTTTTGTTCCCTTGCTTTTTGCGGTTCCTATTCCCCTGAACCAGTCCGGTCCGTTTTGCATAATGAGAGGCACATTCATTAGAGTCTCAACATTATTAATAACTGTGGGTTTTCCGAAGAGTCCATGAGAGGTGGGATATGGCGGCTTAAGACGTGGCATTCCCCGCTTTCCCTCCAGGCTGCCGATCAGCGCTGTTTCTTCCCCGCAGACAAAAGCACCGGGCTCTTTCTTGATTGTTATATCAAGATTATATCCGCTAGAGCATATATCATGGCCTATGATCCCATAATCCCTTGCGAGGTTAATGGCTCTCTGCAGCCGCTGCCATGCATGTTCTGATCCCGAACGGATGTAGACTATTGCCGAAGAGGCGCCTATGGCATATGACGCGATTGCTATACCTTCTATCAGCCTGTGGGGATCGCTTTCCAGAATAGTTCTGTCGGTGAAGGCTCCGGGATCACTTTCCCTGGCATTGCATATAAGGTATCTTGATCCGGCTGGTGTATTGAGAGCGCTTTTCCATTTAAGTCCTGTCAGATATCCCCCTCCGCTTCTGCCTCTCAAACCGCTTTTTTCAATTATTGAACAGACTTCTTCGAAGGTGTAGTTTCGGATTGTTTTTATGAATGTCCTGTACCCCCCTCTTGCTATATACTCCGAAATATCTTCAGGGTCGTAACAGCCGCAATTATTTAGTATTATCCTTTTCTGCCCTGCAAAGAATGGCATTTCATCCATAAAGCCAATTCCTGTCCACATGCCAAAATCGCGTGATCCTGTCTGTCCGACAAGATCCTCCTCATTAATATCATTATGGAAAACTCCATTTACGAGGGATTCAAATTTATCTTCGGTAATATTCCTGAAAAACAGTTTGTTCTTTCCAGGGAGCTGGATGCACACAAAAGGCTCATAATTTGAAGGGCCTGTACAGCCAACCCTGACAAGCTCAATACCGGGATTTACATCCCGTATATATAATTCAGCTGCTGTAAATGTTTTTTCAGATCCGGAAATGATACTGCTTGTCCCTGATGAAATATAGATCACAGGATTGTCATTTCTCTCTCTTCTTATCTTTTTCAGGATATTCTCAGTTTCAACAGGCAGTACATCCGATTCCGTACTGAGTACTTCCTGTATGAGAAAAGCCTTTATATCTGCACTTGGTTCCATCCCGATCAGCTTATATCATTTAAGTATTTAAGCCTTCCTATAAGGTCAGGTATCTGCTCTTCACGAATATGAGTATAAAAATTCCCGTTGATAAGCATCAGAGGCCCGTTGTTACAACCGCCCATACATGTAACGATCTCATAACTGAAGTTCCCGTCGCGGGTTGTCTGGCCTGGTTCAATTCCCAGCTCTTCCCTTATCTTTTTGATAACCGGCCTTGATCCGTTTAAAAAGCAAGTTGTTCCGTTACAAATTTTAAGGTGTATCTTTCCGGCAGGAATGAACCTGAACTGATCGTAAAATGTTGCCAGTCCGTATATTTTCGTCGTGCTCAGACCAAGAAGTTTCCCGACAGAAACTATTGAATCTTCGGAGAGGAAGCCTGAAATATCCTGTATTTCCTGAAGAATAGGGATAAGATCCTCCCTCCTGGCGGGCTTATATTTGCTCAGAATTATCTCGAGGGAACTCTCCATCCGTCTCATTTTCATTTAATGTACCCTGACAAATATATAAAGTTTTATTGTTATTTAATAAACATTGTTATTTATTTAACAATTAAAATATGTTAATTACAGTGTGCTTAATATCGCGATTATATCTCTTAATATCTGCATCTTAGACAAATGTAGAATAAAAAGCCTGGCTATTATGCCATTATTTTTCTATCAAATTATTGTTCCCGGTTTGTCCTTCTACCCTGCCATCCATGGAAATTCATCTGAATTGTCACCAATTAAATAATTATTACATTTGATCTGTTGTTTATTAATAAACAGTAAACCAATGGCCCGGAAATACGAGATGGATATCTGTCTTGGATCAAGTTGCTTCTCAAGAGGAAACAAAGAGGTTGTTCTCTTTATAAAGGATTATCTCAGGAAAAATCATCTCGACGACCGGATTGTGTTTAAGGGGGCCAGATGTCTTGGCCATTGCAGCAACGGACCAAATCTTGTTATAGAGGGGAAGGTTATTGAGGGTGTAACCATCGACAGGGTTGAGAAAATCCTTGATGAATATCTAGGGGAAATCAGATAAAACCAAGAGGAAAACAGATGAGCAATAAAAAACCGGTGCTCTATATAAACGATGAAAAATGCAGGAATTCATACTCCTGCGTCAGGGTTTGTCCTGTAAACGCAATTGAGGTCAGGCCTGAAAAGAAGCATCCAGCAATATTGCCTGACAGATGTATCGGATGCGGATTATGCTTTGTATCGTGTGCACAGAAAGCTATAGAATTCAGAGATTCAATTGCAGAAGTAAAGGCCATGCTCTCTTCGGGCAGGAAGAATGCAGCTCTTATCGCTCCAAGCATATCTTCAGAGTTTGAAGATATTACCGACTACA
>JBBIIS010000057.1:0-3269 GCA_037446375.1 Bacteroidota bacterium | reverse complement strand
TACGCGCCCTCGGGTTCGACTTTGTTCATGATAATGCATTCGGCGTTGATCTCATCGCACACGAATATGCTAGCTTCTTTGAACATGCTGAAGGAAAATACTATATAACATCAAACTGTCCGGCAATAGTAAATCTTGTTGAAAAATTTCATCCCGAGCTTGTTCCGAATCTTGCTCCCCTAGTATCGCCTATGATAGCTATTGCCATGGTAACACGAGAGATGCATGGAAATGATACCGGCCTTGTATATATTGGGCCGTGTATCGACACCAAGCAGGAAGCGGATCTCTACAGGTCAGGTAAGCTTATTGATGCGGTCCTTACCTTCATTGAACTCAGAAAGATGTTTGAAGAGTTCAAGATACAGGAGAGACTGGTGACAATGTCTGAATTTGATCCCCCAAACGGTCACTGGGGAGCCCTCTACCCTCTTCCAGCCGGTATTATACAGGCGGCAGGCATCAAGCGTGATATTGTAACAAGCAGGGTAATAACAGCTTCGGGCAAGGAAGAGATCCTTGAGGCAGTACATGATTTTGACAAATCCATCGATACAATACAGCATCATTTCAACCTGTTTTTTTGCCCGGGGTGCCTTCTTGGCCCGGGGATGGCCCAGCATTCAGAAAGATTCAGGAGAAGGGCCCTGGTAAGAAAATATGCCGAGAAGAGGGTTGATTCCCTCAATATAAAGCAATGGGAAGAAGATATGGAAAGATGGTCGAAGCTTGACTTCTCCAGAACCTTCAGTCCAAACGACCAGCGCATTCAGGATCCTCCCGAAGAGGTTATCCAGGAGGTCCTTAAGATCATAGGAAAGGAGGACAAGAATGAGGAGATAAACTGCGGCGCATGCGGATACAGTTCATGCCATGAATTTGCAGCAACTGTTGCCAAAGGTCTTGCAATACCTGAAATGTGCCACACATTTAACCTTCGCAATAAACAAGAGTATATTGAATCACTGAGACTGGCAAATAAAAAGCTTGCCGAGACCAAGAAAGCACTCAAGGAGTCGGAAGAGACCGCGAGGAAGGAGAAGGAGATGGCACAGAGCGCTTCAGATATGATGAACAATATGCTCGAGAAGCTTCCTACAGGTGTCGTAATAGTTGATAATAACCTCAGAATACTTCATTCAAACCTCAGCTTTATTAATATTGCCGGTGAAGATGCACGGACTATTTCTGAGGTAATACCCGGACTTTCAGGTGCCGATCTGAAAACACTTCTTCCATTCAATATTTACAACATGTTCTCTTTTGTACTTAAAGAAGATCAACCTGTCGTAAGCAAGGATGTACACATTGAGGAGAGAATGCTGAATATCTCGATTTTCCCAATCAAGAAAAATAAAATGTGCGGTGCAATACTCCGCGATCTTTATTCTCCTGAGGTGCAGGGCGAGGAGGTGACTTCCAGGGTTTCGGAGGTAATTGACAAGAACCTTGAAATGGTTCAGAAGATTGGCTTCCTGCTTGGAGAGGGTGCCGCCGAGACTGAGCAGATGCTGAACTCAATAATCGAATCTTATAAAAGCAGAAAAAACGGTCTCAATGACAAAAAATAGCTTTCTGTGAACAAGGATTTTTTTATAGAGGTCAATAGCCAGCAGCGGAATCACGATGGAGAGCGTATCTGCGGTGATGTCTATCTTCATAAGTATATTAAGGAGGAGGACAGGGTAATCACCGTACTTTCTGATGGCATGGGTCATGGAGTGAAAGCAAACATACTGGCAACCCTCACCTCCACCATGGCTCTTAACTTCACACGGGAGCACAAGGATTATGACAGGATCGCAGAGATTATAATGAACACTCTCCCTGTCTGCAGCGAAAGGAAAATAAGCTACGCCACATTTACTATAATAGATATTGAAAGTACCGGGAAAACCTCTATCCTTGAATATGACAACCCATCTGCAATAATTTTAAGGGGGAGTCAGATAATAGAACCGGACTGGAAAAAGCTAAAGCTCGAGAAAGGACAGCACTCGGGAAAGATTCTTAAAAAATATTCTTTCAAACCTCAGAAAGAGGACCGGATAATAATCTGTTCAGACGGTGTAACCCAGAGCGGAATGGGTTCGGATGCTCTCCCTTTCGGATGGGAAAGGGATAATGTCTCATCATATGCCTCCAGGCTCGTGGCAGGCGAAAGCTCAATTTCGGCAAATGTGCTCGCAGGTAAAATAGTAACAATGGCGCATAAGAATGATATCTATAAGGCAAAGGATGATGTAAGCTGCGCAGTAATATATTTCAGGGATCCAAGGAAGCTTCTCGTCTGCACCGGGCCTCCCTATGAAAAGGACAAGGACATGGAACTTGCATCAAGAGTGAAAGGTTTTAAAGGTAAAGTCATTCTTTGCGGTGGAACAACAGCCGACATTATGGCAAGAGAACTCAACAGAACAATTATAGATGAACTGATATTTGAAGATCCCGATCTTCCTCCCGAAAGCTTTATGCAGGGAATAGATCTTGTAACTGAGGGTATTCTTACACTACAGAAGGTCAACGAAATCCTTAAAACCTACAATAACAGCATCAGGCTTGGTAAAGGACCGGCCGACAAGATCGTGAAACTGATAATGGAATGCGATGAGATCCAGTTCATGGTAGGCACAAGGATAAATATAGCACATCAGGATCCTAACCTGCCTGTTGACCTGGAGATACGCAGGACTGTCGTGAAAAGAATAGCCAGGCTGCTTGAGGAGAAATGGCTTAAGAAGGTGAGCCTTGAATATATCTGATGACCTTTTCCAGAAGTATAGGCTGAATATCAGGATATGTAAGCTCCCCAGGTAACTTATCAGCAACAATAACCTCCTCTATTTCAGATGTATCAATAAGCTGACCGAAAGCAGATACCTCTGCAAAATAGAGCTTTCCCCATCCCGTTTTTCCCTCCTTTTCAACTGAATAGGTTGCGACACACTCTATTGCAAATTCAGTTGCACCAGTCTCCTCCCTGAGCTCCCTTGCGGCAGCGTCATCTGCACTCTCGCCTTCCTCAATATGCCCGCCAGGGATCTCAAAGGTTTTGCGAAGATGATGCCTTACGAGTATCCATTTCCGTCTGAAGCGCGCTACAACTACCGAATAGGTAAGCTTGCAGTCAGGCATTAATGCTATATCATGAAAATCGACCTTTACCAATTATTTAATGTTTTATTCAACTATTGCTGAAACAGTAAATATCATAAAAAAAAAGAGCCCTTGTTCAACCGGTGAAAGAAATCAGTATTTTTACATTCAAA
>JBBIIS010000056.1:0-17107 GCA_037446375.1 Bacteroidota bacterium | reverse complement strand
GAAGGGATTGATTACAGGGGATTCATATTTTTTGGCCTGATGAATATTGATGGTGATCCTTTTGTAATTGAATATAATGTTCGCCTGGGTGATCCTGAAACCGAGGCTATTCTGCCAAGGATAAAATCGGATTTTGCAGATCTAATAGAAGGAGCTGCAAATGGTGATCTTAAGCGCCGGAAGATAAGAATTGATGATAGATTTGTATCTACAGTGATGCTTGTTTCCGAAGGCTATCCGGGAAATTATGTGAAGGAAAAGGTGATTTCCGGTCTTGACCTGCCTGCAGATTGTATAGTTTTTCATGCAGGTACAAAATCAGAGGGTGAAAATGTTCTGACAAACGGAGGACGCGTACTTGCAGTTAGTGCATGGGGCAATACTCTCCTTGAGGCACTTGAGTTATCTTATAAAAATTCCGCACTTATTTCGTGGGATGGGATGTATTACAGGACAGATATAGGATTTGATCTATTGCAATAATGCTGCTAAAATTATTCAGAGGAACCGGACCGGGTGTCGTTATGCTTATCTTCCTTGCGGCAATTCTTGTGTGGATGAATGCCTTTTCTGGTCAGCACGATCCTCATCCATTTCATTACGATATTAACCCAATGCCTTTGTACGGCCTTCTTAAGGATTTTGTATTTAAGAGTGTGCTCTCCGGAACAATTGCTTCATTTGTGATGGTTCTCTTAATGGCCTTCATGCTTGTCAGCTTCAATACAACTCTGTTTTTTATAAATGAGAGAACATTTCTTCCATCTATTGTATATGTTCTCCTCACAGGTCTTTTCCCTTCATGCCAGGAATTTAATCCGGTATTGCCCGCAGCACTATTGCTCATGATTGCAATGCGAAGGATTATGGAAGCTTACAGGAAAAACGGTACAGCATATAATTTCTTCGATGCCTCTCTTCTTATTGGCATTGGAAGCCTGATATATGCCAACATGATCTGGTTTGGCCTTCTTTCAATAATAGGAATAGCTCTTCTGAGGACAGGCAATGTAAAGGAGATTCTTCTTGCAATTCTCGGGCTTATAACTCCTCCCGCTATAACAGCCGGAATATATTATGTTACAGGAAGGGATATGATGAACATGTTAAATATTGCCCGGGAAGACCTTTTTAGCGAGGCAGGGAGCTATTATTTTTCGAGGGTAACTGTTTCAGGACTTATTGTGATAGGACTGATCTCTTTTATCAGTATTTTCTATCTTCTTACAGTTATGAACGGGAAGAAGATAAAATCAAGAAAGACATTTTCTCTCCTTATCTGGAGTTTCCTGATCTCCGTTGCAGTTTACTTTGTTATCGCCGGTGCTTCGGTAGAGATGATATATATTACTGCCATTCCTCTGAGCTATTTCCTGACTCATTACTTTGTTTTCATAAAGAAAAAATTATTGCCTGAGATATTCTTCACATCCATTATCATTATAATAGCAGTCATACAGGTCCTTTATGTCCTGTAGGCGAAGAATATTAAAGAAATTTAGTATGTGAGCCTATTTGACGAGTGAAATTACTCCTACGCCAAGCCCCTGCTGAAAATTAAGAAAGTCAAAATAGAGATGATATGTTCCGGTTCGTTTGCAGTCAAATTCGACCGAAGCATATGTTTTTCCTGATTTTTGATCGTATGAGGCAAGAACCTGTTTCCCTTCAGAGTCAATAAGCTTCATTATAAGGGCACCTTTTGAGTTTTCTGCGCTGCAAAGCGTAAACTTATACTTCATATTCTTACTGAGCGGGAATACCTGCTTGTATCTTAGTTCGTTCTGCTTTGCACCCTGCCCGAGCTGAACGCGGAAATCCTTCAGGTATGTTGCATTCGGGCCCGCTGTCATTGTACACTTGCTTACAAGGGGATCTGTTGATTGGGCAGATGCTATAAGCGCAACCGAAAGCAGGCAAACAAGAATAAAAATATGCTTTTTCATACTAATTACCACTAATTAGTTTGGTTCTTATTTTTTCCGATATCTCAATGATCCCTTTAAGCTGATCATCTGTCATTTCCACCCTGCTCTGGTCAGTCTGTACAACAACCAGTGCGCCGTCTTTCTCTTTCATTACAGGTTCGCCGATCGAATACGTGATTTTCACATCCTTGTATTTTTCCCTTATATCCTGCAAACTCTGGCACAGGCTCCTGAACTCATCGCTGGTGTTACAATAAGGAGACAGAAGCATTTGAAGGTCGTTAATTATAAGTTTTTGTTCGCCAACCCTGTTACGCAGAAGTGTATCCGGACTCTGCTTCATTACTTCACATGCAAGGTATTGTCCCTCCATCCATACTCCGGTGAGCATAAGGGCAGAAAGCTGGCCTCTTCCTTTCTCCCTGAGGAATTTATCGATCTGATTATAAGAACTGTTTGACAGCAGGAAAAGCGAATCAATGTTTGATCTGTTAAGTGAAAGGCGCTTTATAGTCTCAAAGTCGAAAAACTGACCTACGTTTATCCCGTCTGCAAGTTTCTTGATTGATGCCAGTACATCAATTGACGTTCCGGTTTTTTCATACATATTAAGATAGCCAAGATCCGCTCCAAGTATTCCTAGCTTCAGGGCCTTGTCAAAACTTGTGCTCAGCTTGCTGGGATCTATTGAAGATGCAAGATATGAGGTTGAGAATGGCACTCCCATCCGGTGAAGTATGTCGGCGATCTCAACAGGAGATGAAATATTCCTTGTAATATCGTCAAGAAATTCAGGGCTCAGCTTTTCAGTCTCAGATACCGGAATGGAATCAGCATTGGGGAAAACAAATTCTCCCTGTTTCTTCGAGGTTCCCCTGCATGAAAGCAGAAGAACAGCAAGAATCAGATTTGTAAAAAATAGCCGTCCTGTCATTCAGGATGATTTTTTAGATTATAACAAAAATACAAAAATTCAGAGAACCAAGCTATTAAAACTCTATTTTCTAAACTTTAAATTTTCAAAAAAATCCACCGTACGCCGGAGAAGTTCATAATAGAGAATTATAAACAGGATAACTGTACTAAATAACACTAATGAAATATTGAAATAAAATGTATCAACTTTAGTTCCCAGAAAATATTTTGAAGGTGCAAAAAAATGAGTGCGGAAATCTAATGGACCCCGCTTCTCAGGATCAAGATAGATCGGATGATAGTTCTGGACAAGAGTGTTGTTATACTCAAGCAGCTTGTTCTTTTCCCTTTCATAATATTTAGTAACTATCTCTTCAAGCTTTTCGTTACTGTACAGATTTCTTAAGCGGGATATGTCAGAATTTTTGTCATGAATAAATTCATCATACTCATTAAGGGATTTATTTGAGATAGAGTTGAAGCTGTTTTCAATAGAATTTAGATATTTTCTCAGGTCGCTATAAACAGTGGCGTTGTATTTTTCTGGTGTAAGCTGGTCAACTTTTAAAAATGAACCCATTGACGAGAACTTCTTCCCAAGCTTATATAGTTCATTCTGGATCAGTTTAAGGTTCCCTGCAATCTTCTGGTTCAGCATCAGGGGAGGCTTTACTGAACCTGTATTATTCTGATTCTCCCTGTAGACCGAGTCCACTTTTTCAAGTGCCAGATCAAGTGCAGGGAAATACTTTATGGAATAAAAGTTCACAATGCTTTTTTGCTTTTCGTAGTCATACACTGTTTTACCGTTGGGGCTGCTGCTGAACTGATTGTAGCGGTTATCCTTGAATTGTGTCACCATAAGCGCCTCATAGGTCCACCGTGTCGGCATTATCTCGGCTATCAGGGGAACCTTGTCCACACTTCCGATTTTCCTGTTGAGCTTGTCGAACGGAAACATTGCACCGCTTAAGACCATCATTGGAATAATAATAAGAGGGATAACTATATAGATCGTTATTGCTGAATTGAAGCTTGCAGATATATTAAGCCCGAGCATATTGGCACAGAATGCAGTTGCGAAAAGAGCCATAAAATATCTGAAGAACAGTCCTTTAATCGCAAGGATCGGGTTCGCTATAATTAGGAAGAGGAATACCTGGATTGAAGAGATTACTATTAGTATCGCGACCTTTGAAAAAAGATAACTTCCGCGGCTCAGACTGAGGAACCTCTCTCTCTTCAGGATTTTCCTGTCGCGAAATATCTCTTCTGCACTTATAGTTAGTCCTAGGAAAAGTGATACTATTAGGCTCATAAAAATATATATAGGTATATTCTCATTCTCGAAAAACACATAATGATCCGATGAGGGGTCGGGAATATACCGGATTATATAAGAGAGAATAAAACCAAGCACCGGCGCTTCGAGCAGTGTCAGAAGTATGTATTGCCTGTTAGCGATCTTGCTTTTATAGTCCCTGGTAAGGAAAATAATAAATTGTTTCAGAAGGGTAGGTCTTTCGAGGTTCTTGTGCGGGGGCTCTTTTACTTCCGGAACAGGTTCATAAGGGTGCTTTTCCGAAAATGCCGAAGCCCATTCAGCAGGCTTTATCTTCCTCTTTTCTGTGTATCTGCCGAATTCATCAACGACCTGAGTCTCTAAAATATTGAAGATCGTTTCGGGGTTGACATTCCCGCAGGAAGGGCACTCGCCAATCGTAGAGTTTATCTGTGCATCGAGTGTCTTGAAATAAATAACAGACTCAACAGGATTTCCGAAATAGGCCATATATCCTCCCTGGTCAAGTATTATGACCTTGTCGAACATTTTGAAGACCTCAGATGATGGCTGGTGAATTACAGTTATTATAAGCTTTCCTTTCAGGGTAAGATCCCTGAGCAGATCCATAAGGTTTTCGGAGTCGCGCGATGAGAGGCCGGAAGTTGGCTCATCAAGGAACAGCACCGACGGCTCTCGTATCAGCTCAAGGGCAATATTAAGTCTCTTTCTTTGTCCGCCGCTAATAACCTTGTTTAGAGGAGATCCTACCTTCAGGTCCTTTTTCTCATAGAGCCCGAGGTTAATCAGAGTCTGTTCAGTAAGCTTTCTTATCTCCTTTTCAGACCTGTTTCCAAAGCATTGCCTCCCGGCAAAATAGAGGTTTTCAAAAACCGTAAGATCCTCAATAAGAAGATCATCCTGTGGCACGTAGCCTAATACACCCTCGACAGCCTGGTTTTTTTGAGTGAGATCTATCCCGTTAATTTTGATACATCCCGAAGTAGGAGTCTGGATACCGCTCATCAGGTTTAGAAGCGATGTCTTTCCCGAACCGCTGGCACCCATTATTCCGACAAGCGTACCTTCATCAACCGAGAAGCTTACATTGTTTACAGCTGTATTTCCGTCACTGAACCTGTAAACAAGATCTTCGACCATGAAGGATAGCTTGTGTATGTTCTTTTCAGAAAGGAATGTTGAGCTGATATCGCTATAGTATATCGGATGTCCCTGCTGGGCTTTAACTGATCCGCCCTTGGCAAAAGTATAGACCTGCCTTGCGCCAATTGGCAGGCCATTCAGGTAGAGCTGCTCAGCAGAGAGATACTTCAGAAAATAGAGATCAACACTTTTTACCCTCAGGACAATAATTGTGGTTCCGGAATAGCCGGTTGTCATTTTGTCGCACACCTGGCATTTTTCAAGACCAGGCTTAAGAATAAGTATAGATGGACTCAGGAGATGGTCGGGCCGATCATTCTTTACAAACTGTTCTATTGATGATACCTCTTCCTGCGATATTTTGAAAACCTCAGCTACCGTATTTATTATATTCATTCTCTGGGGAGTGAACTGGTTGCTGGAATTTACCAGTTCGTATAACCTCATGAGAACAACGACCTTCTGTTCCTGGTTAAGAGTGCGGTTGATCTTCTTGCATATGCCAAGTATCTTGACTGAATCCTTGACGGAAGGAGCAGAAGTCTCCTCTTTCCCCGATTTCCCTTCAACCGGGCCGGCATGAAAATCAAATAATGCAATATATTCCCTGACTGCCTCAGTTGTAAGCTGCTTGGCCAGGAAGCTGTAAACATATTCCCTTTCATCAAGAAGTATCCCTGCGTCCTGTTTGACGATCAGCGCAAACAGCTCCATCAAAGCCTTCAGAATCTCTTCACTCATAATTCAGGCTGATAAGCAAAAAAGTTGAAATACACAAGGTAGCAATTCTATTTCTGAATACAAATTTCTGATAAATTAATTATCCTGTTGCCCCTTTTGCTTAATACGGTTCGGGACCCTGATATTACAATTCAATAGACTCTGGGAACGATACGGCCGGTTAAATTTTCATGGCGCTTCATCTTATAGTTCCTTTGCAGGGAATACAAAACTATATACATAAATGAGAACATATTTATCAATTTCCAGAATGGGTACTCTGATCTCTGAAACGATCTGCTACCCGCTTTTCATCCAGGCAAAGCGTGAAAGATCAATATAATTCAAAGTGGAACTGCGGTCTTGTGTTGTCAGACGAATACATCAATATGGAGGCAGATATACCTGGATTCAAAGACAAATATTCTGTCAAGACAGTGGGAGAAATAACAATTCGCGAAATAAAGTAATCTGCTTAAATTTGTGTTTATGGAAGCTTCGCCAATAGGAAGGATGTTTGAAAGAAAAAGCTGGAGACTGCACTCATTAATACTCCTTTTGTCGCTTATAGTCATTGCCCTGATCTCACTCTTCGGGACCGGGAAGTTTACTTCTGAGGACAAGATCAGCCTTTTCATTTTACTCTTCATTCAGCTTGAGATCTTTATCTCAATAGCCGTCAGAATATTCAGGGACATCAAACCCGGGAATGACAGAAAGGAGATAACAAGAGCAGTACTTTCACGTTTTGCACTTTTTCTCGTTACCTGCTTTGTAATTGCATTTACCTTAGCATTGTTTTTTTTGTGTTTCAAAACATATATTCATGGGGGAGATATAGGGAAGGCCGTATCAGATTTCTTCATAAATAAATTTGCAGCATGGGTCAAAGAAACATCGGGAGGGCTGTTATTTGGAGCAGCAATCTTCATATTTCTTCAATGGCAGGATGCACTTAAGAGGGAACAAAAGCTTCGCGAGGAAAACCTTATTTTCCAGAATGAGACACTGAAGACGCAGATCAATCCGCATTTTCTTTTCAATAATCTGAATACTCTCTCTTCACTTATCTCGCCGAAGCCGGAAATTGCAGAAACATTTATTTCGAAACTTTCTTCCATTTACCGGTATATCATCGAGAACAGCGTAAAGGACCGGGTTGCTCTTGAAGATGAACTGGCTTTCATCTCCAGCTATTTCTATCTGTACAGGATCAGAGACGGAGAGAAGATAACGCTCGCGATAGATATAAGGAATTCAGCATCACTGTATGTTCTTCCTGTTTCACTTCAGGTGCTCGTTGAAAATGCCATAAAGCATAACATGGCTACAAGGGAGGAGCCGCTTAAGATCTTGGTTTATCTTGAGGGTGACTGTGTTGTTGTAAGAAATAATATTCAGAGGATGGCTTCTCAGGTAAGATCGACAGGGATAGGGCTGAAAAATCTTTCAGAACGGGTAAACCTTATCTCCCGAAAAGCAATGTTTGCTGAGGATAGTGGTGGTTATTTCACTGTTAAAGTACCCCTGATACAATGAAAATACTTGTGGTTGAAAATGAGATACCGGCAGCCGAGAGGATCGTCCGGATGCTGAAGAAGCTCGACAAAACAATCGTCATCACCGATATTATTGAAACAGTTGAAGGAACAATATCAAGATTGCAGGAGGGCCCCCGTCCGGATCTCATAATGATGGATATTCAGCTGGACGACGGGCTGTGTTTCGAGATATTTGAGACAATAAGTGTTGATATACCGGTCATTTTTACGACAGCCTATGATGAATATACTTTAAGGGCTTTCAGGGTAAACAGCCTCGATTATCTTCTTAAGCCCGTAGAAGAGGATGCCCTTAGGACCGCTCTTGATAAATACAGGAAGCTGTATGCTGATAAGTCGCCTTTCAGGGCTGACTTCAGGCATCTTTTAAATGAATTCAGAGAGCAGTATAAAGGTCGTTTCCTGATAAGGATCAGAGATAAATTCAAATCAGTCCCGGTAAAAGATATTGTATTTTTTCATATCACCCGGAAAAGTACTTTTATCAGGGATATTCGAGGGCGGGATTATGGCATAGACTATTCACTGGAACAGATTGAAGGAATGCTTGATCCGCGAAAGTTTTTCAGGATCAACCGCGAATGCATTGTAAATATCGATTCAATTTCGCTTATGCACAGCTACTCTTCAAGCCGGCTCCAGCTAAGCCTTAAGAATGCTGATAAAACTGATCTTTTTGTGGTGAGCCGCGAAAAGGTAGGTGAATTCAAAAAGTGGATCGACCGGGGATTGTGTCCTGTTGCCTCGATACCTGGGTCCCTTGCTGTCCTGAGCGGGGGTTGGGAGAGCCATTCTGAAATACTTATATCAATTTCCAATGTTCACAAAATTGTAATCCAGCGATCCGTCCACAACTCTGAGTACAAAATATCCCGGTTTCGAAGCATTATCCTCAAGCGGATCCATTACTATGTACCTTGTAACCCCGAAAAGCCTGTCGTCACTCCTGTGGTCGTGACCCGATATAAGCATGTCAACATGATTTGTTGTGAATAGCTCAACAAGAACAGTTATTTCTTCAATAAGGGGATTTGTGCTTTCTGCCTGCTTTATCCTGAAGAAGTTATTATGCGTTACAACAATGCAACGCCTGTAATTCTGACGCTGATTATTCAGAATATTACTAAGCCACGAAAACTGGACTCTTCCCAGGGTCCCCTCACTTGTATCGAGACAGATAAAAAGATCCGATCCGGAAGGTGTCTTAACTGTAAAAATATATGTTGATGAGCCAAAGCGCGAAAAATACTGGCTCCAGCCTTCGTAATGCAGATCGTGATTTCCGGCAACCATAAAGATCGGGACGGAATCAGCTGATGGAATGTGCTTATTCAGAACCTCATAATCGGATTCCCTTCCTGAACAGAGATCACCGGCCATTACAACAGCGGAGGCACCTGATTTCTCAGCTGCATTGAAGAATTTATCGAGATTAACAGTGGTACCAACATGACTGTCGCTCATGCAAAAGATCTTATAGTCATCCGAGTTTACGACGATCTCAGTTGCCGGATGCTTATCATTCCATCCAAGAGACTGTTCAACCCTTGAGTCTACAGACTGGTCAAGAGAAAAATATCCATCCTCCTTTGAGCAGCCTGCAAATATAATTACGGCTGCAACTAAAAAGGCAAGCCTGTTGTTTTTCAGAAGTTCCATGTGATTCCTGTTTTAAGTGAGTAACCAAAATAACCAAACGCAATATTTGTGATTCCTGCCATCTTGTATGAGATACTGGCATCAATCCGCATTTTTTCCGAGACCCTGGAGTAAGCCCCGAATTTTAAGATCGGGTTTGTCTCCTGATTGAAAAGGAAATTGTCAAGGTCAGTTATTGAAAGGCTTAAGTTCCAGGGATTTCCAACGGGTCTCAGGCTGAATTCAAATGAGTAGATCACATTGAATGCTTCCTTCAGATCGGTTGCGTAATTTTCAATGCTATATTCCTTTACTGCTTTTTTTGTGAAGTTTAATGTTCTGAAATTTGTCCCGAGGAGAATATCAAAATGCTGGAGCTTCATTTCGATAAGGCCTCCAATGTTGGCTTCACGGATTATCTCTGATAATCCCTTCAGTACATAAAAACCTTTTATTCCGAAAAGAGTCTCCTTTATTGAGAAACTCCTTATTGCGTCAATTGAAAACCCTGATAAATGGTACTTGTTGAAATTCTCCAGCTCAGACTGGATGCCGGCGCCAACTGTATATTTTCCAAGTTTGAAGTCCATAATAGCTGAAGGAAGAATATATAAACCGGGCGAAACGTTATTTTCGCCAAATTCAACGTAGGTTTTCAGGCTGGATTGTCCGGCCAGATCCAGGTTGAAAATCCAGCAGAGGCACACGATCGGCATTCCGTAAATGAAGCTTGACCTTCTTTTTTTTAAAAATGAATTTGTCATGGTAATTAATTTAGGTTCAGTTGGATTAATTGCCATGAAGAATTCCAAGGGGCGGGCCAAAGTGTATATTATGCAGATAATGAGGCTAATATGATTTATATGATATTAAGTTGAAACAAAATTTGTAGCATTTTGCTACAATGCATTGATTCATAATGATTCACTTAGTAACTTTACTTAACATCTTTGATTCTTCTTAAATCGCCCTTGTATGAAAGCAGAACGGACTGAAAGGATCCTTGTAGTTGATGATGACAAGGATGTCCTGTATACGGCCGGGCTGGCTTTCAGAAGACTTTTTGAGAATGTTGACCTCATCGATTCCCCTTCACTTCTGCCACTCTATCTGTCGAAAAACAAATACTCAATTATTCTCCTGGATATGAATTATTCAAGGGGAGTTACTTCCGGCAGAGAGGGCTTGCAATGGCTTGAAAAAATATTACTGATCGACCCTTCAGTAAGGGTATTGGCAACCACCGCCTATGGTGAGATAAACCTGGCTGTTCACAGCATGAAGCTCGGAGCATCGGATTTCATAATCAAACCATGGAATAATATGGAGTTGATAAACTCAGTTCTGAATATTCTGAGCAAGGATGATGAAAAGGAGCATGAGGCAAGATCCGGAGGCGGAACTCCCAAAGATAGCCGGACAAAGAATTCTGGCTATACCGAAATTATCAGCAGGTCGTCAGTAATGTCGAGGGTACTTGAGACTATCAGGACGGTGGCGCCAACTGACGCCAATGTTCTCATACTGGGTGAGAATGGGACCGGGAAAGAACTTGCAGCATGGGCTCTTCATACTTATTCTGCGAGAAAGAATAAGGGATTTGTTCATGTTGACCTGGGAGCAGTTCCCGAAACCCTTTTTGAATCTGAACTATTCGGCCACACCCGTGGTGCATTTACCGATGCAAAAGAAGAACGCATGGGCCGCATTGAATCTGCTTCCGGCGGAACTCTTTTTCTCGATGAGATAGGTAACCTCGGATTTCCCCTGCAGGCAAAGATACTTACAACCCTTCAGAATCGTGAGATAATAAGGATAGGAAGCAATTCATCTATAAAGGTTGATATAAGATTGATATCCGCCACAAATATGCCTCTTTATGAAATGGCAGAAACATTCAGGTTCCGTCAGGACCTTCTTTATCGCCTAAATACAGTTGAGATACTTCTGCCTCCACTCCGTGAAAGAAAAGAAGACATTAAACCTATCTCATCATATTACCTGAACCTGTTCATAGAAAAATATGGTAAAGAAGGAGTTATAATAACTGATGAGGCCTTTCAGAAACTTCTTGAATACAACTGGCCAGGAAATATCAGGGAACTTGCTCATTCCATCGAGAGGGCGGTTATACTTAGCAAAAGCGGAAAACTGACATCAGCAGATTTTGTGTTTAAAATTCGCTCCGGGGCTCCTAAGATAACAGAACGTCCTGTGCTGAGTGTGGAGGACTATGAAAGAAAAGCAATAAGCAACGCACTTTTCAGGCATAACCGGAATCTCTCAAAGGCAGCTGAAGAGCTGGGCATTGCAAGAAGTACCCTATACAGGAAAATAGCCCATTTCGGGCTTGAGTGCTGATAAGGTGTAGTTAATTTAATGAAATTTATCTTGTTACAATGAAAACCAAAGAAGCTGGCATCATTCATAAAGTCTGGAAATATATTTCCTGTCTGGGCCTAGACCGGGAAGAGAGTCAACTGAATCAAAGAACTACCATCCTTAGCAATCAGCTGAATTTTGTGATGTTTTTCGCAATGTTCGTTCTTCTCACTTTTACTGTTTTAACCCAGCAATTAATACATGATCAGATGTCAGTTGGCACCCTGCGGGTGGTAATGACTCTGATTGTAAGCATAATTAATCTTTTCCTGGCGGGATATGGCTACACAAGGCTGAGTATGGTGTCGCTTATATTTCTTCCGTCCATCATCTTTCTTCTTTTCCCGACATTTATCGGATATGTTGAAGAGGAAGGGTTTACATATTACCCTTATATCGCTGTAGGTATATCGATTATTCCACAGGTTTTGCTGAATCATAAAAAAGATAAGTTTCTCTACTGGTTCTCCCTCTTCTATTTTTTAATGGTGGTGATTTTTCTCGACAAACTGATGATCTGGTTTGGTAAAGGGACTTATCCTATCATCGAAAGGATCAACTTATTCTATCCTTACTTTAAGTTCGCAATTGTCGGACTCTTCCTGTTTATAAACGCAATTGTTTATTACCTGCGGATACTGAATTTCAGATATGAAGCAGAACTGAACAAAATGAATGAAGAATTGAATAATCAGAATAAGGAGCTTAAAAAGCAAAAAGAGGAGATCGAAATACAGAAGGATGAACTTGTAAGAAAGGAGATTAGCACATGGCAGAAGCTTGTCAGCATTATTTCCCATGAAATAGTGAATTCTGCAATACCGATAACAAACCTTGCAGGAATGACAGGGCAGATGCTTGAAGATGAATCGGGCGCCGTTTTAAAACCCGAAAAAATACAGGGTGAGACTATTGAAGACATACACCATAGTCTAAGTATTATCGAATCCCGGACAAAAGGCCTCATAAACTTTGTAAAGGCAACAAAGAGCCTGACAAGCATCCCAAAGCCTGTTTTCCGGAAAGTCAGACTCAGCGATCTTTTTGATCGCATCCGCACACTCTATCTTGCAAGATGCAAAGAGGGTAATGTGTGTTTCAATATGAAAGTTGAACCATCCGACCTTATCATTGAGGCAGATCTGGAATTAATAGAACAGGTGCTTATCAACCTTATTCAGAATTCTCTTGATGCTATGACCGAAACTGCAAACCCCGAAATTTTACTTTCAGCATCAGAAAGTAAGGATGGGCATGTAAGGCTATATGTTTCAGATAACGGAAAGGGGATAGGGGAGGCAGATATTGAGAAGATCTTCCTGCCTTTTTATTCATCGAAGCCAAACAGCTCTGGAATAGGACTGAGCATCTCCCAGCAGATTATGGGGCTTCATCATGGCAGGCTTGAATTTGTAAAGGGAAAGGTAAAAGGGTCGACATTTTCAATAATATTTTAAATATTCACCTGTGGTTCTGCCAGGGGGATCTCTTTATTAACAACCCAACGTTGTTACTTTCATCTTTTGCCTTTTGTCTTTTTTTAAAGCAACCCACCCCCGCCACTACCGGGGGGGGACTTTCATGTTAATAATCCTCACCCTCACTTTTGTCTTTTGCCTTTCTCTGACCTCCGAAGCCTTGGCGAAGGTGGTTGTCTTTTATCTTTTTTATTACCTTTCACCAAATTATTTGATTAATGCCCCGGATAACCTCACTTCAGATTTCAATACTTCTATTACTCTCTTTCAGCTTACAGCTGCATGGTCAGACAAGGGGTATTAACCGCGATAAGTACAAAATTGGCATAAAGAAATCCGGAGAGGAGCTGAAGATCGACGGTGTTCTTGATGAAAAGGCCTGGCAATCAGCGGATAAGGCTGTTCACCTGCAGAGGGTTCAGCCAACAGATACAGGATTTGCAAAGGCACAGACAGAGATAATGCTTACGTATACATCCAAAACCCTTTATATTGCAATAACATGTTTTGATCCGACTCCAGGCAAAAGGCCGGTTGAATCTCTGAGACCTGATTTTAATTTCAACAAGAATGATAATTTCCTTCTTTTTCTCGATACATTCAATGATCAGACCAACGGATTTTCTTTCGGGACATCGGCTGCAGGCGCATTATGGGACGGCGTCCAGGCCAACGGGGGCCTTGTAAATCTCAACTGGGATATAAAGTGGAGGTCAGCCGTTAAAAGCTATCCCGACAGATGGGTGGCTGAGTATGCAATTCCATTCCGCAGCCTTAGATATCCTGCGAATGAGAAGGAGTGGGGGATAAATTTCAGCAGGCTCGACCTGAAGACAAATGAGAAATCGAGCTGGGCGCCTATGCCAAGACAGTTTGCCACTGCAACTCTGGCTTATGCCGGATCGCTGGTCTGGGATACTCCCCTGCCAAAATCCGGGACCATGTTCTCACTCATACCCTATGTTTCAGCGAAGCTGACAAGCGATAAAAGCACCGGAGCAGCAACTCAGCTTACTCCAGCTGGCGGGATCGATGCAAAACTGATCCTTTCAACAGCGATGAACCTTGATGTAACGGTTAATCCTGATTATTCGCAGGTTGAGGTCGACAGGCAGCAGACAAATCTTGACAGGTTTGAACTCTTCTTTCCGGAAAAAAGACAGTTCTATCTCGAGAACAGTGACCTTTTTGCAAACCTTGGCACTGATAATGTAAGGCCTTTCTTCTCAAGAAGGATCGGGCTTGAAACCCCTGTTTATGGGGGCGCAAGGCTCAGCGGAAAGATCGGGAACGACTGGAGGATAGGTATCATGGATATCCAGACAGGGGAAAAGGATACAATTGCGGCTTCAAACTACGCTGTCGCAGCCCTCCAGAAAAAGGTTTTCAACCATTCATCCCTTACAGCTTTCTTTATTAACCGGGAGAAAACAGGGGCACTCACTGATGCACAGAGAAAGGGCAATCCATACAACAGGGTGGCGGGACTTGAGTTCAATCTGGCAAACCGCACGAACAGGTGGACAGGTAAAGCCTTTTATCATCAGTCTTTTTATGACGGATCGGGCAGCGGTTCTGGTGCCGCCGCATCAAATATCATGTACTCGACACAATACCTGACTGCCAATCTAAACAATGGATGGGTTGGAGCGGATTATCTGTCAGAAACAGGGTATATACGACGGAAAGGCTATTTTGAGATTAATCCGGTATTTCAGTATAAGTTTTACCCGAAAACAGGAGCTCTTATTGACCATGGCCCCGGCTTCAGAACAGATGTGCTGTTCGACAATGCAATGAAAATGTCGGACCGTGAGATACAATTATCTTACCTTTTCGATTTCAAGGATAAAAGCTCTCTCCTGTTTGATGCCAAAAACGACTACATAAGATTGCTCGCCCCATATGACCCTACAAATACCGGAGGCGATTCACTGAGAACCGGTGATGAGTTTAAATGGACAGATTACGGGATCACTTTCACATCAGATATCAGAAGGCCCCTTAATGTTATACTTGGCTCGCGCTATGGAGGATATTTCAACGGGACAAAATTTACTCTGAACGCAGAGATTGATTATCGCTTACAGCCATATGCAAGCATTTCACTTGTAGGTTCATATAATAATATTCAGCTTCCTTCCCCATACAACAGTGCGAAACTATATCTCGTGGGACCGAGGTTTGACTTTACCTTCACGAATAAGATCTTCTTTACAGCCTTTGTACAATATAATAACCAGATCGACAACCTCAATTACAATTTCAGGTTTCAGTGGAGATACGCGCCTGTTTCAGACCTGTTCATTGTATATACCGAGAATGCATTAACAACGAACTACCAGGTAAAGAACAGGGGCCTGGTTGTAAAGCTGTCATACTGGTTTAATTAGGTGTGGAGTCCCAGTCCCGGTAACGGGGGAAAAAGAATTTAACCACAACATTGCACTGATTTATTCACGGTGCAATACTGTTTTATCTCAAATCCTCTCTGTGGAACTCACCGGATCCTCCCTGTCCCTTCCGTTAAGTTTTTCATTTCAACAATTAAACGTTTCAACGCTTCAACCTGCCTCTTCATTTTAAATTGGTATTAATTTATAGCCGGATATTTGGCATTATGGATTAATGTTTCGAAATTTAGATCTTAAACAAAAATAAAAAGCCATGAATTTCAAGCGACGCGAATTTGTTAAACTTGGAGGTATCGGGCTGGCTGGAACAGTATTGATACCACCCTTTCTAAAATCCTGTACAGGAGGTGTTAACCTCTCGAAAGGTTCCGAAGGCTATCTGAATCACTTTGAGGTAACTCCCCAGCTGCTTCAGAAGGTTATCAGTGCCGCAATGGAAAAAGGAGCCGATTATGCCGACCTTTTCTTCGAACATACGATTTCAAACAACAGCACACTGGAGGATGGGAAAGTCAATCAGGCTTATTCAAACATCGGATTCGGAGTTGGAATAAGGGTTTTAAAAGGGGATCAGACCGGTTATGCTTTTTCAGAAAGCATTACCCCTGAAGCTATGATTAAGGCCGCCAGAACTGCTGCCAATATTGCTAATAGTTCAGGCAAAGCTGTTTCCGCGGATATAACCGAATTTGTCTCTCCGAATTATTATCCTGTCAGGACATCCTGGGAAAATACTTCCATTAAGGATAAGATACCCTTCCTTCAGAAGGTCAATGATTCCATTTTTGCTGCAGATAAGAGGGTGACAAAAGTTAACGCTACAATTGGGGATTCAACTTCATATATAATGTTTTACAGCTCGGAGGGAAAGCTTGCGTATGATTTCCGTCCGATGGTCTATATGTACGTTACAAGTATTATGGAGCAGAACGGGAGGATAGAAAACTTCGGAGTTTCACGCTCCGCACGCCAGGGATCAGAATTCCTTACTGAACAGCTTGTCGATTCACTCTCAAAAGAGGTAGTAGCCAAGAATGCCCTGCTTTTTGAAGCTGGCAAGCCTAAAGCAGGTGAGATGGAGGTAGTTATGAGTCCTGGTGAATCAGGCATCCTTCTCCATGAAGCAATTGGTCATGCCTTCGAAGCAGATTTCAACAGGAAAAAAACTTCGATCTTCTCCGACAGGATGAATAAAAAGGTTGCTGAAGATTTCATAACTATAGTCGATGATGGAACCCTTCACTCGGACCGGGGTTCCCTGAACGTCGACGATGAAGGCAACACCACCGAAAGAACAGTTCTTGTTGACAAAGGAACGCTTACAAGCTACCTGCACGACAGGATAAGTGCCAGTTACTACAGGGTGAGGCCGACAGGAAACGGGCGCAGACAGAATTTCAGATACGTTCCTATTCCAAGGATGAGATGTACAAGGATGGAGAACGGGCCTCATAAAAATGAAGAGATAATTGCCAGCGTAAAAAATGGAATCTATGTTGACAGCTTCAGCAACGGGCAGGTGAATATCGGAGCCGGAGATTTTACATTCTTCGTAAAATCGGGTTATCTGATTGAGAATGGAAAGCTTACAATGCCTATCAAGGATATAAATATTATAGGTAAC
>JBBIIS010000055.1:0-17364 GCA_037446375.1 Bacteroidota bacterium | reverse complement strand
TGTTGATACTTCCGTGCTCCTGTCAAATCCTCCCGGAGTCCAGGTTGCACTCATCGGGATCTCCGCTTTCCTTTTTACCTCCATACCATCGGCGATAAAGGCCCTTCCTGATTCATGCGATTCTGAATAGCGACCCATGCCTCGTTCCTTTAATATATCAGTCAGCTGATCATAATGATTCTCAGCCGTCATTTCCGCAATTGTTTTGCGGAAATCCCAGAGGAATTTGTCGCTTGCCCCGGGGTTCTCAACGATCTTACCGGTAAGGACTGGTAACCAGGGGATCATATCATAGCCTCTTCTCCTGGAAAATTCAGTTATCATACTGTCGGTCCAGTTCTGTACACCGGCTTCCCAGCTGTCAGTAATTATATAATGAAGCCCTTTGGGTCCCATGAGACCACCTGTTGCATCTTTATACTGGTCGAGATAATTGGTAAAATATGCCTTCACATGACTTGCGCTCAGCTTGTCAACCTCAAGGCCCGTAGCCTCGGGTGATGCCGGTGAGTTCTGGTGCCCGGTAAGTGAATATCCAAGCCTGATCACTGCCCATCTTCCACCCGGAGGTGTCCATTCAAGGCTTCCGTCGGGTTTCATCTTCGATGTCAGGTCAATAACATCATTTGTCTTAATTGCTTCTCCATTACCTGCGGAGGGAGTCGGAACTTTATAAAGGTCTGTTTCAATAGCAAAGGCCGCTTTCTCCTCGAAGTGATTAATCCTTGTAACCCTGTAAAGATTAAGTTCTGCTACCCCGGTTCCGGCCGGCGCTTTTGGCTGCGGACCGGCATCGAATCCAAAAAGCGCACCAATGGAGAACGGAGGCTGTGGCTGTGGTGTCTTCCAGGTGAATCTGAAGTACCTTGCGGTAACCGGAGAAAACGTAATTGTTCTTTGCCCTACGCCACCTCGGGGTATATCTGTAACTTTATGAAAAGTCACACCGTCATCGCCTGCTTCAAGAGCCCTGTTATCCGGATCAGCACCAAAGCCGAACATACCTCCGGCACCACCACCGACAACAGAAAGTGCTTTAAAAGTTTCAGGCTTTCTGAAATCAAACTGTATCCATGCATTCTCCCCAGGCGTTGTAAATGGCAACAGCGATGATGTTGAAAGATCGCCATCGGTGAGTGCAGCCAGGCTGAAGTTACCTCCGCTGGAGCTCACCCGCGGATTAAGTGAGGC
This sequence comes from Bacteroidota bacterium, assembly GCA_037446375.1. GTDB lineage: Bacteria > Bacteroidota > Bacteroidia > Bacteroidales > VadinHA17 > LD21. Next base: position 16,173 of record JBBIIS010000055.1, on the reverse strand, counting down.
CATTGAAGAATCATTTTCTGACATTTTATATGCAAGAACTGCGGCATCGGCATAATATTCCGGTAAAGGAGGAGTGGTCCCCTGGTTCATTGAGAAGCCTCCCGTAAAGGCAATATTCTGGAACGGGCCTGTCGTGACAGGAGGTTTAGGCAGCTTTCCGCTGAATTGCTTTCCGCCTTCAATGGTGGTTTCGCTCCAGACATATTTTTTCATTGCCTCTGCTGGCTTTACCCAGGGTCCGCCACTCTCGCTCCAGCCCGGAGAACCGGCTATTGCCATTTCAAGGCCAAGAGAATCTGCAAGCTTTGTCGTAAAGAGAAAAGCATCTTTCCAACCAGGTGTCATGTAAACAAGTCTCTTATGAACAACCTGAGGGGTGAAGAGGGAAGCATCAAAATTCTGAAATCCGCCAATGCCTGTCCTGTGCATCCATTCAAGATCAGCCCTGATACCTTCCTTTGTGATATTACCGTTCATCCAGTGCCACCATACTCTCGGCTTTGCACTTTCAGGCGGATTCTGAAATCCTGTTATCAGGTCGCGGCTCTCCTTCGTGGGCCCTTTGCATCCAGCCATAAATATCAGGAGCAGAAGTAACAAAAGTGTCATAAATGGCCAGATGGTCCTAAGCCTGTTTTTAAGATGAATATTCATGTGGTAAATATTTATAGGTGAAACATTAAGAGTGGTCCGGTCTTACGGTTATGAAAGTTAGAAATTTTTGATCGATATAAAGGCGGACCGGCAATAAAATCAACAGCCCCCTGAATAGATTAAGATTCAGAGGGCTTTGCTTTCCCTCAAAAGGGATCCAGAGGGGATTTTTTAATGTCTATTTGCTATCCTTATACTCTTTCAGGAGAGCCTGGAATATCTCTCTTACCGATGAGATTTTTGTAGCCCTGAATGCATTACTTCCGGCAAAAGCAAAACCATGGTCAAAATTTCCCTTGAGTGCATTTACCAGGGCTATAATGATACAATACGGACTTTTATCAATATCGCATGTTTTTATGCATTTAAAAGGACATTTTTTTGGCTGTTTTTTACCATCCCTTACTTTCTGGATAAATCCGGAGAAGATTGCTCTTCCCGGCATACCCACCGGACTCTTTATAATCTCAATATCCGTTTCGCCGGCATCAAGGTAAGCCTGCTTGAATCCATCAGATGCGTCACATTCATTTGTAGTGACAAACCTTGTTGCCATCTGTACCCCGGAGGCGCCAAGTTTCATTATGTTATTAATATCCTCACCTGTGTAGATACCTCCAGCAGCAATAAGTGGAATTGACTGATTGTATTTGTCTTCAAAGTTCTTAAGTTCACTTACAATTTCCGGGACAAGCTTTTCCAAAGAATAGTTTTCATCATCGATCTGGTCCTCTTTGAATCCAAGGTGACCCCCGGCCTTTGGTCCCTCAACTATTACCGCATCAGGCAGGTAGTTATAGTTTGCCTTCCATTTTTCACAGATTATTTTTGTTGCCCTTGCCGAGGAAACTATCGGAACAAGCTTTGTAATGCTGTCCTTTTTCAGAAAGGAGGGCAGGTCAAGGGGAAGACCGGCCCCTGTTATAAGAATATCAACCTTTTCGGCAATGGAAGTCTTTATCATGTCGACATAGTTTGTCATGGCAACCATAACATTTACTCCAAATACACCGACAGTTTTTTCCCTGGCCTTTCTGATCTCCTCTTTAAGTCCGTGAATGCTTGCCTCAAGGTAGTTTTCAGAAAAGTCCTTGTACAACAATCCAAGACCGGCACTTGATATAACTCCTACTCCACCCTCATTTGCAACTGCTGCGGCAAGTCCCGATAATGAAATGCCAACACCCATTCCTCCCTGTATTACAGGAACTGCTATTGCGAGGTCACCTATTCTTAATGCTTTCATTTTTTCTTTTTGAATTTTCCGAATTTCTTATTCTCCTTGGTTCTTCTGCGTTCAGACTTACGTTGGGGTTTGCGATCGGACCATTTTGCAGCTCTTTTCCTTGTATATTCCCCCTGCTCGGGCTTCTCGGTCTTTTCCTGTGCGATTTCAACTGCAACCCTTCTGTCCTGAAATTTTGCATTGTTAAGCAGGCCAATAAGGTCGTCAGCGAATCCGGCTTCTACTTCGAAAAATGAGAAAGACTTAAGCAGGTCTATTTTCCCGATAGGTACTTTTCTTCCTCTGGTATTTGTATTAACAAGCTCAATCAGCTGTTCGGCATAGAAGCCATCATTCTTGCCAAGATTTATAAAGAGTCTTTTATAATTACCTTCATATCTATCGCGGGCGCCTTTTCTTCCTGCCCTTTCATAGCTCCCCTCTTTTTCGGGAACCGGGTCGATAAGATCTTCGCCGTGACGGTAATCATCGAGGAATCTGTCAAATTCAAGGGAAACAACCCTTTTAAGAAGCTCTTCCCTGTCGAGCCCCTCAAGTTTTGTCTTTATACCCGGAAGGAATTTTTCAATCTCCTTATGGTCAGTTGCGACGTTCTCAAGCTTATTTACCCAATTGAAAAGCTGTTTTCCCACGATTTCATTTCCTGTTGGTATAGGCAATGCTCTGAAAGGTTTTCTTACAAGTCTCTCTATCCGCTGAAGGCTCTGTCTCTCCCTGAGGTGAACAAGCGATACTGACACCCCTGTTTTCCCGGCACGTCCGGTACGTCCGCATCTGTGCGTATAAACTTCCGTATCGTCGGGCAGGCTGAAATTTATTACATGAGTAAGATCGTCAACATCAAGTCCGCGTGCTGCAACATCTGTTGCGACAAGCATATGGAGGCTTCTTGATCTGAACTTTTGCATTACAGCGTCACGCTGAGCCTGCGAAAGGTCACCATGAAGGGCATCTGCATTATATCCGTCGTTTATGAGTTTCGTTGCTATCTCCTGTGTCTCTTTTCTTGTGCGGCAAAAGACAATTGCATAGATATCCGGCTCAAAATCGGCAATGCGCTTAAGAACCTTGTACTTATCCCTGGCATGGATCATGTAATAAACATGGCTTACATTGTCGGCCGATGAGTTCTTTGTGCCGATGGTTACTTCCACAGGATCAGTCATATACTTTCTTGCAATAGAAGCTATCTCTGATGACATAGTGGCTGAAAAAAGCAGCGTACGTCTCTCAGCGGGAACCTCTTCGAGTATCTCATTTATGCTGTCGAGGAATCCCATATTAAGCATTTCGTCGGCTTCATCAAGAACCACATTGCTGACATTCGCAAGCTTAGCCGCTCCCCTGCCTATAAGGTCGATAAGCCTGCCAGGTGTGGCAACAATTATGTGGACCCCTCTTTTAAGCTCCCTCATCTGATTCTCAATGCTTGCACCTCCGTATACGGGAAGTATTTTGAGCTTGCCTGTGAATTTGGCATAGTCTGTGAGGTCGCCTGTTATCTGTATACAAAGCTCGCGTGTTGGACAAAGAACAAGTGCCTGTGTATTTACGATCGCTGTATCTGTCGTCAGAACCAGGGGCAATCCAAATGCTGCTGTTTTCCCTGTGCCCGTCTGGGCCAGGGCTATAATATCTCTTTCGCCTTCAAGCATCAATGGTATCACCTTCTCCTGCACGGGCATGGGCTCCTCAAAACCGAGCTCCTGAATTGCTTTCAGGATACCGGGTGTGAAACCCATCTCTTCAAATTTTGTCATTATATATTTTTATGATGTGGCTCCGGGAGCGATAGATTTATGATCCCGGCTGAAATGAACTCAAATGCAGACTGGGCAAAATGCCTAACGACGCTTCATGGAAGTCACCTTATTAATTATGCTGCAAAGATAGTCAAATTAATCCGTTCTCAGGCCATAATGCCTTTGGAACGGTATACACGAGCGAAAGAAGCCAGTCTGGATACTTATATAAATACACTGATTATCTTTTTATTACCAGCAGATTCGGGATATTTCCCTTTAACAGAACTTTGACTATTTGTGTCTTAGTTTAAATAAAAAATGCCGCTGAGGCACCAGGGAAAGGTTCACAAAGGGCTATAATCTGTTATAATATCATTTATATTAATTATGCCGAACCACAATAGGCGGGTAAAAAATATGCCTTAAATAGTCAAATATTTCTTCAAATATTTAATTTATTGAAAATAAATGTATTATTCCAATATTAAAGCGTATCTTGCACGAAATTTAATATAATATAATTATGAGTAAAGGAACAGTAAAATTCTATAATGAATTCAAAGGATTCGGATTCATTAAAGAAGAGAATTCATCAAAAGAGTATTTTGTGCATTCATCAGGGCTAAAGGAAAATATCAAGGAGAATGATGTAGTAACCTTTGATCTGGAACAGGGGAAAAAAGGATTAAATGCAGTAAACGTTAAACTTGCTTAGTTAATCTCTTATAATCATTTAAAAAATTGGGTCCCGCCAAAAACGGGACTTTTTATTTTAATTCAACTCAAAATGTTCGACAAGAAACCAAATATTTTAAAATCACCTGACCTTTCAAAGCTTAAGGAAGTCATAATTGACCACAGGACTAAAATATACATTGCTCCCGGGGCTGACGTGGAAGAGGCCAGAACAAGATATTTATCAAGGATCTCGGCCAGGAAAGTAAAATAACTACTGAAAGAAATCAGTCTGTTTCGGACCGGCAAGGATCAGTCTTTGGCCGGTTCTTCTTTAAACAGTTTAACCTTCATTGCAGAAGGACCTTTGGGTCCTTTTCCTATTTCAAATGTAACTATATTATTCTCCTTCACGGGGTCGAGAAGGTTATTGGCATGTACGAAAACACTCATTCTGGAATCAAGGTCGCGGATAAATCCATAACCCTTCGATTCATTAAAGAATGTTACAACTCCCTTACGGATATAATCTGCCTGATTTTCAGGATTGTTTTTTGTTACCTCCAGTGAAATATTCTCGGCAACAACTACAGTCTTCTTGTTAGGATCAGGAGGGGTGGCTGAGATAACGCCAAACTCATCTACATAGGCGATCATATCCTCAAAACTGTTCTTCTTCCCTTCGCTTTTTTTCTTTGCGCGTTTAAGATCCTTCTCTTTTCTCTTCTTCTCTTTTTTGGTCCTTACTTCTTTTTTGCCGAATGTTTCCTGAGATCTTCCCATTTGCTTTTTTACTCTTGTTATTGATTAATTAAATAATCAGCTGTTAATATGAATGGTGTGCCGTAATTGACTAACCCTATCAATGATTAGCTGAAAGTGCGCAAAATCCCAAAGCTGAATCTGAGACAAAGGTATAATAATTTAGCCGTAAAAGTAATATAGTTGAAGATTAACCTCCTTCAAGCCCGAAAGCGTAGTCTTTATTCGTATCTTTACGTCATGAAAAACAACTTAGTTATACCCGTACCCAAAGAGGAAGATAAAGTTGCCGCCACCAAACGCAGAGAGACTTATGCGGCAACAAGGGATCTGCAGGCCATTGAATTCAATGACGCAATCGCGAAAAGGATCATAATGGATGCAAAGAACAAGGTGAAGTGCGATAAATGCGGTAAGGAGTTTATGGCCGTTGGTGATTCAGAAGGATCGCTTATATGCCCGGAATGCAAATGAATTTCCGATTTAAACACTTCAATATACCCTGAGGATATACAGGTGCCTTCATTTTGAATTGAGCCCAGGTTAAAATTATTCCCGTTATGATAGTTTCCTGTTCAGTCTTATAATAATATTTCTATTTTTAAGGTATCGTGCCGCCAGGCATATTAATATAGAAATGATCATTATATAACTCATGCTCAGGATCCTATGAAAAAAGTCATCAAAATAGCCGGCTACTCCCTTGCGGGGATCGTTATACTAATAACTTTAATAACATTATTCCTTTTCTTTCATTATAACTCACTTGAAAAGAGAGTTATCGCTGCAGATAGGGCATTAAGAGCCCCCGAGGGAAGGATAGTACTATCGGAACGAAAGACGGATAACAGCAAAATGCTTAACCTGATCCCGGTACCGCAGAAAGTCAAGCTTAACGGAGGCAGCTTTATATTTCCTCAGGCTATTACCTTCACATCCTCTGAAACAATAAAAGATACGATCGGTAATTTTATGACTGAAATAGAGGGGTTGAAAGCCAGCTACTCCTCAACCTCAGGAACCGTAAGGTTCAGTAGAAACAAGGAGATCCCTCTTCAGGGCTATAAAATGGAAATTGCCCCGGGAAAGATAGATATTGAATATTCCTCCCCACAGGGACTTTTTTATTCAATCGTCACATTAAAAGTGCTTAAACAGAATTACTCCGGTAATCTTCCATGTGTTTCAATAGAAGATCATCCCGATCTGCAGGTGCGCGGACTTATGCTTGACATCAGCCGCAACAAGGTCCCGAAACGGGAGACCCTTATCAAACTTGCCGGATTACTCGCGGATATGAAATTTAACCATCTGGAACTCTACGTGGAAGGATTTTCATTTGCGTACCCTTCCTTCAGGGATCTCTGGGAAAAGACAGAGACCCCAGTCACAGGAGATGATATAAAGGCTCTTGATTCTTTCTGCAGAGAACATTTTATCGATCTTGTTCCGAATCAGAATATGTTCGGACATATGACTTCCTGGCTTGCAACTGAAAAGTACAAAGATCTCGCTGAATGTCCTAAAGGATATAAGATGATGGGTATTCTCAACATGAAGGGGACACTCGATCCCAGCGATCCTGGAAGCATTGAACTTGTTACGAAAATGACAGATGACATTCTCCAGAACTTCACATCAGAAAACTTCAATGTCAACCTTGATGAGCCTTTTGATCTTGGAAAAGGTAAGAGCAAAAAGATTTGTGAGGAGAAAGGAGCTGGTAATGTCTACTTCGATTATGCCCTTAAGATCCATGACATAGCGACAGCCCGGAACAGGAAGATGATGATGTGGGGAGATATAGTACTTAAATATCCAGAGGTTCTCAGTCGCATTCCAAAGGATGTGACACTCCTCGACTGGGGATACGAAGCACTTTATCCTTTTGAAAAGAACGCGAAAGAGTTAAAAGCCGCAGGTGTCAGGTTTATGGTCTGCCCGGGAACAAGCAGCTGGTCAAGCATTGTGGGCAGGAGCGATAATATGATCGAAAACATAAGAAATTCGGTTACAGCAGGTGTGAAATACGATGCAGCCGGGATGATACTTACCGATTGGGGCGACATGGGCCACTGGCAATACCTTCCGGTCAGTTATGCAGGCTATGCTATAGGAGCCGGGCTAAGCTGGAACAGCAAGAGTTATGATGAAATGAGAATAAGCAATTTCCTCAGCAGCTATCTCTTCAGGGATGAATCAGATATTATGGGCTCACTTGCCATCAACCTTGGAAGGTATCCGCTTTATGAAGAAAAGCCCGGACTTTCAATGACCTGGACAAATATGTCGATGCAGATCGGGCTCCGCGACGAGGTTCTCTTTTCAACAGTATATGATAAAATGATCAAAGGAATTTCAGAAATTATGGCTGGTATAGCCCCCGAACTGGTCGCCGGATTCATTGAAGGATCAACAAAACGTCACGCTTATGATTTCAGGGGAATGTACAGTCTTATAGATTCAGCGGAAGTTATCCTTCCTTCAGCCAGGATGAAAGGGGCAGACTCAACGCTGATAAAAGATGAATACTCCAACGCTCTGAAGCTTTTACGTGTGGGGACAGATCTTCAGTATTACATTCTGAACAAGAGGAACTTATCTGTAGAAGATCAGAAAGAACTGCTTGGCAAAATGAAAAAGAATGGAACAAGATACCTCGAAGAGAATAAGAGATTATGGATGCTGCGGGACAGGCCTGGAGGTTATAGTACAAGTGTTGCAACCCTTGAAATCCTAATGAAGCAGATCGATGAAAAGCTTTTGCTTCTCGACAAGCCGGCTTTCACCCGTGCTTTAGACAGGTTTATCGAGAAAGTTACGACAGCGGCTGCGGCTATTTATATTAAAAATGCATAGCCTCTCCCCCTGAAAAAGCCACAGACTCCTTCTCAATACTCCATCTCTCACTCCAACTCCTTTCTCCCGGGAGAGGGGCTAAATACAATTATGCTTTTTCTCCCCTTCTACAGTGGGAGAATGGGCTGGGGGTCGAGATTGATTTATAAATTTTGATTAAATTTACTCTCAACAGATTAAACTCTCACCGATCAGGATTGTTATCTTATTCCAGGTTCATTATTAAACAGCTTTTAAAAGGAGGTCAGGATGAACGATTTCACATGTCCAAAATGTCACGACCATCTGAGGGTTGGCGAAAACATTATTTTCAAGGTCAGGAACAGCAGGAAGCAATCGGGTCTGATGCTTCTGAGTCCGCAGATAGGAAATTATTCAAGTCTAAAGCATCCATCCTTCAGCTTTACCAAGGGTGACTTGCTTGAATTCTACTGTCCGCTATGCGGCAATTCGCTTAAATCGGATATTCATCCCAATCTCGCCCTGGTTACAATGAATGATGAGAACGGCAACAGCTTTGATGTCTACTTCTCACAGATAGTGGGTGAACAAAGCACATACGAAACAAAAGGCGATGCGCTTCATACTGAAGGAGCAGATGCCGGAAGATATACATATTTCAAGATCGGCGATAAATTCAAGAAGTTTATCTGAGAAGCTTCTTTATATTGTAAAGCCTGTTCAATGCCTCCATTGGAGTCAGATTATCGATATCCAGATCAAGTATCTCATCGCGTATCTGTTTAAGTACAGGATCATCAAGCTGATAGAAACTTAGCTGCATCCCTTCCCGGTGCTGGGCCAGATCAGCAATCGGCTTTGCCAGCTCCTGTTTCTCATGACTATGCTCCAGCTCTTTAAGTATCTCATCTGCACGCTTTACCACACTTTTTGGCATCCCTGCCATCCTTGCAACATGTATTCCAAAGCTATGTTCGCTTCCCCCCCTCTTAAGCTTACGCAGGAAAATAACCTTGTTATTAAGCTCCCTTATCGACACATTATAGTTCTTAACCCTGGTGAATGAGTTCTCCATCTCATTCAGCTCGTGATAGTGGGTGGCAAACAGCGTTTTCGCCTTCATTCTGTTCTCATGAAGATACTCAACCATAGCCCATGCTATCGAGATACCGTCATAGGTGCTTGTTCCCCTGCCGATCTCATCGAGTAAAATAAGGCTCCTTTCTGAGAGATTATTAAGAATGCTTGCTGTTTCATTCATTTCTACCATGAATGTTGACTCTCCCAGGCTTATATTATCAGAGGCACCCACCCTTGTGAATATTTTATCCACAAGTCCGATCGTTGCCTCCTTTGCCGGGACAAAGGAGCCCATCTGGGCCATAAGAACTATGAGTGCTGTCTGTCGCAGAAGGGCAGACTTACCCGACATGTTTGGCCCGGTAAGAATAATGATCTGCTGATCCTCAGCATCCAGAAAAAGATCATTCGGAACATAAGATTCACTAAGTGGAAGCTGCTTTTCAATTACCGGATGCCGGCCATCCCGTATATCCAGCCTCATCGAATCATCTATCACAGGCCTGACATATCCATTCTCAGCAGATGCAACTGCAAAAGACTGAAGGCAGTCAAGCCTGGCGACCTGAACAGAGTCCAGCTGTATCTGGGGAATGAATTCAACAAGTGAAAGTACAAGGTCGTTATAGAGCTTTGTCTCCAGGTCAGTTATTTTTTCCTCAGCACCAAGTATCTTGCTCTCATACTCTTTAAGCTCCTCAGTAATATATCTCTCTGCACTGACAAGGGTCTGCTTCCTGATCCATTCCGGCGGCACCTTATCCTTATGTGTATTCCTGACTTCAATATAATATCCGAATACACTATTATAGCTTACTTTAAGGGATGTTATGCCAGTTCTCTGGCTTTCGCGGTTTTGAAGATCGATAAGATAATCCTTCCCGCTGTAAAGGATCTTCCTTAATTCATCAAGTTCAGAAGAAACACCTGAAGCAATAACATTTCCCCTGTTTACCTGAAGGGGAGGATCGTTGTTTATCTCCTTTTCAATCTTTTCAGCCACTGATCTGCAGGGGTTAAGCTGCTCTGCAATGGCCGCCATGGGCAGGCATCCGCTTTCTGAACACTTAGCTTTCAGGGGTTCTGTCGCCTGAAGGGCCTTTTTAAGCTGTACCACCTCCCGAGGGTTGATCCTGTTTACGGCAACCTTTGAAATCAGCCTTTCAAGATCACCAATCTGCCTCATATACGATGTGATCTCCTCCCGGAACTCTTTCTTTTCAGTCAGAAAGCCAACAATCTCGAGCCTGTCGTTTATGGGCTGAATATTTTTCAGAGGGAGGGCGATCCATCTTTTCAGAAGTCTGCCTCCCATCGGCGAAACAGTTTTGTCAACAACGTCTATCAGCGTTTTGGCACCTTCATACGGGGAGTGAAAAAGCTCAAGATTTCTTATAGTGAACTTATCAAGCCATACATACCGGTCCTCCTCGATCCTAGCAATTGCTGTTATATGCCTCAACTGATCGTGCTGAGTTATATCGAGATAATGAAGAATAGCCCCGGCGGCGATGATCCCGCACTGCATGGAATGTACGCCAAAACCCTTAAGGGAGCTTGTTTCAAATTGTCTCAATAATCTGTCATTTGCAGCATCAGATGTAAAGATCCAATCATCGAGCTTGAATGTATAAAACTTATTCCCAAAGTTTTCCTGAAAGAGAACAGTCATGCTCTTTTCGAAAAGCACCTCCTTGGGCTGAAAATTATTAAGCATCTGGTCGACATACTCCAAGGTACCTTCCGATACAAGAAATTCACCTGTCGATATATCTAGAAAGGCAACACCAGCGATTTTTTTTTCAATATGAACGGCTGCCAGAAAATTATTCTCCTTATGACTGAGAATATTTTCATTCATGCTAACACCCGGAGTAACAAGCTCTGTGATCCCTCTCTTTACTATTTTCTTTGTCAGCTTTGGATCCTCAAGCTGCTCACAGATCGCCACCCTCTGCCCCGCCCTTACAAGCCTAGGAAGGTATGTGTCGAGAGCATGATAGGGAAATCCTGCCAGTTCGACGAAGGTTGCTGAACCATTTGCCCTTCTTGTGAGTGTTATCCCAAGTATCTCCGATGCTTTTATTGCATCCTCCCCGAAGGTCTCATAGAAATCACCGACCCTGAAAAGCAGGATAGCATCAGGATGTTTTGTCTTGACGTCGTAATACTGCTTCATAAGCGGCGTTTCAACGTATTTCGGGATCTCAGACATCAGAGTTTTGATTGTTCATCAACAAAGATACATTCCGGGCAAAATAAATTACAGGATTTGTAATATAATTTACTAACTCTTTAAGTAACAGCCTCTGTTTTACTTCGTGGCCCTCTCAAGACTTACCCCTCCCTCAATCCATGCCTCGCGTTGAGGAGGGATATAAAAAGAGGTGTCTGAAGCTATTAAGTTCCCCGTTCTCCTTGCAGCGGGGGACCGAGGGGGGAGCTTGTTTTACATAGTTACACAGAGTGACACGGAGGAGGCAGAGAGAGAGACTGAGAATTATAACAATAATCATAAAAACTGTCTGATCGATTGATTAATTTGTCGACTGACAAATATGCTAAAGCCATGAAGAAAGTTTTAATACTCGGGGCAGGACTTGTTGCAAAGCCAATGGTCGAATATCTGCTGGAAAGCGGGTTCAGGATCATTGTGGCATCTCCCATGAAAGAGAGAGCAGATGAAATGATAGCATGCAAGCCCGAAGGAAAGTCAATCTTCTGGACGATGGATGATGAAGCTACTCTTAACAGGCTCGTTGCAGAAAATGACCTTACAGTGAGTCTTCTTCCGTATAAATTTCACAGCAGTGTGGCCAGGGTATGTCTGCAGTTTAAAAAGCCCCTTGTGACAACTTCATATGTGCAGCCTGAAATGCAGGCAATGGAAAATGAAGTTAAGAAAGCAGGCGTGATATTTCTGAATGAAATTGGACTCGACCCGGGGATAGACCATATGTCGTCAATGAAGATAATCGACAGTATACACAACAGGGGAGGAAGTGTTGATGAGTTCTATTCCATCTGCGGAGCACTTCCTGCTCCCGAAGCGGCTGACAATCCCCTGAAGTATAAATTTTCGTGGAGCCCCAAGGGTGTTGTAATGGCTAGCCGGAACAGTGCCCTTTACCTGAAAAACGGGAAACGTGTTTTTATTGAGCCTGTTAATCTGTTCCGGGATGTCTTTGAAGCCGATTTTAAGGGAATTGGTAAGCTCGACGTATACCCTAACAGGGACTCTATAAGCTACTCCGATATTTACGGGATACCTGAGGCGAAAACAATGTATCGGGGAACCTTCAGATTCAAGGGATGGTGCGAGACACTCGACCTAATGAAATCGATCAACATGCTTGACGATGAAGAGAGGAATTATTCGGGGATGTCATACTCCGGCTTCATTGGAGAGAGGGCGGGATTGGATAAAAAGGATATCAGGGAAGCATTATGCAAGAAAACAGGATTATCGAAAATCTCAACTGCAATCTCTGCGCTTGAGTGGCTTGGCTTTTTTGACGACCAGGATATGGGATACGGAAGTACATCACCCTTTGAGATAACTTCAGATCTGATGATAAGAAAAATGCCTCTTGGTGATAATGAACGCGACATGGTTGTACTTCAGCATACTTTTTATGCCTCTTTTGCTGATGGGAAAAGGGAAAAGATCATTTCTTCAATGCTGGATTTCGGAACTCCGGCCACAAATACCTCCATCGCAAGGACCGTTGCATTGCCGGCAGCTATAGCGGTTAAGCTTATACTGGAAGGAAAGATCAATCTGCCGGGCGTGTACAGGCCTGTTGTGCCGCAGATATATGAACCTGTTCTTGCAGGACTTGAGCAGATGAATATAAAAATGAGGGAAGAGTACCTTTAAAAAGATAAAAGTTAAGAACTTTCACAGAGGGAGACTGAGAAGCACAGAGGACACCAGAGCTAATGGTTTTTGGATTTCTTCTCTGTGTCACTCTGTGTAACCGGATTTAAAACTTAAGATAAAAATCCTTTGTAAGCTGTTTATATTCTTCAGTATAGCTGTGCCTCGATCCTGTTTCTATGGTAAGGAATTTTTCGCGGGTCGCTTTCTTTATCCTTTCGAACTTCATAATCAATCTGATTACCTTCCCTCCTGGATATGGCTTTATCCTGACAATTGAATTGCAGAAAAATCCTGCTCCGGCTGCCTCAGCAATGAAAAGAGTTCCCTCTTCATACGGAAGGATCAGCTGAAGGCACCCATTTTCAGATAGCAAAATGTCTGCTCCTTTCAGGATGTCACCGGCTGAAAGTGAGAATGCATGACGGGTTGAAGATTTTATTCTGTCTGGATTGAGAAGGGAATTTATAAAATATGGTGGATTTGAGATAATAATATCAAATTTCTTATCCGAAACAGATGCGAAAGCCTGAAGATCCATATTCAGAACCAAAATCCTGTCTGACCACCTGCTTGCCTCTGCATTTTTTACTGCCTCCCGGAATGAATCATAATCTGATTCAATAGCTATGATCCTGGCAGCGGAACGCTGGGCGCACATTATCGCAATAAGTCCGGTCCCGGTACCGATATCAAGTATAATTCCCGCATCGCCAAGATCAGCGACAGCACCAAGAATGACTCCGTCAGTACCTACTTTAAAGGCTGACTTTTCCTGGTTTATTGTAAACTCCCTGAAGGTGAATAAATCTTTTGACATTTTGTTCCAGGTTCTACAAAGTTCAAAAATATACAATATCGAACGGATCGCGAACAATTAGATAATTAAATGGTTATATTGTCTTGTAATACTTCGGATATCCAGTTTTCAGGATCCCTGTTTTCATTTAGATTGTAAAGAATTTGAAATCGATCTACAAAATATTCCATCCAGGGATTTTTCAGGGTTCACTCAGGAAGAAGAACTATTTTGAAGGATGGTATTTTAAGCATGTCTCCGGCGCGGAGCACGATGCTTTTGCTGTTATTCCAGGGGTATCTCTTTCAAATGACAGTCATGCATTTATCCAGTTCATCGATGGAATCACGGGCCGGTCGGAGTATTTCAGATACAGCATTAATGAGTTTGGCTATGATAAGAGAAAACTGAATATAACAGTTGGAAATTCAACTTTTACGTCTGAAGGCATCTCCCTGGATCTCAGGAATGACGATCACAAAATTACAGGCAGAATTGAATATTCGGGTATTATTAAAATACCTGCAGGCATTCTTGCTCCGGGGATAATGGGATGGTATTCCTTTATCCCGACAATGGAATGTAACCATGGCGTTGTTTCCGTTACTCACGATCTGAGAGGATCGCTTGAAGTCAATGGCAGCCACAGGCAGTTCACCAGCGGAAAGGGATATATCGAGAAGGATTGGGGCATCTCTTTTCCTGAATCCTGGCTATGGCTTCAATGTAACAATTTCGATTCCCGGCAAGCCTCAGTAATGATTTCAATTGCGAAAATCCCCTGGAAAGGAAGATTCTTCATTGGCTTTATTGCTTTTGTATCAATAAATGGCAAAACAGATATCCTGGCAACATACAACGGAGCAAGGGTTGAATCACTCAGGAAACTAGATAACAACAAGACAGAGATAATTATCAGGAAGAGTGATAAATCTGTTAAAGCAACCGTGGCAAAAAAAGAAAGCTACGCTCTGAAGGCACCCTTTGCGGGAGCCATGAACAACATCATTAAGGAAAGTCTGGATTCTGAAGTTTCACTGGAAGTTTATTCTCCGGGCAAGTCTCTTTTCTGTGAAAAAGGTAAATTTGCAGGATATGAGGAAACAGATTCAATATCCAGTTATTTTTAATCTTTAAAAACATAGTGACACTTGGAAGAGATCGTAATCTTTTGGTTCAGAAGGGATCTCAGGCTTGAGGACAATAATGGCCTGTGGCATGCGCTTACCTCAGGATTTAAAGTTGTACCTGTTTTCATTTATGATTCTGATATTATTGCTTCTCTTGAACCCGATGACAGGAGGATGAGTCTGATCGGAAATATCCTTGAAGACCTTGACCGTTCAATAAAGCTTAAAGGGAGTTCCCTTCAGATTTTCCATGGAACACCTCTGGAGATTTTCAGGGAACTTATTCTGAAATACAAGATCAAAGCTCTCTATTTTAACCGCGACTATGAGCCTTATGCGATAAAAAGGGACCAGGAGATCACAGATATGATGACCGCTGGCGGAATCAGGTGCTTTTCTTATAAAGACCAGGTTATCTTCGAGATGTCAGAAATACTTAAGCGGGATGGAGGTCCTTATACAGTTTATACACCCTACTCTGTAAAGTGGCTTTCCCAATTCAGACCGGAAATGATAACTGGCTGGTCATCAGAAAAACTCACATCTAACTTTGCCTACATCGAAAATGAATCCTTCATAAGACCTTCTCAATTTGGATTTAACTATCCGGATTATGAATTGAGGCCCCATCGCCTTGAAAAGAACCATATTTCGGGCTACGAAAAAGCGAGGAATTATCCCTCCTCAGGAGGAACATCTATGCTTGGACCGCATTTAAGATTCGGAACAATAAGCATCAGGGAGGTACTCCGGCAGACTTACGGAATCAGCGAAATATTTGTGAAAGAGCTGATATGGAGGGAGTTCTTCATGCAGATAATATTTCATTTCCCCTTTGTGACGGAAAGAAGCTTTCGTAGGGAGTTTGACAGGATTGAATGGGTCAACGATGAAGAAAAATTCGTTCAATGGTGTGAAGGAAGAACTGGTTTCCCAATAGTTGATGCCGGAATGAGGGAGCTACGACAGACAGGATACATGCATAACCGCGTAAGAATGGTTTCGGCAAATTTTCTGACCCATCATCTGCTTACGGACTGGCGATGGGGAGAAGCATGGTTTGCAGAAAAGCTGCTCGACTATGAGTTATCATCGAATAATGGCAACTGGCAATGGGCTTCTGGATCAGGTTGCGACGCAGCACAGTA
Source organism: Bacteroidota bacterium (assembly GCA_037446375.1). Classification (GTDB taxonomy): domain Bacteria; phylum Bacteroidota; class Bacteroidia; order Bacteroidales; family VadinHA17; genus LD21. The sequence goes on along the minus strand of JBBIIS010000055.1, from coordinate 234 downwards.
TTTCAGGATATTCAATCCCGATCTTCAGCTTAAAAAATTTGATCCACATCTCGACTATGTCAGGATGTGGATCCCGGAACTTGATACTCCTGGTTACCCTAAGCGCTGTGTCATTCTCTCAGAAGTAAGAGAAAGAGCACTTGCTGTATATAAGGCAGGGATCAGCTCCTGATAACACTACTTCTCATTCTCAACCAACTATTCTCCAATAAGTTTTTTATCACCAGGCCCAGC
>JBBIIS010000054.1:0-17580 GCA_037446375.1 Bacteroidota bacterium | reverse complement strand
GCGTTCGGTCAATATTAAAATAATTTACCGTGCCTTTATATCTGACCCTGAGTATTCCGTTCCTGTTTGCTTTCTTCAGAAGAAAGCCATTTACCGAATTGTCGAATCGTAAATGTTTTGAGCCTGTTGTAACCTCTGCATTCTTAATGATTATCCCGCAGGAATCAAATAGCTGTACACAGAGATCTGTATTGTTCCTGACGATCTGAGCGCTGACATTCAGAACCGGAGCTATAGAGGCTTCAATATCATTATCTTTAACAGAGACCTTCAGGTAATGACCGGGAGCAAGCTTCTTGTTATATTCAGAATAAAGAGGGAATGAATCCACAGGATTATGAAAATAATTCTGTCTGCCAGACCACTTAATTCTGTTCTTCCTGAAGATCTTTCCGGCCTCTGAATCCGATACTTTAAATATATAGGTATAATATCCCGATCTCCTGGAATTAATTAGATCCTGGCTGTTGGCCTTATAGGCCATGAAGGAGAGTACAATGAATACAAATAGTTTTATAACGTGCCTGCCAGACATCCTTTTTCACAAATTCTAATAAAGTTATGCAATTATCCATTATGATGTTCACCATAGATGGATTGGAATGTCTGATAGATTTGAGAACTTACATAGAGAGGCACGGAGAACCACAGAGAGACACAGTGAAGGAACGAGCTATTTCAAAAAGAGATCATTGAAGTTGTTAAATATCTGTTTTTTAAGATCGTCAACGGAAAGGCCAAGGTCGACAGAAACCTTTATGTAGATTGAAGCGATATTTACTCCGCTTCCGTCCGTTTCAAGAAAGATCCTGTCAGACGGAAGACTCTTTAACAGAGGGGCAGATTCCGGCCTGAGAATAAAATCAAACCAGAATGATAAATACATCCCTTTCGACAAGAGCTGTAAGGCAAGCTCTCTTTTCCCCCTGAAGCCATGAATTATCCACTTCTGTAATGGCCCCATCTTCTTATGTACTTCGAGGAGCTCGTCCCAGCCCTTCACGCAGTGTAAAAAAACAGGCTTTGAGAATTTTTCCGAGATCGCAACCTGCTCTTCAAAAGCCATGTGCTGCAGTTTAAGTTCAGGGCCCTTCAGCCTGTCGAACCCGGCCTCCCCGATGGCAATAATATTGGCATGCCCAGCAATTGAAATTACTCTGTTCATCTGTTTAACCAAGCTCTCCTCTGTCAGGTGCCAGGGATGTATTCCGTAAGTATATGAGATACCTGCGGTCATATCGGGTACCATCTCCTCATGAGCCATAAGATTCTCTATGGAGTAATATCCGGGAGAGGGCCTTCCTCCATGATTATGAATGTCGATATAATCACCGGGTGATGGAAGGTTCATGATTTATTATTTTCCTATTTCTGAAAGACCTTTATCTATCCTTTCGATCGTACTTTCCTTCCCAAGCCAGGATATAATGTCAAATATATGCGGGCCCCTTGAAGCGCCTACGATAACGAGTCGCAGGGCGTTCATGACATTGCCCGTATTATATCCTTTTTCAGTGATCCATGCCTTGACAGCCGTTTCAGTTTCCGCCGGTGAAAAAGGATCCGTATTCTCAAGGACACCCCTTAGCTCAGCAAGCAATGCAGGAGTATCCTCTTTCCATCTCTTCCTGACAACCTCCGGGTCGTATTTATCGGGAGCAACAAAAAAGAAATCGGTCTCGGCCCAGAGATCCTTTGCAAAGCTAACCCTCTCCTTCACAAGAGCCACAAGCTCCTCTATCTCCTGAAGATCGATCTGAAAGCCTTTTGCCCTGAGCTCTTCCCTGAATTGCATTGCGATCTCCTCATTTGATCTTTTTAAAAGATACTGATGGTTGAACCATTTTGCCTTCTCGGGATCAAACCTTGAACCCGATTTATGAACTCTCTCTATCGAGAAAGCATCTGTAAGCTCATCCATCGAAAATATCTCCTGCTCCGTTCCCGGATTCCAGCCCAGGAGTGCCAGCATATTTATAAAAGCTTCGGGATAATATCCATCCTCCCGGTACCCTTTTGCGGTCTCACCGTATGGCCAGTAAAGCGGAAAAACAGGAAATCCAAGCTTATCTCCATCGCGCTTGCTAAGCTTGCCTTTCCCGTCAGGCTTAAGAAGGAGAGGAAGATGTGCAAATTCCGGACTTGCCCATCCAAACGACCTGTAAAGCAGCTTATGCAGTGGAAGTGAAGGGAGCCACTCTTCCCCGCGTATCACATGTGTTATCTCCATTATATGATCATCCACACAATGAGCAAGATGGTAGGTTGGCATACCATCGGATTTGAAAAGGACCTTATCGTCGAGTGTCGAGGAGTTTACTACTATGTGTCCCCTTATGAGATCATCAAAATGAATATCCTCATTTACCGGCATCCGGTACCTGATCACATAATGGTCTCCGCCGGCAAGCTTTGCCTTCCACTCCTCTTCAGGCAGGGCAAGTGAGTTTGAAAGAGAGTCCCTTACACTTCCGCTATATATAAATGTATCACCTCTTTTCTCATACGACATCCTCATCTGTTCAAGATCTTCAGGAGTATCGAAGGCATAATAGGCATCGCCCTTCCCCACGAGCATCTCTGCATACTGCCTGTAGTCTTCTTTTTTGTCGCTTTGCCTGTAGGGGCCAAATGGACCGCCTTCCCTTATTCCTTCATCAACCTTTATTCCGCACCATTCTAAAGATTCCATTATATACTCCTCCGCGCCTTCAACAAAGCGGGTCTGATCCGTATCCTCGATCCTGAGGATAAATGTTCCGCCAAGTTTCCTCGCAAATAAATAATTATATAAGGCTGTCCTGACTCCGCCAATGTGAAGAGGGCCCGTAGGGCTGGGTGCAAATCTTACTCTGACCATTTTCAAAATATTAATCCATCAGCAAAGATAAGTAAAGGGGCTCAGATATTCCAACCACAACAAATATCACTATTTGAACAATGGAAATGTATTAAATTAGCAGATCGATAAAACCAAGCACAGGATATTATGAAAACGATGAAAGCTCTTGTAAAGGCCAAACCTGAAAAGGGTTTGTGGATGGAGGAAAAGCCAATACCGGAACCCGGGCTTAACGATGTTATAATCAAAGTTAAGAAATCGGCAATATGCGGTACTGATCTTCATATATACGAATGGGATGCCTGGTCGCAGAAGACTATAAAAACACCTATGATAATCGGCCATGAATATATGGGGTACATAGAGAAAATGGGCGCAGGTGTTACAAATCTTAAAATTGGCGACAGGGTCACGGGCGAGGGTCACCTGGCTTGCGGCCATTGCCGAAACTGCAGGAGGGGAAAGGAACATGTTTGTGAAAACACAGTAGGAATCGGAGTGAATATCGATGGTTCTTTCGCCGAATATGTGAAGGTGCCTGCAACAAATGTCATACCTCTCGATCACAGGATACCCGATGAGTGGGCCGCAATAATGGATCCGTTCGGAAATGCAACACATACGGCATTGTCATTCCCCCTACTTGGCGAGGATGTACTTGTAACAGGCTCCGGGCTGATAGGCAGCATGGCTGTTGCAATTGCAAAATACGCCGGAGCAAGATTCATTGTAGCAAGCGACCTGAGCGATTATCGTCTCGAAATAGCAAAAAAGATGGGGGCCACACTTACCATAAATCCGTCAAAAGGCGAAAAGATATCAGATGCCGTCAAAAAACTTGGCTTGCGGGGGTTCGACGTCGGGCTTGAGATGTCAGGCTCGCCGAAGGCCTTTATAGAGATGATAAGCAGCATGTATAACGGATCGAGCATAGCACTTCTTGGGATATTACCTTCAAACTTCGAAGTGCCCTGGAGTGATATAATATTCAGGGCAATAACTCTCAAGGGGATTTATGGCCGCGAGATGTGGGAGACCTGGTACAAGATGGAGATGATGATAATAGGAGGTATTGATCTTGACCCTGTCATTACGCACCGGTTCCCGATAGATGAATTCCAGAAGGGATTCGACGCTATGGAGAGCGGAAACTGCGGCAAGGTAATTCTCAACTGGGATTAAGAAAAGAAAACCTCTGTGATCCTTTGTGTCCTGGTGTCTTAGTGGAATCTTTTCCGCCTCCAGAACACTAAGTCACCAGGTAGCACTAAGGTTCAGGAAATAAAATTTCCGGAATTAAATTATATAGTAATTACAAAATATAAATTATGTATAACAGATATAAGGATTTTCTTAGTGGCCAGCTTAAAGAGATAGCTGATGCAGGACTCTTCAAGAATGAAAGGATAATCGTTTCTCCCCAGGGTGCCGAAATAGAGCTTGCCGACGGTAGAAAAGTGCTTAACTTCTGTGCAAATAACTACCTCGGACTTTCATCTGATCCCTCGCTGATTGAAGCCGCAAAAGAGGCTCTCGACGATCACGGATACGGGATGTCATCAGTCAGGTTCATCTGCGGGACAACCGATCTGCACAAGGAACTTGAGAAGAAGATTGCTGAGTTTTTCGGAACCGAAGATACAATTCTCTATGCAGCATGCTTTGATGCCAATGGCGGTGTATTTGAACCTCTCCTCTCGGAAGATGACGCTATAATTTCAGACTCATTAAACCATGCATCAATAATCGACGGAGTAAGGCTCTGCAAGGCGGTCAGGTACAGGTATGCAAACGCCGATATGGCTGATCTTGAGGCTCAGCTCCAGCTTGCCCGGAAGCAGCGCTTCAGGCTTATAGTCACAGACGGGGTGTTTTCGATGGATGGAAATGTTGCCCCGCTCGACAGGATAGCCCAGCTGGCTGAAAAATATGACGCTATGGTTATGGTCGATGAATCACACTCGGCAGGTGTCGTCGGGAATACCGGCCGGGGGGTAACGGAACTCTATAACCTGAAGGGAAAGATCGAGATAATAACCGGTACTCTTGGTAAGGCATTCGGTGGTGCCATCGGCGGTTTCACAACAGGCAAAAAAGAAATAATTGGTATGCTCCGCCAGAGATCGCGTCCGTACCTCTTTTCAAATTCAATACCTCCGCTTGTTGCGGCGGCCGGTATAAGGATGGTAGAGATGATGACCGAGACAAATGAACTTCAGGACAGGCTGCATGCCAACTCTGAATATTTCATTACGGAGATGAAGAAGGCCGGATTTGATATTAAGCCTACAAAATCGGCTATATGCGCTGTGATGCTTTACGATGCAAAGCTTTCGCAGGACTTTGCTGCAAAGCTGCTTAACGAAGGAATATATGTTATCGGCTTTTATTATCCCGTTGTACCAAAGAATGAGGCAAGGATCAGGGTGCAGCTGTCAGCAGCCCATAAAAGGGACCACATTGATAAGGCCATCAGGGCTTTCATTGCCATCGGGAAGGAACTTAAGGTAATTGAATAAATCTGACCTCAAGAGAAAAGAGTCAGCGGTTTCCTATCGACAAACAGATTGACGCATGAACAGGTTTCTTTTTGAAATATACAGGGTTGTGGTTCCTAAGCCGGTAAGGACAAAGATTCTTAAGAAGAGTCTGCGCAGGAAAATACTTGATCATTTTAAAAGTCTTCCCGGCAGTGAGGTGAGCGATGAGCAGCGCGAAGTTCTTGATTACCTTGAAAAATATCCTCTATCAATTTTCCCATATCACTTCGGGCATTTATACAAACCATCAGATGTTAAAGTATTTTACGACGATGATCCCGGAATGAAATTTGTACTTCTCTATGGCAAAAGACTGTACTTCAAGAAACGATGGAATGAAAAGAGAATAAAGAGGGGATTTTCTGATCTTTTACGTGAGCAGGACCCAAAAAGCCCTCACAGGTATCTTACTCCGCAGTTTGATGCTGAAGAAAATGATGTAATTGCCGATATAGGGGCAGCAGAAGGCAATTTCTCTCTTTCAGTCGTCGATAAGGTTAAAAAGGTCTGCATTTTTGAATATAACAGAGAGTGGGCCAGGGCCCTGAGGGAAACATTCGCCCCGTACGGCGAAAAGGCTGAGATCATAAACAAGATGGTATCGGTTACCGATGATGAATCACATATCAGACTCGATACCTTTCTAAATGAGAGGAAGGATATTACATTTCTTAAGATCGATGTTGACGGAGCGGAGCAGGAAGTCCTCAGCAGCTGCATGGAGATTCTCCGGAGCAAAAGGCCTTTAAAAATTGCATTGTGCACCTATCACAAGGCAAACGATGAGCAGGATTTCACCAGGCTCCTTCTTGACTGCGGATTTGATGTTGCTGTTTCCGGCGGTTATATGATCCCCTATTACGATAAAAAGATCAATTCACCCTGGCTCAGGCGCGGACTTATAAGGGCTGTCAGATCAGCCGCACCTCGATGAGCCGCAATCCTTGCAGATAAGGCATCCCTCTTCATAAACGAGGTTCTCAGATCCGCATTCACCGCATTTCCCTTTCGCTTTTGTTCCGTTAGGGATATACTTTTTCAGCGATCTTTCAACACCGTTCTTCCAGTTGTTTATCGATTCGCTGTCGAGCTTAAGCGACTGAATGAGGTTTACAACGTCTGCTATTGGCATCTCGTAGCGCAGTACTCCTGAAATCAACTTTGCATAGTTCCAGAATTCCGGCTTGAACATGTGTGAAAGGCCTCCCATTGTATTTTTATAACCGTACTTGTCGGTATACTGGAAATCATATCTTGTATTCCCTTCATCATCCTTGTTCTTCACTATCTTCCCTTTTACAATGGTTTTGGGTATAGGGAATATCTCTTCGTCTGCGAGACCGGTGAATATCTCATAAGGACGGCTGTCTTTCAGTCCAACAAATGCGATCCATTTTTCCTCATTATAATTGAACCTTATGATATCGCAATCCAGTACTTTCGGCCGCTTCGGCCTTTCAAGGTGTGTCTCCTGCTTGCTGTTTCCGGCGATAAGCACACCGCTCCTCGATCCGTCGCGATATACTGTTGCGCCCTTGCATCCCGATTTCCATGCGGTCATATAAAGTTCGCTCACAAGCTCCTCCTTAACCTCAGCCGGGAGGTTTATGGTTACGCTTATTGAGTGGTCAACCCATTTCTGGATAGCACCCTGCATTCTTACTTTTGCCAGCCAGTCGACATCATTCGCAGTTGCCTTGTAGTATGGTGACTTTTCTATTATCCCTTCGATCTCTTCGTCGCCCATCCTGGTTACCGTATCCGGGTCGTAATTATTAAGTTTCAGCCAGTCGACAAACTTATGATGGAAGACATTATATTCTTCCCATGCATCTCCAACTTCGTCGGTGAAGGAAACTGTTACATCCCTGTCATTTGGGTTGACCTTTCTTCTGCGCTTATAGAAAGTGGAGAAGATCGGCTCAATACCTGAGGTTGTCTGTGTCATCAGGCTTGTCGTCCCGGTGGGCGCAATAGTAAGAAGGGCTATATTCCTTCTCCCGTATTTTGCCATATTTGTATACATGACGGGGTCGGCTTCCTTAAGTCTTAATATAAATGGATTCTCCTTCTCCCGTTCCGTATCATAAATTTCAAATGCTCCCCTCTCCTTTGCAAGATAAGTTGATGCCTTATATGCTTCGAGAGCAAGTGTTTTGTGCACTTCAACGGAGAAGTCGGTTGCGTCGTCGGTACCATATCTCAGTCCCAGGCCTGCAAGCATGTCGCCCTCTGCTGTTATGCCTATGCCTGTTCTTCTTCCCTCTTCCGATTTCTTCCTGATATTTCTCCAGAGGTTCAGCTCAACAAGCTTCAGCTCTTCCGACTCCGGGTCAGATTCTATCTTGCCAATTATGGCGTCGATCTTTTCCATTTCGAGGTCGATTATATCGTCCATCATTCTCTGGGCAAGGCCTACATGCTCCTTAAAGAGATCGAAATCAAATTTTGCTGTTTTTGTAAATGGATCGTTGACATACGCGTATAGGTTTATCGCGAGAAGTCTGCAGCTGTCGTAAGGGCAAAGAGGGATCTCACCGCATGGATTTGTCGATACTGTTCTGTATCCGAGGTCGGCATAACAGTCGGGAACACTCTCCCTGATAATTGTATCCCAGAAGAGGACGCCGGGCTCTGCCGATTTCCATGCATTCTGGATTATTTTGTTCCAGAGCTGGACAGCATCAATATCCTTTGAGAACTTTGGGCTGCCGGAGTTGATAGGGTACTGCTGCCTGAATGGTTTCTTGCTCTCAACGGCTTCCATGAATTCGTCGGTAAGCTTAACGGATACATTTGCTCCGGTTACCTTTCCGCTTTCAAGTTTTGCATCGATGAACTTTGAGGCATCGGGATGCTTTATTGATATTGAAAGCATTAGTGCACCCCTGCGTCCGTCCTGTGCAACCTCCCTTGTTGAATTAGAATATCTTTCCATGAACGGAACAACTCCTGTCGATGTGAGGGCACTGTTTAGCACAGGTGTTCCTTTCGGACGTATATGTGACAGGTCATGACCAACGCCACCACGGCGTTTCATAAGCTGAACCTGCTCCTGGTCGATCTTCATAATCCCGCCATAAGAATCAGAATCGCCGTCGTTTCCAATAACAAAACAGTTTGAGAGTGACGCTATCTGATATTCGTTCCCGATACCTGTCATGGGGCTGCCCTGGGGCACGATATATCTGAAGTCTTTCAGCACACTGTAGATAAGCTCCTCGGGAAGCGGATTTTTGTACTTCATCTCAATCCTGTGGATCTCCCTGGCAATTCTCCTGTGCATATCATCAGGAGTTTTCTCATAAAGGTTCCCGAATGAATCCTTTAGAGCATATTTATTTGCCCACACCCTTGCTGCCAGTTCGTCGCCATTAAAATAACGACAGCTTGCTTCAAAGGCCTCATCAATGGAATAAACCTCTTTCTTACCAGCTTTTTCTGGCTTGCCGGCTTTTTTACCTTCCACCTTTTTTTCTGTTACCGGTTGTCCCATTTCATTTTTAAGGTTATCTGTTGAGACGACTGATTCCCGGACAAAAAGCTCATCCATATATTTTTTTGTTATTATCTGATTCTAACGAGATTAAACGGCCACTGATTTTAGAAGCGGGTAACTGCTAAATTAGGCAAGCGGGAATAGCGAAACAAGACAAAATTTTCAAGTTTATTAACATTTAAGAGGATAGTTATCAACCGATTTTAATTATTTGTTTTTCAGTGTGTTATAAAATTAACACCAATTTGTCCTCTATTATTTTAAGTAAAGTCATTCTGAATCTGAATTTTAAAGTTGTTGAAATAAAAAACTGCATTTTTAGCTATTCGAAAAAAAGAAAGGGTGCTTTTTATGCACCCTTTCTATAAAGAGGATTACTAAATCCTAGTTGAAAATATAACGCAGGCCTAACTGCATCGAGTAAGTTGAAATATAATTTATACTCTTTGAGAAGGTCTGGGTCAGCATCGTGTTATTGTAAGGGTTAAGTCTGAATGTAGGAGCAACAGTTCCGTTTGCTACAACTGCGTTGTTGTTTGTCATGACAAGAATGTTGTTCTGGTTATATGACCATACATTACCCCAGCTCTTATTGATAAGGTTACCAACGTTAAGAATGTCGAGGGAAACCTGTATCGAATTGCGCTTGCCTGCAACCTTAAAGAAGAATTCCTGCATCAGTTTGAGGTCAAACTTGTTCACCCATGGATAGAGGGCACCGTTTCTCTGGGCATATTCTCCCATATGTTTGCTAAGGTATTTATCCTGTTTCACATATGCGAAGAAAGCGTCGCTCTGCTGCTGGGCAGTCCAGACAACACCATTGACAGTCTGGTTAACAAATGAAATTTCAGAGGCATCTTTCGGGATATAGATCAGGTTGTTTGAACCTGCTCCATCGCGAAGTATGTTGGATGAATATACATATGAGAACCTTCCTGATGAAGCTCCTTCATAGAATACGGTAGCTGTCCATGCCATTCTTTTCTCTTCTATCCTGTATGAAACTGAACCGATAACCCTGTTAGGAACAACGTAGCTTGCATAGCTTAGTTCAGGATGGTTTGCACCGCTTACGTTTGCGTTACCGTTCCATGCTGATGATGCCTGGTCACCGCTTCCGTCAACGAGGTTCTTAGCTTCACTGTGTGTATATGCAACCATGCCGGTAAAGCCTTTATCGAATGCCTTTTCAAGTCTTGCAGTAAATGAATAGTAATATCCGCCTTTTCTGTTCTCGAGAACGATTGGAGAGACTCCGTTTGTACCAGCAGGCGATATAACGCCAGCTCCGGATACCAGGTAGTAGTAGTTATTCGCCTTTGTAACGTTTGTAGCAGGATAGATAAGCCTGTGGTCGGGATAACCTGCGATGTTCAAAGGTTTTGCACTATCGGCTTTCAGCCCTTCATTTACGAAGAATGCTGTGTTGATATCCTTGTTATAAATCCCTTCAATTGTTCCTTTCATTCCCCAGGGAAGCTTCACATCAACTGCGAGTGAGCTCTTCCATGTCTGCGGCATCTTGAAGGTAGGATCGATCATTGTGAATGTGCTGGGAACAATCGTTCCGGCAGCCGGCTGTATAGCTGGATAATATTTGCTTATTGAAGGATCAAATACTCCAGGGGTATTAGCAGCGCCAACGAATGTCTGGGTTGTCTGGAGCATACCAGCATCACCTGCCTGTCCGACTATCCAGACAAATGGAATACGGCCAGTGAAAACGCCTGTACCGCCGCGAACTATAATTGTACGTTCGTCGTTAAGTGCATAGTTGAAACCGATCCTGGGTGAGAACATCACCCTTGATTTAGGAAGGGTTGAAGTATGATAATATGTTCCGCCAAAATTAAGCGTGTCAATTATGGGATGGTTTGCAAGTGGCTCCGGATATGTGGGAAGGTCGAGCCTTAAGCCGCCTGTGATTTTAAGCTTTGAGCTCAATACAACTTCGTCCTGGATGTAAGCGGCAAGCTGGCTGTATTTGAATGTAGGATATGCCTGTGCATAACCAGGAGTGTTAGAGAATGTAATACCGAAGTCCTGAGGCTTTTGTCCTGTGAGGAAGTCGTTCCATGAACTGAAAACATAATAGCTTGATCCGAATCTCATGAATCCGTTCTTTGTATTATCGTGCTCATAGCTAATACCTGCCGTAAAGTTATTGATACCCATCGACCATGTGAAGTCATCGTTGAATGTGATAGTTTTAACCTGGCGAAGATTACCATATGAGAAAAGCTCCGTACCGAATGACACATAAGGAATTCCGCCCTGGAGAATATCAACGAATGGGAAAAGCTTACCATCGGTGCTTCTTGGTTCATCCTGGAATGAATAGGTACCGCGGAGTACGTTTGTGAAGCGGCCCTGGCCGAAGGTTGAGTTCAATTCACCTGCTATTGAACTGAAGTTTGTCTGCTGGTAGTACCCTGAGTTCTTATACCACATTGCATCCATTGCCTGCCTGTTGTTAGTATAGATATTGGAGAACGGGGAAACTGAGGTGCTGGGATAGTTAGGGTTCTTTGCAGCGCTGTAGCTGTAGCGCAGGTTGAACTTATGATTCTGGTTGATGTTCCAGTCGATACGCGCAAGCAATTTTTTACCCGGACTCTCATTGTTATAGTTCTGGTAAGGCCCTGTCTGATACCCGTATGTATCTGAGAGATACTTGCTTATAGAGTCCATCATCTGGACTGTAGGACGAGCTACGTTATTAGGATAGTTCGGTGGGTTAGAAGGTGACGAAGCAACTCTTGTCGGTCCCGGAACCTGCTGTTTCTCCTGCTCATAGCTTACAAAGAAAAAGAGTTTGTTCTTGATAATCGGTCCGCCCAGACGGAAGCCTTCAATTGCATCGCTGAAAGGTGTTTTTGTGAATGTTCCGCTTCCAACCCTGTTACCTTTGTAAGTCTCGTTATTATAGAAAGTGTATACTGAACCTGTGAATTCATTCGTCCCTGAACGGGTCACTGCGTTCACAGATGCTCCGATAAAGCCGCTCTGGCGGACGTCATATGGAGTGATGTTCACAGCAATCTGGTCAAGAGCATCAAGTGAGATCGGAGATCCGTTGCCCGGCAGGTTTGTACCTATACCGAATGCGTTATTGAACTGGGCACCGTCTACCATAATGAAGTTCTGGCGATAGTTTCCGCCACCGATCTGGTTACCGTTTGCCTGGGGGGTAAGTCGGGTAACATCATTTATGCTCCTTGAAACAGTAGGAACTGAAATAAGGGTTGCATTATTGATGTTTAATGAGGCGCCGTTTTTCTCAGAATTGTAAACAGGAGCCCTCACAGCTGTAACAACAACCTCATTAAGCTGTGCATTTGACTGATCGATCGATGCATTAAGAACAAAAGACTCGCCTAGTGAAAGAGTCAGGTCGGGAATGCTCTTTTTTGCATATCCGACGAAAGAGACCTCTACGGTGTAAGGTCCGCCCGGACGCATACCCTGGATCTTGAACAATCCTTCGGCATTTGTGAGGGCACCATACTGTGTGCCTGAAGGAGTATGAATGGCAATTACAGTTGCACCGACCATTGCCTGGCCATTACTGTCAACTATCTTGCCGTTCATTGATGATGTCGTTACAGCCTGCCCAAAAATTCCGAGGGAGAGCAGAGTGAACAACAGCATCGTAATAATACGATAAGGTTTTTGAATCATAGTTATAGAATTAAAGTTAGTAATTTTGAATATAGAATTATTGACAAATGTTTGAATGTTAATTAAATAATGTAGGATCGTCCTGGCATTTAGGGAGGTTCAAGATACTGCTATTTAAACTTTTGAGAAGAAAATTGAAATGCTGACTTTTTAACAAGATATAAACCTGCCGTTCTTAACATGTTAATAACTCAAAAAGAGAGTTGATCAATGATTTTTAGAGTTACACCTTTGTTTCCTGATATATATTTCTTTGCGGTTCCGGCAGCTTTTGAATAAAATTCCCTGTCGGATAAAAGCCTTTCCAGAATTGTGCCAAACTCCTCCCCTGTCTTAAAAGTGAAGGCTCCTCCACCCTCAAGAAGCTCTTTGGCCTCCCTGAATTTTTTATGATCGGGACCGAACAGAACAGGGATGCCCCAGCACGCCGGTTCAAGAATATTGTGAATACCTTTTCCGAACCCGCCGCCCACTTCGGCAATACAGGCGTACCTGTAGGCAGAAGACAGTAATCCGATATTGTCTATTATAAGGACCCTGGCATCTTCAGGTCTATTACCCGGAGAAGAATACTTTACAGTCTTTACATTCAGGAGCGACCCGAGCCTTTTAATATTCGAAGGATCGATCTCATGAGGAGCGAAGATCCATTTCATCCTTCCCGGATTCGCATTGATATAAGATGCTATTATCTCTTCATCAGCGGGCCAGCTGCTGCCGGCAAGAAATACTTTTTCACTGCCTGCGAACTCCTCAATTATCTGTATCTGCTTTGCTGAATCGGCTATCCGGGCGACCCTGTCAAATCTTGTATCGCCCGATAATGTTACATTTTCTATTCCAATAGATCTGAGAAGAAGAGCCGAATCATTATCCTGGACAAATATCCTTGAGAATCTCTTAAGCTGCTTCCTGAAAAAACCTCCGTACCATCTGAAGAAATACTGATCAGTTCTGAATATTGCAGATATAAGGTAGAGTGGAACTGACCTTTTATAAATGGCTGCTATAAAGTTGTTCCAGAACTCGTACTTGACGAATATCACAATCCCCGGCTTTACGATCTCAAGAAATTTTGATGCTTCTGATGGAGTATCGGCAGGAAGGTAACAGATGTAATCGGCAACAGGCCAGTTCTTCATTATCTCATATCCCGAAGGAGAGAAAAAAGTAACAAGTATCTTTTTCGAGGGATACTTTTCCTTCAGCTTTTCAATAACGGGCCTCCCCTGCTCAAACTCCCCGAGTGAGGCGCAATGAACCCAGACAGGGCCCTCATTCCCGATAAATTCTGATCTTAGCCTTTCCTCCCATCCCCTGCGCCCGTCCAACCACTGCCTGGCCTTGCTGTTGAACGGAGAAACGACCCGGATCAGTATCTTATATATTACTATTACTATATTATATATAACTCCCATTTTCTTTTCTTTTCGAGTTCCAAAGTTAGCAAAAGAGAGAGAAACGTTATTCCGGCGACGGTTATCTTTATGTTAAATAACTGTTTCACGATATTGTATGCTGTATCAATAATCTTTTACTTTTGTGTAAAAATAAGTCTGCAAGGATGGTAAGACTCATTGCCCTGATTATATCAATAGTACTGCAGATAATTGCTGCAGTCATAGCCCTGAGGTTCATGAAGCTTACAAAGTACAGGCTTTCGTGGATACTCCTTTCTCTTTCATTTGTATTCATGGCTTTAAGGAAGATCATCCAGCTGTATGAGTTTTTCCGTGGAACCCCGTCATTCACCTGGCAGCTTATAGATGACTGGATGGGCGTATTGGAAACATTCATGATTATCACGGGGGTACTTCTCATGCGTGAAATATTCTATTCGCTTAAGCGTGCCGAGATCGACAGGCTAAAGACTGAAAAAAGGGTTCTCAATGCAATAATAAATACAGAGGAGAATGAGAAGAAGCGCTTTGCGAAGGATCTTCACGACGGACTGGGCCCCCTGCTGTCAACAGTCAAGATGTCTCTCTCAGCGCTTACAGGAAGAATTAAGGATCAATCGGGGAATGAGATACTTCAAAACACAAATCACCTCGTAAATGAAGCTATAAGCACAATAAAAGAGGTATCAAATAACCTAAGCCCGCATGTGCTTTCAAATTTCGGCCTCTCAAGTGCGATAAGTGCATTCTCGGCCAAAATTAACCAGACAAAAGCAATCGAGATAGACTTCAAGTCGAATATGGAAGGTGAGCGGCTCGAAAACGACAAGGAGGTTGTCCTCTACAGGGCTGTTTGCGAGCTCATAAATAATTCGATACTGCATTCGGGCGCTTCACATATCGATATAGAGCTTCACAAACACGAAAAATTTGTTACTTTGCAGTTTGCGGACAACGGAAGAGGATTTAACATGTCAAAGCTCGACAAGGAGGACAATAAGGGAATGGGGATCTCAAACATCGAGACACGTGTCAAATCGATCGACGGCGTTTTTATTCTTGAAAGTAACCCCGGGAAAGGGACAAGTGCGCTCATTAAAATAATAGTATAAGAATTTGATCCATGGAAAAAACAAGGATAATTCTTGCCGATGATCATCAGCTTTTCCGGAACGGGCTGAAAATGCTTCTTGAAACAATGTCTGATTTTGAGATCGCCGGAGAGGCTTCGAACGGAATCGAATTCCTTGAGCTCCTTAAGGAAAACAATGCCGATATTGCGCTGATGGATATCAATATGCCCGAGATGGATGGTGTTGAAGCCACCAGGAAAGGAATGAAAGCTTGTCCTGCACTCTCGGTTATCGCTCTTTCAATGTATGGTGAAGAAGAGTACTATTATAAAATGGTTGATGCAGGCGCAAAGGGATTCCTGCTGAAAGATTCCGGCATCACAGAGGTCAGAGATGCAATTATGACAGTAAAAAAGGGCGGAAGCTATTTCTCCCAGGAGCTGCTTCACCATGTTATACAGAGGATAAAAAACAGGGAGAGTGAAACAAAATCGGCAAACCTCTCTAAAAGGGAAAAAGAGATACTTCTCAAAATTTGCGAGGGACTCTCTAACCAGGAGATCGCCGAATCGCTCTTTATAAGCAAGAGGACAGTTGATAAGCACAGGGCAAATCTCCTTGGAAAGACAAATTCGAAAAATACGGCAAGCCTGATCCTTTTCGCTATAAAAAACAAACTCATTGAAATCTGACAAGCATGGCCGAGTCACATTCTTTGGGAAAAGACGGTGAAGAGATGGCAGCTGATCATCTTAAAGGAGAGGGATACCGGATACTTCACCGCAACTGGGTATCGGGCAGGAAAGAGATCGATATTGTTGCCGAAAATAATGAATTTGTTGTTTTTACAGAGGTTAAGACCCGAAGCCGGGATATGAAACTTAGCCATGAAGAGCTTGTTTCACGCGAAAAGCAAAGATTTCTTGTACTTGCGGCCGACAGTTACATACGCAGGTATAACATAAACAAAGAGAGCAGGTTTGATGTTATCATTATTATTTCGAAAGACAATTCATTTGATATCGAGCATATTGAAAATGCATTCTACCCTACACTCAAATAATTATGAATATTGAAGATGTAAGGGCTTACTGCCTTAAGAAACCCGGAGTAACGGAAGGATTCCCTTTCGGCGAGGATACTCTGGTCTTCAAGGTAAAAGGGAAAATCTTCGTTCTGGCAAACCTCGACGGCGAGCTCAGCCTTAATCTGAAATGTGATCCTGCCATGGCACTTGGGCTCAGGGAAAGATATAGTTCCGTAATTCCAGGCTATCACATGAATAAGAAACACTGGAACACAATAAATCCTGACGGGACAATTCCGGACAAAGAGGTGTATTCCTGGATAGATCATTCTTACGACCTTATTGCAGGTAAA
The DNA here is from genome assembly GCA_037446375.1 of Bacteroidota bacterium. Classification (GTDB taxonomy): domain Bacteria; phylum Bacteroidota; class Bacteroidia; order Bacteroidales; family VadinHA17; genus LD21. The sequence goes on along the minus strand of JBBIIS010000054.1, from coordinate 1,162 downwards.
AAATGAGATCAGTTTTATCTGAACAGGCAAGAATTGAAAAGACTCTGCCGAGTAATAAATAATCTGGCTCAAAGGATTTTCAGAGCATTCACAAAAATATGATTTGAATCAGCCCGGAGGGCTTATCCTCCAATAGCCAAGGTCATACCCGTGGTAATGAAAAGTACATTTGAATCAGCCCGGAGGGCTTATCCTCCAATAGCCACGGTTATACCCGTGGTAATGAAAAGTACATTTGTACCAACCCCGGAGGGGTTGACTTCTGATTTCCACAATATTATCTTTGAAAACAAAAGAGAAATATATTCTGATAATATTATATGATCAGATATTCTTCTTTATACGATACCAGATTATCATTAAGCAATTGAATTAACTCATCCTTGTAAGTGACTGTTTTATGGTGTTGATCTTGTTGTAAAACATATCTTATCAGTATTGATTTCATGGAAATATGATAAGTAAAAGCGCCATAACCAACCTGCCAGCCTGAAAAATGAGGAAACTCTTCTTTTTTCGATATCATCATTTCATGAGTTGCTTTCTTTATTTCCCTGACAAGGGCAGCCAGGTTAATGGTTGGTGAGACGTGAGTGACAATGTGAACATGATTTCCATATCCCCCAATCCGATAAGGATGACAGTTCCTTTTATTCAGCATAGATACCATGTATCCAGATAATAAACCTTGATTTTCTTTGTTAAGAAAAATTGTATAGTCTTTACTGCCAAAGACAATCTGATACAGAATTTGAGTATAGGTAGACATAATTATCCCATTTAAAATCAGCACTGTACAAATTTATGGAAACAATACCAATTAAACAATTGGAAGTCAACCCCTCCGGGGTTGCTTTTATGGCTGCTATCTTCAACCCGGGGCTTGACCCGGGCTATTGGAAGTCGACACCTACGGTGTCCTTTGAAATAATTTAAAATTAGCTCCAATACACGGGAAACAGCATTTAAATATGTGGTATCTCATTTCAAACCCATATAATGATTTTATACACGGAAATAACAAAGGGAAATACAATTCAGCTCTATAATCACTTTGAAGAATAATAACATTTATTTATATACTCAAAAAGTATGGTCAAATTTTATATGAATAAGAAACACTGGAACACAATAAATCCTGACGGGACAATTCCGGACAAAG
>JBBIIS010000053.1:0-18572 GCA_037446375.1 Bacteroidota bacterium | reverse complement strand
ATGGTATTCGTCATTAACCGAGGAGTATACCCTTTTTAGAATATTGTTGATCCTGAGGATAAGGACCTCCGGGTCGAATGGCTTTGTAATATAATCATCTGCTCCAAGCTTCAGTCCCTTTACAATATCCTCTTTCAGGCTTTTTGCTGTCAGGAAGATAAACGGGATATCATTCTGAGCTTGTTTGATTTTCTCTGCAAGGGTGAAACCATCCATTTCAGGCATCATGACATCCAGAACGCAAATGTCCGGCTTATCAGCATTGAAAAGCTCCCAGGCCTCCTTCCCGTCGCGGGCGAGGTTGACCTCAAAGCCACTGATTGTCACATATTGTGATAAGATGTTCCCGAAATCCCTGTCATCTTCAGCAATAAGTACTTTCATAAATGGAATAATTAATTAATATGGCAATGTTATCGTAAATATACTACCTTTTCCCGGTTTGCTTGATACGGTTACATCTCCTCCATGCGATTCTGCGATCTTTTTGACATAGTAAAGCCCGAGGCCAAGTCCTTTGGTTTTGTGAATATTTCCCTGGCCCACACGATAGAACTTGTCAAAGATGTGCCTTTGCTCAGATTTCTCTATCCCGACGCCATTGTCAGCAATGCTTATAAAGAGATTCTCCTTGTTTTTGTAGGCCCTGATATTGATCTCAGGATCCTTATCGGCGTATTTTACTGCGTTTGTAAGCAGATTGTTTATCATTGTTGTAAAGTAGACCATGTCGATATCTGCCCTGAGCCCCTGAATTGAGTACTTCTGAGATATGCTGGCACAGTTTGCACAGCCGGTTTTGAAACTCTCTACTATATCGTGAAGGAGTTCTTCGATCTCGACAGTTTTCCTGTCAAGCTGAAACTGGGTCCTTTCCCACATGCTTATCTCAAGCAGAAGGTTGATGAGCTGGTTCAGATGAACACTCTGCTTTCCTATGAGACGGGCCGTTTCAAGCACTTTTTCAGTATTTGACCTTATCTGCTCCATCTCAAGCGTTTTTCCGGCTACAGTAATTGTCGAAAGAGGAGTCTTAAGCTCATGGGTCATGTTATTTATAAAATCAGTCTTCAGGTTTGATAACCGTTTCTCTTCCTTGAGGTTCCTGTAGGTTACCAGGAATATGGCCACAACAACTATAATGCTGATGGCGGACATAAGCATATAGGCCGTCATGCTTCGGAAGAGCATTTTCTGCTTGTGTGAAAAATCGATATAATAGTCAAAGTTCAGGCTATAATAGTTTCTCTCCCTGAAAAAGCTGTTAACAAGTATCCTTGATTTTATTTTTTCAGGCTTAACAGTTTGCCCGGTGGCAGTTGATGATTTTTGCTTAATAAGGTCGGGGCTTGTGTAAATATCGAGCTTCGAATCAAAGTAAATAAGCTGCAGGGAGTTTATTTCGATCTGATAATTGAAATCACCATCAAATCCCTGTTTTTTAAAATAGTCCGATAGAAGACCGCTGAGACCCTGAAGCTCATTCAGAATTTTGGTAATCCCGTCTAAGGTTTCTTTCTTGATTGCATTGAGATCCTTTTCATTAAGAGTCTTGCCTTTGTTAATTTCATTCGTCCAGATATCCTGTGCATATTTATCGGCCAGATCAAGCGCATTGCTGAAACCGTCGGTATGCTTGACCCTGAAAAGCTGATCCATGGCTTCGCGCGACAACGTTTTGTACTTAAGATCAAAAAGGGCATCTTTCTCCTTCCATATGTCCTTTATTATAAAAAACTGTCCTGATATCAAAACAAAAATTGATACGATTCCCGAGATCAGTACCCAGTCTTTCTTTTTCATAAGCCCTTTATATAATGGTATAAATTTATTCATTTTAAGATTATAAAGGCTCCTGTTAATTAAGATTAACCCGGCATTAACCCACTGTTAACAGTAACAGGCAATTGCAGGTTGTATCTTTACATCATAATCAAACCATGGAGGCAGTCATGAAAAAAAGAATATTTATTTTGATAGCAATATTTGCAGTAGTATGTTGTTCTGTTCAGCAGATGAGCGGGCAGGATAAGACCCAGGAGCAGAAAGATAAGGATCTTAAGCTTCAGCAGGCTATCGAGCTGCAGAAAAAACAGGCAGCTGACCAGCAGAAGATAGTCGAGGATAAGAGTAAGACCGAAGTTGACAAGACAATGCAGGAAGCAAACGATGAACTGGCGAAAAGCGGTGCCGGCTTCAACGTGTACAAAAGGGTTCGTCCAGGGATGAGCGGAAGGGATTTCGGAGAGCAGGCTTTTTATTTCGACCCGGTTCCGGATTTCGCAAGTGACTTTTTTGGCCGTGGCGGCGATAGTGAAAGAACAACCTGGGATTTTTCAAGATATGTTAAGGAGTCATCGTTTTCAAAACAATATTCCTTTGATGTTGAGAAAACAGCAGGTACTGTTGTGATGACCGTAATGGGCGACTGCAAAGAAGGTGAGATCAGGGTAAAAATTGTAATGCCCGGAGGTAAAACTTACTCCGATATAGTTATTGACGAATCGGGTAATCTGAACTGGAGAAAATCATTCACTATATCTGAAGAAGAGAACAAAGATAAAGCAGGGGAATGGATATTTAAGATAGATGCTTCAAAAGCAACAGGTTCATTCAAGATATCTCTTCAGACCTATTAATATTCATTCCTGATTTGAAGGCCGGCCCGTTTTAGCCGGCCTTTTTTTTGCCCGTCATTTAATTATCATAGGGGAGGAACTTTTTCCTCTCAACACTGTTAAATAAAGTGTAATGGATTATTTTTTTTATCTTTACGCCGTTTGGGAATGAGCCATGATTAATTATTATGCTGACTTAAAATATGAGAAAGCTTCTGATAAAAATTTATTTGATTCTATTCGCTCTCGCCGGGAATTTAAGCCTGCTTTCCGGACAGGATAACCGTATTGAAATGTCTGAGTCTTCAATGATTCCGGCAACTCAGAAACAGGATAATAATCTTAAATCGGGCAAGATTGAATATAATACTGAGCCTGTCGACACAAATTTTACCTTTGAGAAATATGCCGAATTCCTGAAGAAAATTTCTGACACAAGCAGATACATTGTCCTGCCTATTGACGAGTTCAGAAAAGCAATAGATTCAAATAAAATCGTGATCGGACTCAGACATGATGTTGACAACGATCTGAAAGTAGCACAGAAATTCTCAAAAACTGAAACAGAACTCGGTTTCAGATCAACCTATTATATTCTTCATACAGCAAATTATTACCTGGCCGATCCTTCTAATAAGGCAGTTCATTCCGATTCCATACTTCCCATATTGAAGGAGATGCAGAATAAATCTCATTTTGAGATTGGATGGCACAACGACCTTGTTACCCTTCAGGTTGTCTATCATATTGATCCTGTGAACTTTCTACACCAGGAACTTAACTGGCTGAGGAGCAACGGTATAAGAATTGTCGGCACCTCTTCTCACGGGTCCAACTACTGCAAGGTATACCATTACCTCAATTATTATTTCTTTGAGGAATGCACATGGCCGGTTGTAGGTACATATGTTAACAACATTAGAATCCCCGACGGATCAGGGAATATAACGATCAAAAAGGGGAAGCTCAGTGATTTCAATCTTGAATATGAGGCCTATTTTCTGAACAATAATAAGTATTTCTCCGATGCTACAATAACTAAAGGAGTCAGATGGAACATCGGAATGCTTGACCTCAATGCCCTTAAAAAGGGTGATCGGGTCATTATTCTTATTCATCCGATCCATTGGCACCAAGCTTATACCGCTGCTGTATTTGTCGGGTTCAGTGTGCCCGGACAGCTTGGCTGTGCCATAAATGAAAAGGATCAGACTGTAAGGGTTACAGTGCCTTTTGGCTCAGACAGGAGTAATCTTGTACCGACATTTATTCTTCCGTCAGGTGCCTATGCCAAGGTTGCAGGATCAATGCAGAAAAGCGGATACTCTTGGGTGAATTTTAATGAACCTGTAACATATACGATTTTTGCTGAAAACAGGAGTATAACAAAGACATGGACCGTAGTTGTCGATAATTCAAAGAGCAATGCAACCGGGATCGAGGCTTTCTCAATACCCGGCTTTACGAAAAAAGTATCAATTGATCCGGTAAGCAAGTCGATCCTCGTAAGGGTAAGTTCAAAAGCCAGCCTGAGTTCACTGCCTGTTCAGTTTACACTATCGCCGGGTGCAACGGCATGGATAGGATCTGTCCGACAGATATCAAATTCGGGTAAGGTTGATTTTTCAAAGCCCGTGACTTACAGGATACTTGCCGAAGACGGATTCACTTTCAGCAAGTGGACAGTGACCGTTGAACCATTGAACACAAAGGCTGCAATAACATCATTTAAGATTCCGGGCATGACTAAGGATCCGGTGATAATTTCTGATAGCCAGAAAGTAAATATTGAAGTGAGGAGTGGTCAGCTTCTATATGATATGCCTGCACTTTTTGAATTATCTGGTAATGCACGGGCATATATAAACGGGATAGAGCAGAGCAGCGGAATATCCTTGAATTCATTTTTTTCACCGGTTGTTTATAACATCGTATCGGAGGACAGTTCAACGGTAAGCAACTGGAAAGTTTCGGTACGGTATCAATCATTCCTTTCAGAACAAAATCCTGATTCAATTCCTTCAATGATCGTTTATCCAAATCCCACAAGAGGGAGGGCAATCTTAAAACTCACAAATATTAAAGAGGCGGAGCCAAGGATTGAGATATTCAATTCAATGGGACGAAAAATATATAATTCAATTGTACAGAGTGCTACGGTCTATTTCAAGGAAATTGATCTCAGCGACTGTCCGTCGGGAATATACATAGCAAAATGCTCTTCAGTTTTACAGCCTGCAGTTTTTATGCTGAACAGGGAATAGCTCTCATGCATTTTTTCCTATACTTCAGGATTCTCTTTCGTTCCCGAAGTTTCGTCTGTAATATGCTTTTGCCAGTGAGGAATCATGGTTCATGTCCCAGAGTCTGTTTCTGACGAATTCACCGGTCTTGTTATTATAATATCCAAGAATGTGCCTGGGAGATATTGTATAAACAAGTTCATCGTTATCGCCGTAAACGGGCTTTGTGATAGTCAAAACCTCCTCAATACCGGTATCCTGTTCATTTGAAATCCGCGTATACTTTTCGTATGTTTTTTTAGGAATTGCTATTATCATTGTGAAGAAACCGTAATCCTTCCTCTGAAAGAGAAAATATGTGACTTCTATCGGTTCATTGGGATTGACGCGGTCGGAGGAGTGAGGCAGCTGATTCTCGAAAATGAAGCCCTCACTCATAATTTTCTCAGCTATCGCCTTCTCTTTTGTGTTGTGAAGGAAGAAGTAGCAGTTTCCAAAATCATTCAGGATTGCTGCAAGTATCTCTCCTTTATTCTTCATTCAGCAATGAGGTGTTTTAAACGATAATCAAATTTAGCCTATATTATTTTATTTGCAACACTTATACCTGTTGTAATGTTATATATTAAATTTGTGCAATCCTTTTGACAATGCATAAACTGATCAAACTCCTTCTAATCCTGCTGCTAGTCTCATGCAGTTCAGCTCCCCACGCCGGCAACAGGGATGTAATTACCGTAAGTATATCACCGTTCAAATACTTTGTTGATGCAATTGGCGGCAGCGACTACGATGTAAATATAATGGTTCCGGCAGGCGCTGATCCGCATATCTATGAACCTGCTCCCGGACAGATCATTGCGCTTAGCAGGTCGGTTGCCTTTGTTTCCGATGGATACCTTGGTTTTGAAGTTACATGGCTCGACAGATTTTATGGGGCAAACAACAGGATGAAGCAGGTAAGCATGGCTAAGAATATAGACCTTATAAAAGCACAGGAGCACCACTCAGGAGAGGGTGAAGAAGGGGCTGATCCGCATTACTGGGTCTCACCAAGAGCTGCGTTTATTATGGCTGCGAACATCAAATCGCTTCTGACAGAACTTAAGCCTGAGAACAGGGAGAGATATGAGAAGAACTATTCCCTTCTTTGCGATTCAATTGCTATGCTTGACAGAAAAGCAAGGGTCCTTTTCTCGGGGTTTGCAGGGAAACCATTTATGATCTTTCACCCTGCCCTCGGATACCTGGCAAGGGATTATAACCTTGTTCAGCTTGCTGTTGAGTTTGAAGGGAAAGAACCTTCACCATCATATTTGAAAAAGCTAATAGATGATTCACGTTCTGAAAACATAAAAGTTATCTTCATACAAAAAGGTTTCGACAGCAAGAATGCAGGAGCTATAGCATCAGAAACGGGAGCTTCTCTGAGATCTATCGATCCGCTTGGCTACGATTGGTACAGAAATGTAAATGATATTATTGAGGCGGTTCATGAAAGCCTTTTAAAGAGCAGGAAATAAACATCATGGCATTCCTTTTCAAACTAAAATCAATCACAGCAGGATACAATTCACATATTGTACTTGATAATGTTGATTTCACTGTAAACGAGAATGATTTTATCGGAGTTATCGGACCAAACGGCGGAGGAAAGACGACTCTCCTGAAAGTGATCCTTGGGCTTCTCAGACCATTTTCCGGTACAGTCTTATTCAATGAATCGCTTGTGAGGCGAAATACAATCGGCTACCTGCCACAGATGTCCGCAGGAGATATAACATTTCCTGTAACAGTTACTGACGTCATACTATCAGGGCTGATGATCCAAAAGGGAGTAGCCGTAAGAATGTCGCATGACGACAGGTCGAAAGCTGCATCGGTTATAAGTGAACTTGGACTTGAGAAGATCAAGGGTTCGCCCTTGTCGGAGCTCTCTGGCGGACAGCTTCAGCGGGTCTTCCTCGGAAGGGCAGTTATTGGCTCCCCAAGGCTTCTTCTTCTTGATGAACCTGATAACTTTGTGGATACATCATTTGAGAATGATTTCTACGAAAAGCTGCATGAACTGAATTCCAGGATGGGTATTCTGATGGTATCTCACGATGTCGGAACAATATCGGCACATGTAAAATCATTTGCCTGTGTCAATAATAGTCTCCATTATCATCCATCACCCGAAATAACAAATGAGCAGCTTTCGGAATATGATTGTCCGATCCAGCTTGTTACACATGGAAGGATTCCGCATACTGTACTTGAAAAGCATGACTGATGGACGGGACTATATTTCAATATGACTTTGTAATAAAAGGGCTGCTGGGAGCGGTCTTTGCAAGCATCACAGCAGGTATCGCAGGAACCTATATAGTATCAAGACGAATGGTTTTCCTCAGCGGAGGTATAACCCACGCCTCATTCGGAGGCATAGGGATCGGATATTATACCGGTATAAGTCCGATTCTGGGCGCGGCGGTATTCGGCATAATGTCAGCGCTTGGAATCGAGTACCTTTCTGAAAGGCATAAGATAAGAGAAGATTCTGCAATAGGGATTCTGTGGGCGCTTGGAATGGCTGTAGGAATAATATTCATCTATCTGACACCGGGCTATACACCTAACCTTATGAGTTACCTGTTTGGAAGTATACTTACGGTAACAAATGCCGATATAATCGCCCTTGGGATACTTTCGATTGTCCTAATGGCTTACTTCTCTGTCTTTTACAGAACTATTCTATATATCTCATTTGATGAAGCCTATGCCCGGACTTATTCCTCCTATGTGAATTTCTTCAAGTATATTACAATCGCCCTGATTGCGATAACAATTGTGATGAACATCAGGATGGCAGGAGTAGTCCTGGTAATCTCCCTGCTGACCGTGCCGCCAAATATTGCAATGATATTTACAAAGCGCTATTCAAGGATAATTGTTCTGTCAGTTATGACAGGCTTTGCCGGCACTGCCGCAGGCTATTATGTCTCCTTTGTTGCGGGCATACCGCCGGGAGCAACAATAATATTCGCCCTCGTCATTCTCTGGGTGATCTCCAAGCTGGTTTTTACTGGGATACAGAAACTTAAGTTGTTGTAGATTGTTTAAGATAAAATACAGGTCATGAATTATGATTTAATTGTTATTGGCAGCGGTCCCGGAGGCTACGTTGCTGCAATAAGGGCTGCTCAGCTCGGAATGAAAGTGGCTGTAGTTGAAAAAGCTGAGATAGGAGGTATTTGCCTTAACTGGGGCTGTATTCCTACAAAGTCGCTGCTGAAAAGCTCACAGGTGTTTGACTACCTTAAACATGCCTCTGATTATGGAATAACTGTAAATGGTGAGGTCAAGCCTGATTTCAGTGCAATGATCTCCCGCAGCAGGTCGGTTGCTGACGGAATGAGCAAGGGAGTACAGTTCCTGTTCAGAAAGAACAATATTGAACATATCAGAGGGGTCGGAAAGCTTGCCTCCGGTAAAAGCGTTGAAGTTACGGACAAGGAGGGAACAAAATCAACTATTGCCTCAAAGCATATTATTCTGGCTACCGGTGCGAGGTCAAAGGAGTTGCCGAATCTGAAGCAGGACGGCACGAGGATAATCGGATATCGCGAAGCAATGACTCTTCCTGAGCAGCCTCAAAGTATGGTTGTCGTTGGTTCAGGTGCCATAGGTAGCGAATTTGCAAATTTCTATCAGTCGATAGGAACGGATGTGACCCTTGTAGAGTTTCTTCCCAGAATTGTTCCGAATGAGGACGAAGAGGTCTCCAGACAACTTGAAAGATCCTTTAAGAAGATCAGGATGAAAGTGCTCACGGGATCTGCAGTTGAATCAGCAGACACTTCCGGTGAAAAGATCATGGTGACCATCAAAACACCCAGGGGAACAGAGATCGTCGAAACAGACATAGTTCTTTCAGCTGTGGGCGTCACAACAAATATTGAAGGCATCGGTCTTGAAGAGACAGGCGTAAAAATAGAGAAAAGTAAAGTCGTCGTTGATGATTTTTACAGGACATCCGTCGAGGGAGTCTATGCAATTGGTGATATTGTACACGGGCCGGCACTTGCACATGTGGCATCAGCTGAGGCAATAGTATGTGTTGAAAAGATCGCCGGACTTGATGTGCATCCTCTTGATTACAATAATATTCCTGCATGTACATATACTACACCCGAGATCGCATCATGCGGATTTACAGAGCAGGCTGCCAGGGATGCAGGATATGAAGTGAAAGTCGGTAAATTCCCATTCACTGCTTCAGGAAAGGCAAGCGCTGCAGGGGCAAAAGACGGATTTGTAAAGCTTGTTTTTGATGCTGCTTATGGAGAACTTCTTGGTGCACATCTTATCGGATATAATGTAACCGAGCTGATAGCCGGGATTGTAGTAGCAAGGAAGCTTGAAACCACGGCCCACGAAATAATCAAATCCATCCACCCGCATCCGACAATGTCTGAGTCTATTATGGAGGCTGCAGCCGCAGCCTATGGAGAGGTTATACATCTCTAAACGCAACCTTTTCAGGGTACACTACATCAATCTATTGAAATAATACTGGTTTTTCAGCCGGAATATTTATATATTTATATCCTCTACACGGATATCCTTGAGTGATATAAAGAACATAATAAAGGGTTGTCTGGCCGGTGACAGAAGAGATCAGGAACTTCTATACAGGCGGCATTCGTCAAAGCTATACGCTGTGTGCCTCCAGTATTCAGGCAATGATGAGGAGGCCAGAGATATACTCCAGGAAGGTTTTATTAAGATTTTTGATAATCTTAAGAATTACAAGCACGAGGGTTCTTTTGAAGGGTGGATGAGAAGGATTGTAGTCAATACTGCTCTCGAAAAATTCAGAAGCAGGCATAACCTTTTCAGGGTTGACGACATTGATACAATTATCGAACCGGAAGCAGAGCCGGATACTGAAGATTATTCCGGTCTTGAAGCTGTTGATCTTCTCTTTATAATAAGGGAATTGCCTCCAAAATACAGGATGGTATTTAACCTCTATGCAATAGAAGGCTATTCTCACAGGGAGATAGGCAGCATGCTCAATATTTCGGAAGGTACCTCAAAATCGAACCTTTCAAGGGCAAGGATAATTCTTCAGAGAAAAGTTGGCTCATATACAGGGATAAAAAGGAAAGTTGTTAATGGCTGATCGCTACTCAAATATTGATCTTGTTTTCAGAAACGGTCTGAAGGAATTTGAGGTTCTTCCCCCTCAGGATATCTGGAATGGCATTGCTCCGGCAATTTCTAAAACAGCACCCCGGATAATCTGGTTTAGGGCAGCTGCCGTTGCCGCGATCACTTTGACCATGGGCTTTGTTCTCTATTCACTGTCACACTCTCTTTCAGCCGGCTTCAATGGCCTGGCCGTCACGCTTAACCAGGACTCCAGACCTGACGGAAACTATTTGCAAGGGTCTGAAAAGGTAAAACCTGTTTTGCATACCAGGGTTGCATCTTCTGAGATCCCCTCTGAATCGATAAACGAAGCAATCGAAAGTAACAATAACCCTGTTTCTTCTAAATTGCCTGACATTCTGAGCCTGAAAAACCTGAGCGAACCACGGCTCTCAATTCCTGCAGATAACGACAGACTGTTCATCCTGGACAATAAGATAAAATCAAAGATGGAAATTCCAAAGTTCAATGTTTCAGCTGTGGCTTACTATGCGCCAAAGGATGAAACTGTTGTAGCAAGAAAAAACAGGTGGACAATCGGAGCAATGGCAACCCCGACATACTATTCTATGTTCAATGAGGGAAATTCTGCCACTCAGAGCCTTTTAAGCACTGAAGCCGCTGCCATGTCATATACAGGAGGATTGTCTTTCGCTTTTAATGTAAATAAGAGGGTAAGCCTGCAGATGGGACTTTATTACTCATCCCTCAACCACGAGATCAATGGCGTTAATGTCTATTCGGGATTCAAAGCTTTAAACATGGTAAAAGGATCCGATAATTTTTCAGTTCTGACAGCAAATGGTACTATCGCTTCCGGTAATAGCGATATCTTTCTGACTAACGGAAGAAGCGGCGAAAGGGTAAGCAGCATGTTCAACAGTGATGTTTTTGATCCCTCCAAGTCCGGCCTTAATTATGTGAGCAGTTCTGTCTACCAGAATTTTAATTACCTAGAAGTACCTTTCATGGTGAGGTATAAAGTTATTGACAAAACACTTGGGATGAATGTTATAGGCGGGTTATCCTATAACCAGCTTTTAAATAATTCGGCATATGCTGTTGCTGATGGGAACAGGTATTACATAGGAAATACGGAAGGTCTGTACCCGGTCATATTCAGCAGCTCGCTGGGAGTGGGTATGGAATACAGCCTGTCAAAAAAACTATCAATAAACCTCGAACCGACATTCAGATACTATTTCACATCATTTAGTGGAGAGAGCGGTACATCCCTTCATCCATACACATTCGGAGTCTTTTCCGGAGTCTCTTACAAATTCTGAGGAACATACAGGTTTTCACTCAAAGTCTATCTCTCAATTTAGAGTTGGCATTGTTATATGTTAAGCTCTAAAATCATTACCTTTGCAATCTGTTTTTTTAAAGGAGATGGCTCATGAATTTCATACATAACAGGTCGCAATTTCTTATTTTAATTCTTGCTTTTGCTGTTCTGACCGGACTCGTTTCAATTCTTGGATTCAACTACAGCTACAGCTACAGTTCATCTGACCGGAGCACATCAGTAAGCAATCTTAACTTCAGGCTGCCCGATAGCGTAAGCTTTGCGGGAGAGAGGATGCCTCTTGAAAACATCGATACACGCGAGAGCCTCGACAGGGAGATAATTACAACAGCCTATCGCCACTCTTCAACAATACTTATAATTAAAAAAGCTCACAGATTTTTCCCTGTAATAGAAAAGATACTGGAACATAACGGTATACCCGATGATTTCAAATATATTGCTGTTGCCGAGTCGGATCTTCTAAACCAGGTATCCCCTGCAGGTGCAACGGGTTTCTGGCAGATCATGCCCGAAACGGGTAAGGAACAGGGATTGGAGATCAATACGGAAGTTGATGAAAGATACAGCATTGAGAAATCAACAAAGTTTGCCTGCGATTTCTTTCGTAAATCTTATGAGAGATACGGAAACTGGACCCTTGCCGCCGCTTCATATAACGGCGGGCGAAATGCTGTTGACGAACAGATTGAGATACAGAAAGAAAATAACTATTACGATCTTCTGCTTTCGGAAGAGACGGCCAGATATGTGTTCAGAGCTGTAGCATATAAGCTCGTGATAGGCGATCCTGCAGCTTACGGATTTGAAATTGATCAGAAAGATTATTACCCGGCTTTAAAATACACTGAGATACGAGTCGATTCCGCGGTTGCGGATATTGCCATGTTTGCAAAATCCAACGGCACAAATTACAAGATGCTTAAGCTTCTAAATCCCTGGCTAAGGAAACCTTTCCTTACTAATAAGTCAGGGAAAACATACATTATAAAGATCCCCGGAAAAGGGAGCAGGAATGCCAGCTTTTATGAAAATATCAATTGATATTTTGCAATATAGTGTGGTAAAATGGCAGATGAATTAAAAGTTTTTGGAGCCAGGGTGCATAACCTTAAGAACGTGGATGTCACTATTCCCCGGAATAAGCTGGTCGTTATTACAGGTTTAAGCGGAAGCGGTAAATCATCCCTTGCTTTTGATACTATTTATGCTGAGGGCCAACGACGATATATGGAGACTCTCTCTGCCTACGCAAGGCAGTTCCTGGGCGGAATGGAGAGGCCCGATGTAGATAAGATTACCGGCCTCAGTCCTGTAATCTCAATCGAGCAGAAGACAACTAACAAGAACCCTCGTTCAACAGTCGGCACCATAACCGAAATATATGATTTTTTAAGGCTTCTCTATGCCAGGGCTGCTGATGCATATTCTTATGCTTCAGGAGAAAAAATGGTAAGATATACCGATGAGCAGATACTGGAACTTGTCAAAACAAAATTTGATGGTAAAAAGGTTTGTTTTCTCGCTCCTGTCATTAAAGGCAGAAAGGGTCATTACAAGGAGCTCTTTGAACAGTACAGAAGAAAAGGATATCTTAATGTAAGGATCAACGGTGAGATAAAAGAGCTTGTCCCGAACATGAAGCTCGACAGGTATAAGACCCATTTCATTGAACTCGTAATTGATAAATTCAGGGTCGGAGATGTCACCGACAAGAGACTTCACGATTCCGTCCTGCTATCCCTCGACCAGGGAGATGGTGTGATGATGGTCCTTGATACGACCGTTGATGAAATACGCTATTTCTCAAGGCATCTTATGTGTCCCGTGACAGGAATTTCATACAATGAGCCTGCCCCGCATTCATTCTCATTTAACTCACCTCAGGGGGCATGTCCCCACTGCAACGGATTAGGTGAGATCTCCAGCATCGACCTTCGAAAGCTGATGCCTGATAAGTCGTTAAGCATAAGGAAAGGGGGAATTGAACCGCTTGGAAAATACAGGAACATTTGGATCTTCTGGCAGATCGAAGCCATCGCGGAAAAAAACGGATTCACTCTGGATACTCCTCTGAGCGACATACCTGAAGATACCCTGAATAAAGTTCTGTACGGCTCTGATGAGGTACTGAAGCTCTCGAATACACCCCTCGGGATGACATCAAACTATTTTCTGACCTTTGAGGGGGTTGTGAATTTCATTGGGAACATGGAGGTGGTAAACGGCCAGAAGAACATAACAAAGATCCGCGACCAGTATGTTCAGTACGATACCTGCCCCGATTGCAACGGGACCAGGCTTAAGAAAGAGGCATTATGGTTCAGGATAGGGGAAAAGAATATAGGTGAATTATCTGCAATGGACATCAGGGAGCTTTCTGATTTTCTTGGGCAGGTGGAGGACCTTATGAGCGACAGGCAAAGGAAGATCGCGGCAGAGATACTGAAGGAGATAAGGGGAAGGCTGGGATTCCTTGTGGATGTCGGACTTGATTATCTCTCCCTGAACAGGGGAGCAAGAACCCTGTCGGGAGGGGAGAGTCAGAGGATTAGACTTGCCACCCAGATAGGATCAAGGCTTGTGAACGTTCTGTACATCCTCGATGAGCCGAGTATCGGGCTTCATCAGCGAGATAACAGGAGGCTCATAGCATCTCTCAAGCAGCTTCGCGATGCCGGGAACTCTGTTATTGTTGTTGAACACGACAAGGAAATGATAATGTCTGCAGACCATATTGTTGATGTTGGCCCGGGTGCCGGGATCCATGGAGGGGAGATAGTTGCACAGGGCAGCCCTGACGATTTCCAGGGCTGCGATACACTCACTTCAAGTTACCTTAACGGCTGCAAGCGCCTGGAGATACCTAAAAAAAGGAGGAAGGGAAATGGGAAGACACTTAAGATAAAAGGGGCAAACGGACATAATCTAAAGAATGTAGACGTTGAATTTCCTCTTGGCACATTTATTTGTGTGACAGGCGTTTCCGGAAGCGGCAAGTCGTCTCTTATAAACCAGACTCTTCATCCCGCGCTGGCAAGAAAATACCATAACTCCGGAAAGCCGGCCCTGGCACACACCGAGATAAGAGGACTGGAAAATATAGATAAGGTAATTGAGGTAAGCCAGTCGCCTATCGGAAAGACACCACGATCAAATCCGGCAACATATACAGGGCTTTTCACAGATATAAGAAACCTTTTTGCCCAGACAACTGAGGCCAGGATAAGGGGCTTCGGCCCGGGCCGCTTCTCGTTCAATGTAAAAGGAGGCAGATGTGAGGGCTGCGAAGGCGCCGGGATGAAAACTATCGAGATGAACTTCCTTCCGGATGTATATGTCCACTGTCCTGAATGCAACGGTAAAAGATATAATCACGAGACACTTGAAGTCAAGTACAAAGGACAATCTATAAGTGATGTCCTTGAAATGACAGTAGACAATGCTGTCGACTTCTTCGTAAATGTTCCCTCAATTTATCATAAGATAAAGACCCTGCAGGATGTCGGTCTGGGTTACATTAAAATCGGACAGCAGTCTACCACTCTATCAGGCGGTGAGTCGCAGCGCGTAAAGCTCGCGACCGAACTTGCCCGCCGCGATACGGGGAAGACCCTTTATATCCTTGATGAACCAACAACGGGACTTCATTTTGAGGATGTAAGGGTTCTTATGGATGTGCTTGCAAAGCTTGTTGAAAGGGGAAATACCGTTATAGTCATTGAACACAATATGGATGTGATCAAGATGGCTGATTATATAATAGACCTTGGACGGGAGGGAGGAAAGGAAGGAGGGAACCTTGTTTTTGCCGGAACTCCGGAACAGCTGATAAAATGCAAGGAGAGTTATACCGGAATTTTTCTGAAGCCCGAAATAAAGGCTTGATAAATTAATTATATTTGATCCTCTTTAACTAAAAAATTTTAATAGGATGGAGAAACCTGCTGACCTGATAAAGGATGCGTTCGAACAGAAGACCTGGCACGAGATACATACTACCGATTCGTGGAGAGTATTCAAGATCCTTTCCGAGCTAGTTGAGGGCTTTGAGAAGCTTTCGAGAATTGGGCCATGTGTATCAATCTTTGGTTCAGCCCGCACCCACTATAACGATAGGTACTATAAGCTGGCAGAGGATATCGCATTCAGACTCACCCAAAAGGGTTACGGAATAATCACAGGTGGCGGCCCCGGCATTATGGAGGCAGCCAATAAGGGTGCAAACAGGGGAAAGGGCAAGTCGGTAGGGATAAACATAGACCTTCCGTTTGAACAGAAGCCAAATCCGTATATTGATGCTGATAAGCTCATCTCATTTGATCATTTCTTTGTAAGGAAAGTAATGTTCATGAAATATGCACAGGGCTTTATCGTACTTCCGGGCGGTTTCGGAACATTTGACGAACTATTTGAAGCTATAACTCTTATTCAGACAAGGAAGATCGGTAAATTTCCCATTATACTTGTCGGGAAGAAATACTGGAAAGGTCTGCTCGACTGGATCAGGGATGTAATGCTTGAAGAGGAACATAACATTGCGGCTGAGGATCTGGAAATATTCCGGATAGTTGATACATCAGAAGAGGCAGTCGATCATATTGTAAAATTCTATTCAAGATATCTCCTGAGTCCGAACTTCTGATGACAGGTGAGAAAATATTTTCTCATAGCAGCAGCTTTTTTAATAATACCCCTGAAATGCTTTTCACAGGCAGAGATCTCTGTTGACTGTCAGGATCAGTGGGGAGCAGGACGATATAATAAGGTACAGGTGTCTGTGACATTCAGAACAGAGGGCTTTGCAAGAATAACAGAAGATTTCCCTGTTGGTTTCGATGTGGCCGGTGCGGTTACGCAAGGCTGTGACCTTAGCTGGACCGGTACTCAGCTAAATGTTGTCTTCATGGAAATCAAACCCGGGAAATCAGCTGTCTTCTCATATTACATAAAGCCCGAAAGCAACATGTACGGGCCATTTAATATGCAGGGTGAGGTTATCACCATATCTCATGGCACTGAGAGGTTTGAAGTAAAGCTTCCTGAGAAGACTATTGAAATTGGCGGAAGGAATGGTCTCTTACCGGAGGAGATGAAGAATATGCGGGCCCAGAAAGTTGAGGACCTCCCGGTGAAAATACAGGTTCCCGTAGTTACAAGATCGTCATCCGGGTTAGTTTTCAGGGTCCAGGTCTCAGCATCATCAAGGTTAATACCCGAGGCAACACTCAGAAAGGATCTGGGCCTTGAAAATAGCATAAAGATTACTGTGATTAAATCGGTGAATATTTATAAATACCAGGCTGGTGAGTTCACCGATTACAATGATGCGGCAACTCTTCTTAAAAAGCTTAGGGATAAAGGGCTTAAAAGTGCCTTCATAGTTACTTATCCCAAATAATCACTTCTTCCTCAGTCTGTCCATTTCCCTTGTGGCATCATTGCGCTTAAGTGTCTCGCGCTTGTCATATTCCTTCTTTCCTCTGGCCAGGGCGATCTCAGCCTTTGCAAGCCCCCTTTCGTTTATAAAGACCTTTATTACAGTCATTGTAAGTCCGGTCTCTCTCACCTTACGATCAAGCTTTCTTATTTCGCGCCTTGTCAGAAGGAGCTTTCTCTCCCTGAGTGGAATATGATTATTGAGATTACCCCACCAGTATTCGGATATATGCATCCCTTTAATATAAATCTCCCCGTTTGAAAACTGGCAGAAAGCATCACCTATTGTGGCTTTTCCCTCCCTTATTGATTTGATCTCGGTGCCTGTGAGTACAATGCCTGCAATGAATTTCTCTATGAATTCATATTCATGTGAGGCCTTTTTATTTCTTATTACAATATTGTTGGCGCCGCCTTTCATGCCTTGTTATCTTGCAAAAAATCCGAAATATATCCTTTCAAGAACCGATGAGATGGCAATGCTTCCTCCAATGTAAAGTTCAGCAATTATTATAAATATGGCAATAAGCATTGGCATCTTCTTGTGAGAGGGAGGATTGAGCATTATCTCCGCACCTGACCAGAATATCCACATACCGTATAATGCCAGAATATCTACAAATGCAAGCGATTCAAAAAGCAGGCTTGCCATCTGGCATACAAAAAATGGGATGAGAGAATAGACGATCAGTGTAAATGAGAGCGAAAATTCAGCTTTGAGGTCGAGCGCCCTGGTAATCTCACGGAGAAGAAGCGCCGAGATCCAGATCACAATGATATCAAGAAGAAAGTACTTTATTCCGGTAATTACTGAATATGAAGTATGGAGATTAACGTTGGAGAAAAGGATAGATCCGAGGAAGGCACATATAGCCACAAGAGCAAGCATTGGCAATAAAATATTGTTCCTGGTCTTAACTGCAGGATGGCCTGATTCTGAAAAAGCTGTCCAGGCTTTTCGAGGCGACCATAATGTCAGCGCGATCTGTCTGAAGAAAAACTTGTAGTCCATAATTCTCCCGGTTTAATTGCCCGGCAAAATTATAACTATTTTTATTATTAACTTGCTACTCTCAGTGATTCCTTTGTTTGAGTGAAAAGCCACCAGATTCAATATGATCTGCTTGTTATTACCGGTCCTACCGCTTCCGGAAAGACCGCCCTTGCCGCCGCCGTCGCTTCATTGATGGATGGAGAGATCATAAGCGCCGATTCAAGGCAGGTTTACAGGGGTATGGATATCGGAACCGGTAAGGATCTTGAAGATTATATTGTTGATGGGAGAAAGATACCTGTGCATCTTATTAATTTAGCAGATCCCGGATATAAATATAATGTGTTTGAATACCAGCGCGACTTCCTGAAAGTATATGAAGATATTGTGAAAAGGAAAAAATTTCCTGTCGTTTGCGGTGGCTCGGGAATGTATATCGACAGCATTGTATCGGGCTATAAGCTGGTTGAGGTGTCCCCCGATAACGCTTTGAGGCAGGAGCTTGAGAAGAAAACCATGGAGGATCTCATTTCAATACTACGGAGTTTCAAAGATCTGCATAATGTTACTGATGTTGATACTAAAAAGAGGGCCATCAGGGCTATTGAAATAGAGAAATATTATGAATCAGCCGGAAGCAATTTTACCTCATTCCCAAAGTTAAATTTGCTTATAACCGGAGTTGTTTTCGACAGGGATCGAAGAAGGGCAAGGATCACGGAGAGATTAAGATCAAGACTTGAGAATGGAATGGTTGAAGAGGTAAAGGA
>JBBIIS010000052.1:0-18616 GCA_037446375.1 Bacteroidota bacterium | reverse complement strand
TCAGCTTTATAGTTCAGGCCATAGCGTATGAATACAGGGCAAAGCCTTCGAATGTTTACGGGAAAGTGACATTTGATGTTTTCCTTCTCATTAACGGTTCACTCGGACCTCTTCTTATAGGTATCGCTGTTGCTACATTCTTTACAGGTGCAAGGTTCACGCTAAATGATATGAATCAGGTACAGTGGGAGACCGGCTGGCACGGGCTTGAGGCTGTTCTCGATATAAGGAATCTTACCCTTGGGTTTGCTGTATTATTCCTTGTAAGGCTCAATGGATTACTTTTCATAATGAACACGATTGATAATGAAGAAATAGTGACAAAATCGCGCAGGAAGCTTATAATGAATTCTCTCTATTTCCTGGTTTTCTTCCTCTATTTTGTTGGTTCTGTACTTGTTGCAAAAGGATTTGCTGTTGACCCGTCGACAGGTTCAGTTTCAATGGAGAAGTTCAAATACCTTCATAACATAATCAGGATGCCGGTCGTTATCGTAATTTTCCTTGCAGGAGTTGCCGGTGTTCTTTACGGACTTTTCATTTCTTTATTCAAAGGAAGCAACAAGGGAATCTGGTTTACAGGATCCGCAACTGTTGCAACTGTATTTGCACTGTTCATGCTTGCGGGTTTCAATAATACATCATTCTATCCATCATCCCTGAACCTTCAGAATTCCCTGACGATCAGAAACGCATCTTCGAGTCAGTTTACACTTAAGACAATGATGTTCGTTTCATTCCTGATCCCTTTTGTACTGGCTTATATATGGTATGCCTGGAGGGCAATTACAGATGAAAGGGTGACAGAGAAGGAGATCAATGAGGATGATCATGCTTATTAAAGACAAAAATTAAAGACAATGTATATTATTCAAATCCTTACATACCTGGTGTGGCCGGTTTTTATACTGGTCTCATGGATAATAATAAAGTCAGCTGTGGTACTATACGATAAGAAATTTGCAGTGAAGAAAACCGGAGCTGAAGCCTGAGTAGCATCAGAAAAGGAGTGACAGCACAGAGATCGCAATATATGCCGGGATTATCAATGTGATCCCGCTAATGCCTAAGATAGCCACTGCCGCAACCGACATTATTACGAGAAGAAACCTTCCCTCGTTACCTTTCAGTTTAAGGTCATGGAACTTCAGGGAGAGAAGAGGTATTCTTGAAACCATCATGACCGATAATAGAACCGAGAATATCATAACAGCGGACTGCGAGGCTGTAAATGATCTTATCAGTGCAGAGCCCGAATATGAAGCGGAGAGTATTACAGAAACGACGGCGAGGGCACCTGCCGGTGTTGGTAAGCCCTTAAAGCTTGTAGTCTGCGTTGTGTCGATGTTAAATTTCGCAAGACGGAGTCCGGCACAAACAGGGAAAAATGCTGAAACAGCTATGATCCCGATTTTCAGAGGAAGTTCAGCCTGAATTGAACTCTTTGTCAGAAGGGAATAGATCAGCAGTCCGGGTGCAGCTCCGAAGCTTACCATATCGGCCAGGCTGTCAAGCTCCCTGCCCATATCGGAATAAGCATGAAGAAGCCTGGAAGCAAAGCCGTCGAGAAAATCAAAGACCATTGCTGCAAGGATAACCCACGAAGCAGCAACAGGGTCGCCATTGAGAATTAAGATTATTGATATAAATCCTGATGCCAGGTTCAGTGATGTAATAAAATTGGGAATGTGACGCATGGCAGTGTCCGCTTTTGAAAGTGGTCAAAATTAAGATAAATTTCAGTTATAAACTCAATTTGGTTAAATTTACTTCCTGAAAGAACGGGGCGATGAATGAGTTGATAAATTTAAAAATAGCTGTTGATTTTGACGGTACTATTGTCGAACACGAATATCCGGAGATAGGAAAGGAGAAGCTTTTCGCATTCCGGACACTGCGTGAACTCGACAAGCTTGGGGCACGGCTTATACTATGGACCTTCCGGACAGGGAAGGAACTTGACGAAGCTGTTGAATATTGCAGGCGGAATGGTATTGAGTTCTATGCTGTTAACAAAAATTATCCCGAAGAGATTTTTGATGAGACAGTCAGCCGAAAAATCGACGCAGACATCTATATCGACGATAAAAACCTGGGGGGATTTCCGGGATGGAGTGAAGTATGGCAGATAATATTTCCTTATGATCTGCAGGAGAAGATGGCTGAGAAGAGAGTATTAAAATCGGGCAGAAGCCTGTTTGGCAGAATTTTTGGATCTAAGAAAAAAAATAATGAAAACTGACATCCGGAGGTATTTTACACTTATTACCGAAGCCATGCTTTTTGCATGGATGATTTCCTGTTCAGGCAGAGCGGGAAATGCCACAGCTCCCGGTACTGAAAAAAAAGTTGTTAAGTCAGAGGCAGAGAACATCTCAAAGCTTATTAAACTTGTTTCACCAGAGGAAGATGCAGGTTTGAATCTGAAAGGGACAGTCTTAGTCAGTATATCTCCCGTAAGTAGTAATGTTACTCCCGATTCAGTGAGGATATTTTTTGATGGAAAGAATGCAGCCACTCTGAAAAGGCCTCCATGGGAATATAATATTCCATCGGCCTTCACAGTAAAGACTGGGAGAAAGGCGCTTAAAATTGTTGCCTATAAGGGAACTGAGGCATCACAGACTATCACAAGATTTTTGATAGTATATTCAGATGTTGTGCCCAAAAGAAATGGATTCAGAGTTATAAAAGTATATCCTCACGACAAGAATGCCTTCACACAGGGGCTGGTGTATGATAAGGGAGTATTATACGAGGGAACCGGGCAGGAAGCTTCTTCGAGCCTCAGACGAGTGAAGCTGGAGACAGGGGAGGTTCTTAATCAGCTTGATCTTGGACCGCAGTTCTTCGGTGAAGGTATCGCCCTCTGGGGTGAAAAGATCTATCAGCTTACCTGGCAATCAAGGGTTGGATTCGTTTACGACAAGTCAACGTTCAGGCAACTTAACAGGATATATTACCCGACGGAGGGCTGGGGACTTACAACGATGGGTGACAGGCTTATCATGAGCGATGGAAGCAACACGCTTTACTTTATGGATCCGGAATCATTCACGGCCGTTTCCAGTATTGAGGTATATGATAACAAGGCAAAAGTGATGCAGCTTAATGAACTTGAATATATAAATGGCGAGATATGGGCAAATATCTGGATGACAGACCTGATAGCGAGAATAGATCCGAATAGCGGTAAGGTTATTGCATATGTGGACCTTAAGGGGATACTTAATGATCCGTCAACAGACACAAAGGTCGATGTCCTGAATGGTATTGCATGGGATCAGGCAGGTAACAGAATATTTGTAACAGGAAAGAACTGGCCGAAGCTTTTCGAGATTAAGATCACTGAATAAGCTTAGTGGCATAAACTATTTTTAAAGAGGCAGGTACAATAGTGAATTCCACCGGTGTATGTCCAAGTAACTCCCCGTCTGCCTCAGCATATAATATCGATTCTGTGGAGATTGATATTTTGGTAGTCCTGTAGCCGTCAGCTTTCGGATGGCTTAATATCGTACCATCATATAATAACTTCAGGTTCCTGATTATTTCAAGCCGGCCCATCTCCTTAAGAACAGTAACATCAAGCAGTCCGTCATCAGGAACAGCCTCAGGGGTCTGTCTCATCCCGCCTCCGCAAAACCTGCCATTACCAACGTTAATGGAAAAAATTTTTGCTGTGGTTGTATTATCGTCAATAGTGATCTGGGCCAAGGTTTTCCTGAAAGAGACAAGGCTTGAAAGAAGATTAAGAAAATAGATTGCCTTGCTGCTTCGTCCCTTGTCCTTCTGGATATTAGTCTTCTTTACAACAAGAGCTTCAAATCCAAGACCTGCAATGTTCAGAAAATATCGCTTATGAAGTGCATTACCTATATGATAGGCTACAAGTCCCGTATCGTGTATGAGTGTTTTTGCCTCCTTTATTACCTTAACGGCGCCTTCATAAACAAGCGGTATAGCAAACATTTTGCCCCAGTCATTCCCAGTACCGACAGGTATGAGGCCAATGGTTATTTCTGATGTAGGACAGATATCCTGAGCAAAGATCCCGTTCACGGTTTCATTTAGAGTACCATCGCCACCTACAACAACTATTTTTCTGAAACCGTCAACAATGGCCTGGCGTGAAAGATCTATTGCATGGCCTTTCCTTTCGCTGAAGACAGCTACGGTTTTCACACTCTCCCTTATGAACAGATCAGATATTCTCTTCCAGTCTTTCTGCCCTTTCCTGTTGCCGGCATTAGGATTTACGATTACGAACCACTCGTCTCTTATCAGATTGTCATTCATAGGAAAAATTTTTGTAACAGGTGCAAAGATGGTTATTTATCGTTGAAATCAAAAAAAATGCGCTGTTGGCGCAGCTCTTAAACCTGCCTTTGTTTTAGGAACCTTTTAACGATTTTGTTGTTAATAACATGTTGAAAACCGTAAAAGAATTGTTTACAATTACGACACTGGCTCTCCGGAGTGATGGCGACTAAGTAGTAAATTTGAGGCTCAAATTATTAACAGGAAATCAAAAATTCATAATGGGAAGAACAATAGCACTAGCGAATCAGAAAGGCGGGGTAGGAAAGACAACAACAGCAATCAATCTCGCTGCGAGTCTTGCAGCGCTCGAGAAAAAGGTTTTGATAGTTGATGCAGATCCGCAGGCAAACGCGACATCAGGAATAGGCATAGATAATCGCCAGATAAGCTGTACTGTTTATGATTGTCTTATAGAGGGTAAGGATCCGAAAGAAGCACTTATGAAATGTGCAGTTGAAAACCTCTGGATACTACCATCAAATATAGATCTTGTTGGCGCTGAGATCGAGATGCTTGAGATGCCTGAAAGGGAGAAAGTACTTAAAAAGGTAATTTCGGCCATTAAAGATGATTATGATTATATTCTGATAGATTGCTCACCGTCACTCGGACTGCTTACAGTGAATGCCCTTACGGCATCCGATTCTGTCATAATTCCTGTTCAGTGTGAGTACTTTGCACTTGAAGGTCTTGGCAAGCTTCTCAATACTATTAAGATTATACAAAGTAATCTGAACCAGGCACTCGAGATAGAGGGATTTCTCCTTACAATGTACGATTCAAGGCTGAGGCTATCGAACCAGGTTGCCGATGAGGTAAACAAGCACTTCCAGCAGATGGTCTTCAAGACTATAATCCAGCGTAATGTCAAGCTGTCGGAAGCACCAAGCTTTGGTCAGCCGGCAATTCTTTATGATGCGGAATCAAGAGGTACTGTCAACTACCTTAACCTCGCCAAGGAGCTTATAATAAAGAATGAAGTAACTGAAAAGCAGGAACAGAACATTTAGATACGAAGAGCGACATGAATATGACAAAGAAAAACGCTTTGGGAAGGGGACTTGGAGCACTTATAGAGGGTGTGGAGAAGGAGGTTCTTGAAAAAAAGGTCGAGGCAAATCTCCAGATTGACATAGATTCAATAGATGGTAATCCATTTCAGCCAAGAACAAGGTTTGATGAACAGTCTCTTGAGGAGCTTGCCGCTTCGATTAGACAGCTTGGCATAGTTCAGCCCCTCACTGTAAGGGAAGCCGGAAACGGAAGATTTCAGCTTATTGCAGGAGAGAGAAGGCTCAGGGCCGCAAGAATTGCAGGACTTACGCATGTGCCTGCCTTTATCCGTACTGCCAACGATCAGGCAATGCTTGAACTTGCACTTGTCGAAAATATTCAGCGTGAAGACCTAGATGCTGTTGACGTTGCGATAAGCTATCAGCGGCTTATCGAGGAGTGCAAGCTGACGCAGGAACAGATGAGCGACAGGGTGGGAAAACAGAGATCAACCGTTTCAAATTACCTGAGGCTCCTGAAGCTCCCGCCTGAGATACAGCTTGGGATAAAGAATAAACAGGTCTCAATGGGTCATGCCAGAACACTTGTAAATATTGAGGATCCGAAGAAGCAGATCAGGGTCTATTACAAGATTATCGATGATGACCTCTCTGTAAGAAGTACTGAGGAGCTTGTAAGGCTTCTCCAGACTGAAAACCTGAAAGATCCCGCAAAAGCTGAAAAGAAGAAAAAACTAAATGATGAATTCTCCCAGCTATCCGGCCATCTTGAAAAAATATTCACATCAAAAGTAAGCTTCAGGATTAATGAAAAAGGGAAAGGTAAAATTGTCATTCAGTTTGAGAGCCCCGAAGAGATGGAGCGCATTTTAGGAGTATTTGACCGTCTCAACTCCTGAAAATAATTATCTTTACCCGCCGTTATATGATTTACCGGTTAATCATTTCCGGCAGAAATTGCTTTGAAAAGAGGTCTCCCGTACATATTAATAATCTCAATCCTGCTGATACCAACTTTTATGACATTATCAGCCCAGGATACAATTTCCGTTCCGACCCCTTCAAAAAAAAATTTCAGGATCAGTCCGCTTAAAGCTACAATGCTGGCTGCCACATTTCCCGGGGCAGGACAGATATATACAAGAAAATACTGGAAAGTGCCGCTGGTTTATGCAGGTTTCGGAGGCCTTGGATTCGCTGTGGCTTATAACTCGAAGCTATTCAATAAATTTACAAAAGCTTATAATGACTTCACCGACAAATCGCCTGAGACTACGAGCTATGTGAGCCTTATAATAGGTACACCAAGGGAAATCTATGACCCTTCGCTGAATTCCATTCGTTTTAATCCGGAATCCGCAGCTTACGTGAAGGACCAGCTGCTTAACAAAGTCGATTATTTTAAAAGATACCGCGACCTTTCACTTATAGGCATAGGCGCCTGGTACCTGATATCAATTCTGGATGCGAATGTTGATGCCAGCCTTTTTGATTATGATGTAAGTGAAAATATTAACCTTTCTGTTGCTCCTTTCCAATTTCCTTTATATAATTATGCAGCCGTTGGTATGGGTTTTACTTTAAAAATTAATTTCTGAGTGTGATGAAGAAAGCGACTTTAATGGTTTTGATAATTTTTCTCTCTTCCCTTTATCTTTCAGCGACTGCTGTTTCTGATACTATAATTATTAAAACAGATGACAATCTTGACCGGATAACAAGGGACCTCGACAGTCTTGTTAATTCATGGTATGTAAAGATGGCCATAAGACACCTGCCGGCAAATTCAAATGATTCTGTCATTGGCGAGTTTCCCGATTCAGTTTACAAGGAAAGGCTGGGCAGGATCAATTCAGTAATCAGCCTTCCCTATAACAGCATTGTAAGAAGCTGTATCCATGTCTACACCGAACGCCGGCTTGAGAGTACCGTAGCAATACTTGGCCTTCAGGATTACTATTTCCCCATGATAGAAGATATTTTTGATTCGTACGGGCTTCCGGCTGAGCTTAAATATATGGCTGTAATAGAATCGGCACTTAACCCGACAGCCGTGTCAAGAGTTGGTGCAACCGGAATGTGGCAGTTTCTGTACAGCACCGGAAGATTGTACGGACTAACCATCAACTCGGTCGTTGACGAGCGACGTGACCCGGTAAAGGCAACGCACGCTGCCGCAAAATACCTGAGGGATATGTACAATATCTATCACGATTGGATACTTGTAATTGCAGCATATAATTGCGGCCCTGGAAATGTCGACAAGGCGATCAGACGCTCAGGAAACCGCAGGGATTACTGGGAGATATATTACAGGCTTCCCAGGGAGACAAGAGGTTATATTCCTCAGTTCATAGCTGCAACATATATTCTGAATTTTTACAAGGAACATCATATCCATCCTTTGCAGATCGATCTTCCAATATCGACAGATACAATTATGGTCGATAAGGACATTCACCTCTCTCAGATATCCGAAGTTATGAATATTCCAATTGAGGAGCTGAGGGCGCTTAATCCGCAATACAAGACCGGCCTTATTCCCGGAAGCACAAAACCCCAGTCGCTGACTCTTCCTATGGACCACCTTGGAAATTTCATAGATCTTTCAGATACGATCAGGATGCATAAGCATGATATCTACCTCAACAAGGCAAATCTTACAATTAACCCGTCACGCTCATTTTATGCACCTCCCGACCTTAAGGGAAAGACAAAGATCTACTATACTGTAAAGGACGGCGATAACCTGGGGTTCATTTCAGAATGGTTCCATGTAGGACTTACCGATCTCCGTTACTGGAATGATATATATTCAAATACAATAAGGGTAGGACAAAGGATAACTGTGTTTGTTGATCCCGCAAAGGCAGAGTACTATTCCGGAATTAACGGGATGAGCGCAACTGAGAGGCAGAACCTGCTTTCTACTCCTGTGACACAGAAACAGGTTGCTCTGACCTCCCCGACTTTGACACAGGCAAGTGATTCAGATTATGTTATCTACACGGTTCAGTATGGTGATACTATTTGGGATATAGTTAAGAAATTTGATAATGTTACAACTACGGAGGTACTCTCCCTGAATAATATTTCAGACCCGGGAAAGATACAGGTGGGTCAGAGACTGAAGATCAAAAAGAAAAGCTAGGCCCGGGAAGAGTTATCCGGATCCCCAGACTGTAAAGAGGATCGTTGTATTTTACAAGGGTATGGTACATTTCCATCCCGAAAAGTGCTCTGACAAAATGCGCCCTTTCAGATCATTTCTTTTATTATTGCTGCTGCTGAGCTGTCTGACAGGGCTTTATTATACCATTCCACATTTTATAAGCCTGCCTCAGCTTTCAGATCTCATTCCTTTAATCAAAAAAGAGAGAGCAGAAGAGATCAGCCCGGATAGCTCAGCTATAAACAACGGACCAAAGGATACAATAAAGATCCCTAAACCCGATACTCTGCTTATTGTCGCCCCTGATACGATTCCAAAACTCCCCACTTTCCATGAATCTGTTTTAAGACTTTTCGACTCTTTGCATGCTGCCGGGAAACAAATAAGGATAATCTATTATGGAGATTCCCAGATTGAGGGAGACAGAATTACTTCTTATCTGCGCCAGGCGCTAAGGAAGAGATATGGTGGTACAGGACCGGGCCTTTTTCTGCCACTGATGCCGGTTATGTACACAAAGAGCATCTATGTCAGATCCTCCTCCAACTGGAAAAGATATAATTATCTTTCTTTCAAAAACGGTGACCTTAAAAGCAATGCCCTTGGCCCATTTATGACAGTTTGCCGGTTCCTGCCTCCGGGCATTCATGAAAAAAGCGAGAAGGCCTTTGTGAGAATAGTCCCGTCACAGCTTGCAGACAGCGCAGCCTCAGTCTATGAAAAACTGCGTATTCTTTACCGGAATGCCGACGGCATGGTGAAGATAAATATATTGGCTGACGGAAAGATGATCCTGAAAGATACGCTGAATCGTACAACCGGGGTAAATGAATTGACCTGTAACCTTGGGGAAGGAAGAGACATAAAGATTGAATTTGAAGGAAAGGTCAGTCCCGATATTGACGGAATAAGCATAGAGAGTGAAAATGGGGTGATCGTGGATAATATTCCCCAAAGGGGAAGTGCCGGGCTGGAATTTACGATGGTCGACAGTGCTGACCTTCATTCGGCTTATGGTATTCTTGAACCAAACCTTGTAGTACTTCAGTACGGGCTAAATATTGTCAGGAATGTAAGAAAGGAATATGGGTTTTACGAGTCAGGATATTACAGGCAGCTGGAACGTCTCAGGGATCTTACGAATGGCGCGGCTCTACTCGTAATAAGCGTGACCGATATGGCATCCCCGGTCGGTGATACTGTAAAATCATTTCCAAATATACCGGTCATAAACGGGGCTCAGCACGCAGCTGCTGAAAAGGCGGGGGCCGGATTCTGGGATTCAAGGGCTGCAATGGGAGGTGAGTATTCGATAGTAAAATGGTCGCGAAAGAAATTTCCTCTTGCCCAGACCGATCTGGTCCATTTCACAAATTCAGGCGCTGACACACTTTCCTCTCTCCTTGTAAAACAGGTCTTTACAGCAAAAAATAACATAGCAAAGAAAACAGCACAGGTTCTTCCGCTAACTGATACTTTGTTAAACAGAATCCCTGCACGAAGAGATACAATTATTAATAAAGCCGCTTTCGGAGAGAGCATTTCAGGAACTCTCTCAAAGCACATTTTCACCTACGATCCTTCAAATTCTTTCATTTTTACAACACCAGGCTTCTGGATCTTTCTCCTGTTTGTCCTGGCAGGATATAGCATTGTGTACAAAAAGATCAAGCTTCGGAATATATACCTTCTTCTGGTTAGTCTCTATTTTTATTTCAAGACCGGAGGATTGTTTCTCTTCCTGCTTGTCTTTGTAACAATAATTGACTATACATGCGGGATACTCATTCACAGGGCTGAAAAGAGATTCAGCAGAAAGTTTTTTATCACTTTAAGCATTGTCTCCAATATCGGATTGCTGGCCTATTTCAAGTATGCTGCATTTCTTATAAACGGGCTCAACTCAATTCTTGGAACTCATTTTATTGTTTTCGATCTGCTTTCATCTGTTTCAAATTCCTTCCTTGGTACCACCTTCGATACGAGTTTTATAATACTTCCTGTAGGTATTTCATTCTTTACATTCCAGTCGCTCAGCTATACGATCGATGTTTACAGAAGAAGGATGGAGCCCGTGAGGAACATTACGGATTTTGGGTTCTATGTTTCATTCTTTCCGCATCTTGTTGCAGGTCCTATCGTGAGGGCCTCAGTCTTTATGCCCCAGGTTTATAAGGAGTTCAGCCTGAACAAAAGAGAGTTCAGCCATGCGCTTTTTATGATTTCAAGAGGGCTTATAAAGAAGATAATTATTTCAAACTTCATCGCCGTCACATTTGTAGACAGGATATTTGACGCTCCGGCTCTCTACTCAGGATTTGAAAATCTGATGGGGATTTATGGATATGGGCTGCAGATATATTGTGATTTTTCGGGATATACAGATATTGCCATTGGTGTTGCACTATTACTTGGTTTCAGGCTTCCACTTAATTTTAACTCCCCATACAAGGCTTCTTCAATTACCGATTTCTGGAAGCGATGGCATATCTCACTTTCCCAGTGGCTGAAGGACTACCTCTATATTTCTCTTGGAGGTAACCGGAAGGGAAAGATCAGAACGTACATAAACCTCATGCTGACTATGCTTATCGGAGGTCTATGGCATGGTGCGGCCCTCAGGTTTATTATCTGGGGAGGACTTCATGGGGCAGCTCTTGTTGTTGACAGGATAAGAAGTTCAATATTTTCGGGAAGTGAAAGATTAAGGACAGCATCACGACTCCTGGGTATATTCATAACTTTCAACTTTGTCAATTTCTGCTGGATCTTCTTCCGGGCAGAGTCAATGAACAATGTGGTTATTATGCTGAGGCAGATCTGGAACAATTTCTCGCCCGGATCTTACTTCACTGTAATTCCCGCATACGGGCAGGTTTTCCTGCTGATCTTAACAGGATACCTTGTTCATTTTCTGCCTGAGAAGATCAAGGAAACTTACAGGGGATTCTTTATAAAGACTCCTCTCATCGGGCAGCTTGCATTTATGCTTCTGCTTGCCGTTGTACTCTGGCAGATGAGGTCGACAGGTGTTATGCCATTTATCTACTTCAGATTCTAGCCTCTCCCCCTCTTATCCCCCTCTCCCGGGAGCGAGGGATTTAGGTAGAGGTTTCTGATCAGAGATATAATTCTCCAGACTGACTCTCTTTTACAAAGGGCGCAATAGCCCTTTTGTATATACCCTGCACGTAAGCTATCGTCATTCCGTAGTTGGTGACCGGGATTCCTGCCTTGATCGCATCATGAAGCCTGTTGTGAAGCTGCCTTCTGGTGAGCATACAGCCGCCGCACTGAACGACAAGTGAGTAATCTGTCACCGGCCGTTTCAGAGGATCAAGCCCTGCCACAACATCAAAATTCAGCTTCTTGCCGGTAAAGGAAGATAACCAACGTGGTATTTTAACACGGCCAATATCATCGCACGATACATGATGCGAACATGATTCAAGTATAAGAACCCTGTCGCCCTCTTTCAGATCGGATATTTTTGGGGTACCCTTCAGGTAATTTTCAAAGTCACCCTTGAACCTTGCAAGCATTATACTGAAACTTGTCATCGGAATATCTGACGGAATTGCTGCATCTGCCTTTACAAAAACCTGGGAATCTGTTATTGCCAGTGCCGGACGGATGCCAGTCCTCCTCAGGAAGGCGTCAACTTCACGTTCCTTCAGAACTATTGCAATCGCATCGTTGTCGAGGATATCTCTTATAGCCTGTACCTGTGGCAGGATAAGCCTCCCTTCAGGCGCCTCGACATCGATGGGGGTAATTAGAATTACAATATCCCCATATTTGATAAGGTCTCCAAGAAGGACAGGGGTCCTGAATGATCTCTCCGGGATGGCCTTCTTTACGGCAATAATAAGGTCATCGAAATTTCTTTTGTCGAGCGATGAAAATTCAATCGGTTGTTTGCCCGTTATTTTTTCGATTTTGTCATTAAAATCCCGTGAAGGAGCAGAAATGTCAGATTTACTGTGGATGACAATGAATGGAATCTCCTTCTCTTTGAATCTCGTGATCAGAGAAGTCTCATTGCAATCCCACGAATTGCCTGCAATGACAATAAGTGCAAGATCAATTGCATCGAGTGTTCTAAATGTACGGTCAACTCTTTTTAATCCTAGCTCTCCGGTATCATCAATACCTGCAGTGTCAACAAATATAACAGGACCAAAACCTGTAATTTCGAAGGATTTTTTAACAGGATCCGTTGTTGTGCCGGCCAGTTCAGAGACTATAGCAATATCCTGGCCCGCAAGAGCATTAATAAGGCTGCTTTTTCCGCTGTTGCGGCGGCCATAAATTCCAATATGTGGTTTTGATTCCCTGCCCTTTGACATTTTGAAAAGATCTTGCGTCAAAATTAGCAATTTAATTCCAATGAACCGGGGAAAGATATATCATCGGAGGTCCTCAAGCGAAAAGCCAAGCTTAAGGAGATTGCCAGGTTCGATGATCTTTTTCAGGGTAATGTCATCCAGGACCTTTAGTATTCCATTGGCCTGAAATACGTCGATCTTATTCTCCTTCATCAGTTTTGCCAGCCCGGCGGCTTTATTATATCCGCACCATGGAACAAGAGAGGTTGTTATTGACGGGCTCTTTATAAGTGCCTCATAACCTGCAGAATGATCCATTAAAATACCAGCAAGAAGATTGTCAGTCAATGTTTTATCTGCTGAGATAAGCAGCTTAAGGCTCTCAATCAGAGAATATCCTATAACAGGCAGATATGCATTGAGCTCAAGGCATCCCTGTCCGCATAAGGAGCTTATGAGCTGATCGTTTGAATAAACCTTATGGCTGACAGAAATAATATATTCTGGTATAACTGGATTGACCTTGCCCGGCATTATTGAGCTTCCTGTCTGCTTTGCAGGAATTGAAAGGAGGTGATCGCAGACTATATCTGACGAAAGCAGGCGCAGATCACCTGCGATCTTTTCGAGGTTGACAGCATGGGCTTTAAGGATTGAATGGACCTCTACCCATCTGTCAAGGTTTGAAGTCGCATCAGGCAGGTTTTCACTGTGCGCAACAGGTAGTTCTGTGACCTTTCTGAGTTCGGATATGATCTCCATTATGAAGAAGCGCGGTACTGCCATTCCAGTTCCGGTTGCCCCGCCTCCGAGGTTAACTGTTTTTATCCTTTCGAAGCATTTTGATACCCTCCACCAGTCACGCGAAAGAGCATCATTATATGAACTGAAAAGGATTCCGAAAGAGGAGGGAACCGCCTCCTGCATCTGAGTATACCCAGGTCTCAGCTTATCCCTGCTGCCTTTTTCAAGCTCCTCAGTCTTCTGGCGCAGAATGTTTATATTTTCCTCCAGCTGCCGGAGAAGGAAAAGTACCGCAACTGAAAGAGCAGTGGGTATTACGTCATTTGTTGACTGAAAGATATTTGCATGTTCAAGAGGATCGATGAGTTCGTAATTGCCCGGTTGAGAGCCTGTTTTTACAAGGGCAAGATTGGCAATTATCTCATTTATATTCATGTTTATGCTTGTGCCTGCGCCTCCCTGAACTGCAGGTACAATGAAGCTTTCAAAGTGCTTTCCCTCAGAGACCTCTCTGGCTGAAGATATAAGTGAATCGAGGATAGTATCCTCAATAATTCTGAATGTTAATTCCCCGGGGTATTTCTTCAATGCAGCATCCCTGAACCTCCTGTATGTCTCATAGCAGGCCAGCTTTGCAAGTCCGGCGGCTCTGTACCATTCAATTTGGAAGCGTGTATCAGAAGGAAAGTTCTCCCTTGCTCTTAAGGAGTGTATTCCAAAGAGCGCCTCTGCAGGAACCTGCATCTCACCAAGGCTGTCTTTTTCGATCCTAAACATTATAAACTGTTCTGCTCTGTGGAACTCTGTGATTCTCAGTGTTACTCTGTGTCAGTTCTTTTTGTTGTACAGAGACACAGTGGGTTAAATATTAGTACCTGATACGGGAAGCGCGTATGTAATTACGTCTTTTCCCGTAATATCATCTTTACAAAGAATGATGAGTCGCTCAAGAACATTTCTGAATTCCCTTATATTCCCTGTCCACTCGATTTTCTGAAGTTCCTTTATGGCATCTTTCTTTATATTCTTCCTGTTCATTCCGTACTCGTTGCAGATGATCGAATTGAAATGTTCTGCGAGTATGGGAATATCATCCTCTCTTTCGTTGAGTGCAGGGACATGGATCAGTATAACGCTTATCCTGTGGTAGAGATCTTCTCTGAATGTATTGTTTTCGATCTCCTTTTTAATATTCTTGTTTGTTGCAGCGATTACTCTCACATTGACATGAATATCCTTATCGGAACCAACGCGTGTGATCTTATTCTCCTGGAGTGCACGCAGCACTTTTGCCTGGGCCGAAAGGCTCATATCGCCAATTTCATCAAGAAAGAGAGTTCCTCCATTAGCCTGTTCAAATTTACCTATTCTCTGTTTTATAGCAGATGTGAAAGATCCTTTTTCATGGCCGAACAGTTCACTTTCAATAAGTTCTGATGGTATTGCAGCGCAGTTTACTTCGACAAAAGGTCCTTTTGCCCTGCTGCTTTTCTCGTGTATCTGATGAGCGACGAGCTCCTTGCCCGTTCCGTTTGCCCCGGTCACAAGCACTCTTGCTTCGGTGGGAGCAACCCTGTCTATCATCTCCTTGACCAGGTTTATGGCTGCTGATTCACCAACGATCTCGTACATCCTGCTCACCTTATTCTTCAGAACCTGTGTCTGCGTTATAAGCCTCGACTTGTCCATGGCATTCCTGATTGTAATAAGAAGCCGGTTAAGGTCGAGAGGTTTCTCGAGAAAATCGTAGGCGCCTTTTTTTATAGCATCGACCGCGGTATCAATATTTCCATGTCCCGAGATCATAATTACAGGTACGTCCTGTGATGATTCACTTATCTTCTGAAGCACCTCTATGCCGTCCATTTTTGCCATTTTGATATCGCAGAGCACGACATCGTAAGCATTCTCCGAGAAGAGTCCGATCCCGGTGGGGCCATCCTCAGCCAGGTCGACCTGGTGATTTTCATATTCAAGGACCTCCTTCAGGGTGTTCCTGATGGATCGTTCATCATCAATAACCAGTATCTTGGACATTTACTTTTATCTTTTTCCTTTTGTCTTATCCCGAGTAGCGCAGCCATTTCCACATTTCTTTCCACGATGCTTTTTTCCCGTACATGAGAATGCCTGTTCTGTAGATCTTGGCGGCCATCCATACGAATGCAAGGAATGTAACAATCATCAGACCCATCGATATCGCGATCTGCCAGTAAGGAACCCCGAAAGGTATCCTTGCCATCATAACTATGGGTGAGAAGAATGGTATCAGAGAGAACCAGAATGCAACGGAGCTTTCAGGGTTCCGCATTACGCTCATGGCTACAAAAAGTGCCAGTATAATAGGAATAGTGACAGGCAGCATAAATTGCTGCGTTTCTGTCTCGTTGTCAACAGCGGAGCCAATAGCGGCAAAGACTGAAGCATAAAGAAGGTAACCTGTTATGAAGTAAAATATAAAACAGATGATGATCAGACCCCATGGCTGATTTAGTGCGCTGGAAAATATTTTTGTAAACTCAGGTGAAAATTTTGAGGCGGTGTTCTGAACATCACCATTAACAGCAACCGGCTGATTATTTCCGGACATAAGGTTCCGGGGGACATTCTGGGTAACTTCCTGCATATTTCCCTTTGGGAGAACCGATGTCTTGACAACTGTTGCCATAACAGCTGTCAGCATTATCCAGATAAGGAACTGGGTAAGGCCTACAAGGGCAATGCCAATGATCTTACCAAGCATAAGCTGAATTGGTTTGACCGAGGATATAATTACCTCAACGACCCTGCTTGTTTTTTCTTCAATAACACCTCTCATAACCTGCGCTCCGAACATGAAAACGAGCATATACATCAGGAAACCGCCTATATATGCAAGAGCCATTGATATCCCTGTACTTGTTTTTTCCTCTTTCCCCTGTTCATCAAGCTTAACTGTCTCAACTGAAACCTTGGTTGTGACATTTTTCATTATTTCGTCAAGATTATCGATTTTATACGACAGAAGTTTTTGTCTCTCTATCTCCTTCTCAAGTGAACCTTCAATATGATCAAGAAGATCTATAGGAGGCTGTTTTTTTGAGATAAGGCGTATTGCATTCGGAACAGTAACAATCTCAGGATAAATAATAAGGATACCGTAATAGCCAGCTTTCTCGAAATTATTTTTCAGGTCGTCAACTTTGACATCTTTCAGGTAGACAAACTCAGCATCTTTTGTATTTGGTATTACATTTCTGAACATATCTGACTTTTCCTCAATAACAGCGATTTTTTTATGATCAGCCTCCTTGTTCATCATAAGCAGGCTTGGAACGACAATTAAAGCAGCCATAAGAACAGGAGCCAGAAGTGTCATGATAATAAATGATTTCTTCCTTACCCTGGTGACGTATTCCCTTTTTATAATAACTGATATCTTGTTCATAGCTGGAATTTTTACTTTGATGAATTTTTTGTAGATGCATTCTGAGCTTCGACAACCCTTATAAAGATCTCATTCATTGACGGAAGGGCAGGGTTGAATGAGATTATGTTTCCAGATTGCATCATTGCATTGATAATTTCATTTGTAGGAAGTGTATTTCCTGTTTTTATTCTGACAAGGCTTTTCCCATTCTCCGCGACCTGGCTGACAATGCTGTAGTGGTTGTTACCGTTTACATTTACATGGCCATTAAAGACAAGATCATATTCATTTCCTGCCCATGACTTACGGATTTCATCCACTCTTCCTTCAAGGAGTGTTTTTCCCTGGTTGATGAGCGTTATATTATCACAAAGCTCTTCAACAGAAGACATATTGTGTGTCGAAAAGATAATTGTTGCCCCTTTTTCCCTGAGGAAAAGTATCTCGTTTTTAATTGTATTGGCATTCATAGGGTCGAAGCCTGTGAAAGGCTCATCAAAAATTATGAGCCTGGGTTCGTGAAGCACAGTTGTAATGAATTGTACTTTCTGAGCCATACCTTTTGAGAGTTCTTCAATTTTTTTGCCCCACCAGTCCACAATATCGAGTTTTTTAAACCAGTATTTCAGGCGCCTCATTGCCTCCTGTTTTGATAAGCCCTTTAACTGGGCAAGGTAGAGAGCCTGTTCACCGACTTTCATTTTTTTATACAGGCCCCTCTCCTCAGGGAGATATCCGATCATCAGTTTTTTCCCATTAAGGAACAGTGCCCCGGTATCAGGGCCAGTTATCTGGTTTATTATCCTGATAAGAGTAGTTTTTCCTGCCCCATTTGGTCCGAGGAGTCCGTAAATGCATTGTGGAGGAACAGCAACACTTACATTATCAAGGGCGGTAAATGACCCAAATTGCTTGGAAACATTCTTTGCTTCAAACAGTTCCATAGATTAGTTTTTGTCTTTTAATAAATTGGATGTAAATATAATCAATAAAGCATCAACAAAACAGCCATATTATCACAGTGTAAGATTCTTAATCCTGTGGTAATTTAATATGGGAATACAAATGTGGTTATAGTGCGGCCGTTCAGAAAATGTATTCTGTAAACTGACGGAAAGAATCGGTAAACGGAGAATTAACTGCCTTTAAACGGTCTATTGGAAATAGTTTTTCATCCTTTCAAAGAATCCCTTGTCATCCTTGTCAGGCTTAGGCACAAATGATTCTGAGTCCCTGAACTTCTCTATTATTTTCATCTCCTCCTTAGTGAGGGTCCTGGGTATCCATACATTGACATTTACGAGCAGGTCGCCCCGTCCATAGCCATTTACTTCGGGGAGGCCCTTACCCCTTAAGCGCAATATCTTTCCAGGCTGGGTGCCGGCTTCTATTTTGATCTTAACCTGGCCTTCGACTGTAGGAACTTCAACATTAGTACCTGTAATTGCATCTGGGACGCTTATAAAGAGGTTGTAGATAAGGTCATTACCCTCTCTTATCAGTTCGTCATGCTCCTCTTCGTCGATTACAACAAGCAGGTCGCCGTCAATTCCTCCACGGCGGGGTGCGTTACCTTTTCCGCTGACTGTCATCTGCATTCCCTTGCCAACGCCGGCAGGAATATTTA